>JAEYXS010000121.1 GCA_023431185.1 Verrucomicrobiota bacterium
TCCGCACGTACGGGGTCCGGCAACAACACGCTTTCAATCTTCGCCCATTGCTCATCGGTCAAATCCATCCCCGAGCTTGTACGTTATCGTTAAAAGTACAAGCCCTCATTTATGAGATGGCTTCTAACCAAATAGAAAGTTTCTCAAAACTATGCAAAATTGCCAACCGCCTTTCTAATCGAGACAACGCCTGAAACAAGCCGGAAAAGCAACTCTCTCAAAACGATTTAAATATTTGAGCATGATTGACGAACAAAATGACTATCTCCAGATTCGATGGAAGCTATGGCTCTAACACAAACAGAAGAAGCGGCTAACAAGGTTTTAGGTATTTTACGGAATTCTAAACCAGATTGGAGCGGCGTGACTGTATGGGAAGCAAACGCTACTCTTAATTATCTAAAAGCCGAGCGTAACGCAATTCGTAGCGAAGTTCGAAAAGGCAACCGACTTCAAAACACGCCGGAATGGAGCAGAAACTGCAGGGAAATTAAAGCTATGCTAGGTATACTTGCCGCTAAGTTTGCCGAACGTGGTGAAGCTGCTCTCACCACTAGAATCGAGCAGCACATAGCAAACATGAGATGTTCACATCGCAGCGAAAACTCCTACGATGGTCCTTTCATGGATGCGCTAGCTGATGAGTATAAAAAGCTTACAGGCCGCGCATGGAAAGGACGATTACCTCAACGAATGGACTTAGGGCTTTAATCACACCTTCTTCGTCATCGCCACCCCCAGCTTCAACAGCTTCTGCGCATCCGCATCCGATTTCGCCTCCGCATAGATCCGCAAGATCGGCTCCGTTCCTGAACCACGCAGCATCAGCCACGCGCCATCCTCCGCGATGAACTTCACGCCATCGAACGCCTTCACATCTTTCAGTTTCGAGCCCAACAACTTCCCCGGTGGATTCTTCGCGCAGAACTCCATCAACGCCGCCCTTTTCTCCAAGGGGAAATGCGTATCAATCCGCGCATAGCGATGCGGCCCGTATTCCTTCTCCAACGTCGCCAGTAACGCGCCCACCGACTTCTTCTCCGTCGCCAGCATCTCCAGCAGCATCAAGCCCGCAAGAATCCCATCCCGCTCCGGGATGTGTCCCGGGAACCCGATGCCACCGCTCTCTTCAAAGCCCAGCAACACCCCGCCCTTGATGATCTCTGACGCAATGTATTTGAAACCCACCCCCGTCTCCACCAGTTCCAGGCCATACTTCGCGCACATCTTGTCCACCATGGACGTCGTCGTGAGCGCCTTCACCACCTTGCCAGTCGCCTTACGATTCACCACGTAATGACGCAGCAAGAGGCAGATGAGATTGTGCGTGGAGAGATAATTCCCCTTCCCATCCATGCCGCCAACGCGATCCGCATCCCCATCGGTCACCAAGCAGATGTCATGCGGATGCTTCTTCAGATACGCCTGGCTGAACGTGTAATTCTTCTCCACCGGCTCCGGGTTGATGCCGCCGAAGAACGGATCATGCTTCGCATTGATCGTTGTCACTTTGCACGTCGTTCCGGCAAGCAATTCATCGAAGCAACCGGCTCCCACGCCGAACAACGCCTCATGCGCGAACTTCAATTTCGAACCTGCGATGAGATCAAAATCCACCAGTTTCTTCACCGCCTGATACAGCGGCTGCCGCATGTTCACCTTGCGGACCTTCTTCGCCTTCACTGCATCCGCAAGTCCGATGGCCTGCACTGGTGATTTATCCAGCAAGCCCTCGACCGCTTTGCACATCGTCGGCTCGGCAGAACCGCCGAAATGACCTTTGAGTTTGAACCCGTTGAAGATCGCCGGATTATGGCTCGCCGTGAGCATGATGCCGCCGATGCACTTCCCCTGCTTCACCGCGTAAGACACCGCGGGCGTCGGCACCGGACTATCGCTCAGAATGACCTCGAAGCCATTGCCCGCGATGATCTCCGCCGCGCGCTCTGCGAATTGATCGGAAAGAAATCGCCGGTCATACCCGATGGCCACCACATTCTTCGTGCCCGCGATAGGATTCGCCTTCCAGTAATCTGCCGTCGCCTGCGCCACGCGGCTAAGGTTCTCGAATGTGAAATCTTCGGCGATGACCGCCCGCCATCCATCCGTCCCGAACTTGATTGCTGCCATATTGGAAATCTCCAGTGCCGAACTGTCATCAGATCAGGCCGAGCTGCGTTCCCTCGCCCGGTCCCTCTTCGGCGGCTTTCTCCGCCAGCAGACGCATCTTGCGGATCGCTTTAGAGAGGCTCGGCTGCCCATACAGTCCCGTGCCGCTCACAAATGTATCCGCCCCCACACGCGCACATTCCGTCACCGTCTGCAACGTAATGCCACCATCCACCTCGATGTGATACTTAAGCCCCTTTTCCCGGCGCCATTCGGCTGCCTGCTGGATCTTCGGCACACACTCATGGATGAATGATTGCCCGCCAAACCCCGGGTTCACCGTCATCACCAGCAACAGGTCGATCTGTTTCAGATAAGGCTCTGCCAGCGCGATGTTCGTCGGCGGATTCACCGCCAAGCCGACTTTCTTGCCCAACGATTTGATCTTCCAGATCAGCCCTTCCACCCGGTCACCCAGCTCCACGTGGATGGTGATGAGATCCGCCCCCGCCTTCACGAACGCATCGAACAGAATCTCCGGCTTCTGGCACATCAGATGCACATCCAGAAAAGTCTCGCTGGCTTCGTCGATGCGGCGCACCACCTCGGGGCCAAAAGAGATGTTCGGCACGAAATTCCCGTCCATCACATCCAGATGCAGCCAATCCGCTCCGGCCTTCCCGGTGCGGCTTGCCTCTTGGGCAAACTTGCCAAAATTCGCTGCCAGCAGCGAAGGAGCGATAATCATGCGCGAAACCTAAAGGAACCAGAGCGGGAGTCAATTCAGTGCAAAGGTATTCGCCAGAAAGTCGTCACAGGCAGGCATCCTTCTGTCATGGAAGAGGTTGCAAAGCGCGAGCCCCTCGCCAAGTCACCTTAGCGAAACGCTATTCTTGCATATTTCATGCCTTGCCGTCCGCTTTTACAGATTGACGCCCCCTCCCCCCCCTCCCTAAGCTCCTACTACCGGGCAATAACGGGTTTTCGAACCGCAACGCTGACAGACTTATGGCTGAGGGCTACTGCGTAAAATGCAAGGCGAAGAAAGAAATCGCCAATGCTGTGGAAGAAGTCATGAAAAATGGTCGCAAGGCCATCAAAGGCACCTGCCCTGACTGCGGCATCGTGATGTTCAAGATTCTCGGTGGCAAAAACACCTCTCCCAAGCCAGCCGCCCCAGCCCCCGGCGAACCGGCCAAGACCTCCTGATGCTGCCGCTACCGGATGAACACCGGGCTTTCCTTGATGCCCAGCGTTCCCCGTTTTGCCTCCACTGATTCCACATATCCAGCAGCCAGCAGCTTCCTTTCTTCAATCGGCCAGCCGCGCTGCGAAACCCGCCAATTGAAGAATTATGGAGTTCGCCGGGCCTCCTAGTTTCTGTATTCCAAAGTATCTCCCGGCTGACATTCCAACGCTTTGCAAATCGCTTCCAAGACCACCGGTTCACCCGGCCATAAATCCGCTCGCCATCTCATCCCATTCAGGAAATATTCCCCTTCAAGCATGTCCCTGACCGTGATCCGCAGCACATTTTGAACATCGTTAGTTTGCCGGAAAAGAAATGATCCTTGCCATCGCCATCGCTGTCGCCCTCCTGACTGCCGCCCTGTTCTTTCACGATTTCTTCGATGACTGGCACGATTTCCTCCACTGCCTCTTTTCCCGTTCAGAACCGGCTGATGGTCGCGTAAAATTCTGGCAAGATCCCGAAGGTGCCGACGACAACGCAACCGAAACCCTGAAAGTCATCCTGTATTTCGCCCTCATCCTCGGCAGCGGCTTCCTCGTCTTCGCCTGCTTCCAAAAATACTTCGGCCCCGGACTTTGAGACTGCCCGATTGAACTTTGAGCTTTGAACTTTGAACACTGGCATTATTTTTCCTGTCTCATCATCATCAATTTTGGTGCGACCATGAACCGCATGAACAATTTTCTCGGCCGATTTGTACTGGCCCTCGCCGCGTTCGCCACCGTCTCGCTTGAGGCCGCCCACTGGCCCAACTGGCGCGGCCCCAACTACGACGGCTCCTCTCCGGCCAAAAACCTGCCCGTCAAATTCTCCACCACGGAAAACGTGGTCTGGGCCGCCAATCTCCCCGGCCCCAGCGCCGCCTCGCCCATCATCTGGGAAACTAAAGTCTTCGTCTCCTCCCTCGATACCCGCACCAAGGCGTTACTGGCCATCTGTCTCGATCGCCAGACCGGTAAAGAGATTTGGAGGCATGAAGTCGGCATTGGCATCCAGCAGGATAACCGCTCCAACCAGGCCTCTCCATCCCCCGTCACCGACGGCAAGATCGTCGTTTTCTTTTACGGCAATGGCGACCTCGCCACCTTCGATTTGGACGGTAAAAAACTCTGGCAACGCAACATCCAGAAAGACTACGGCCAGTTCGCCTTCCTCTGGACGTTCTCCACCAGTCCCGTGCTGTACGAGAACACCCTCTACATGCAGGTGCTCCAGCGCGATGTACCCGTGAATGGCCGCGGCCGCACCGATGGCCCGAATGAATCCTATCTCCTCGCCCTCGAGCCCCAGACCGGCAAGGAACTCTGGCGCAAGGTCCGCCCTGATGATGCGATGTCCGAATCAAAGGAAGCCTTCTCCACCCCTGTGCCCTACGAACACAACGGCCAGAAACAACTCCTCATCGCCGGTGGCGATTACATCAGCGGCCATGACCCCAAAAACGGCAACATCCTCTGGAGCTGGGGCACGTGGAATGAGGCCAAGATCACCCACTGGCGGCTCGTACCTACACCTGTCGCCGGTGCCGGCATCGCCCTCGCCTGTGCGCCGAAGAAGGAACCCGTCTTCGCCGTGAAACTCGGCGACTCGGGCAAACTGCCGGATTCCGCCATCGCCTGGCGCAGCGAACGTGCCGGCCCTGTCAGTTCGGATGTCCCGACGCCCGCCTTTGCCGAGGGAGATTTCTTCGTGCTCAGTGACGGTGCCAAGACGCTCTCCCGCGTGGAAGCTGCCACTGGCAAGATCAAGTGGACCACCCAACTGCCCGGCCGCGCCAAGTATGAATCCTCACCCACCGTCGCCGATGGCAAAGTGTATACCATGAACTTCAAAGCCGAGGTGACCGTACTGAACACTGCCAATGGTGAAGTGCTCCACACCGCCACCCTCGGCGATCCCACCGATGACACCACCCGCTCCACCATCGCCATCGCTGGTAGCAATATCTTTGTGCGCACCAACGCCAAACTCTACTGCCTCGGCCAAAAACAACTGGCGAAGCAGTAAACGCCAGTTGCTTTGATGAATCATTAAGGGAAGGTGGTGCGGAGCCTTTGCTCAACCCGTGGAGCGCGGATGTCTCATCCACAGCAAATCCCCTGAGCAAAGTTAGTCCAGCTTTGCACAAAACCATTACTGGGAATTCCTTTCTCATCCCTAACCGCTCGACAAAACCCGCCCTTCATCCCAACTTGATGCCGCAACCCCGGCCCTTGCGCGCGGGGCCTGTCCATGAACAACGCTTTGCCATTTCATCGCGCCGGTCGCCTGCCCGCCCCGGGCGATAACGTCGCCATCGCTTCGCAACGTCTCGATGCTGGCACGCTCATAGATTTTCGCGGTCAGCCGCTCACCATCCGTCAGACCGTACTGGAGGGGCACCGCTTCGCTATCGCGCCCATCGCTGCGGGTGAAAAACTGCTTTCTTGGGGACTCCCGTTCGGCTTCGCCACCATGACCTTGCAACCCGGTGATTATCTCTGCAACGAGATGATGCTCACCGCACTGCAATCGCGTCGCCTCGATTTCGCGTTACCCACAGCACCGAATTTCCGCGACTACTTCCAGCCCTATACCCTGGATGAAGCCAGCTTCCGGCCCGGTCAGCAAATCCCGCTTGTGCCCAAGCCGCGTACCTTTATGGGCTATGCCCGTCCCGGCAATCGCGGCGCAGGCACGCGCAATTACATCATCCTGCTCGGCACCAGCTCCCGCACCGCCAGCTTCGTGCGCGCCTTGGAAGAACGTCTCAAGTCCGCGACTGCTGGGTGCAAAAATCTGGACGGCATCGTCGCAGTCGCTCACACGGAAGGCGGCGGGGAGCATCGCCCGAACAATTACGATCTCATCCTCCGCACGCTCACCGGCTTCATGACGCACAGCAACGTCGCCGCCGTGCTCGCGGTGGATTACGGCACCGAGCCCGTGAATAACCGTGTCCTCGCAGCCTGGGCGCAAGCGAATCACTACCCGCTCGCTGATGTCCCGCATCATTTTCACACTTTGCTTGGCAGCATTGAATATGAACTGCGTCGCTGCGCCGAGCTGGTCCGCTCGTGGATTCCTGAAGCCGAAAAGCTGGAACGCACACCCCAGCCCATCCGCCACTTGAATCTCTCGCTTCAGTGCGGCGGGTCCGATGCCTTCTCCGGTGTCTCCGGCAATCCGCTGGAAGGTTTCATCGTGAATGAAGTCATACGCAACGGCGGCAAGGCGAATCTCGCGGAGACGGATGAACTGGTCGGCGCGGAATCCTATGTGCTCAGCAATGTCCGCGATCTCCGCACGGCCAAGGCATTCCTCAGCAAGATCACCCGCTTTGAAGAACGTGTGCGCTGGCACGGTGCCAGCTCCCAGACGAATCCCAGCGGCGGCAATCTCTATCGCGGTCTCTACAACATCGCCATCAAGTCCATCGGTGCTAGCCACAAGAAAGCGCCGGATACACGGCTCGATTACGTGATCGATTACGGCCACCCGATGCCCGAGCCCGGCTTCTATTTCATGGACAGTCCCGGCAACGATCTCGAAAGCGTCGCGGGCCAGATGGCTTCCGGCTGCAACCTCACGCTCTTCAGCACCGGCAACGGCTCCATCACGAACTTTCCCTTCGTACCCACCATCAAGATCATGACGAACAGCAATCGCTTTCGCCTGCTCTCGAAGGAGATGGATATAAACGCCGGTCGCTATCTCGATGGTGAATCCTTTGAATCGCTCGGCAACGAAGCTTTCGAGCAAACTATCCGTGTCGCGTCGGGTGAACGCACCGCTGGTGAACGTGCTGGTCACGCACAGGTCCAGCTCTGGCGTGAATGGCAACAGACGGAGCAACCGAAAGTCCCCACTTACGAGCTCACTCCATTACTCTCCGGCAAACCGATCTCACTGACTGCACATGCACCCGCAGAGCTCGCCAGCTTGAATCTCCCCACGACCTTTGCCGCCCTGCCTGTCGGCTCGCATCTGGCCACGAGTAGCGTCCGCTTGATCCAGCCGACCAGCCTCTGCGCGGCGCAAGTGTCCTTGATGATCGCGGACAAGCTGAATCACGATGCTCAGTTGAATCCCGCGAATGCCCCGCGCTTCGTCACTTTGCCGCACACGGAAGGCTGTGGTGTCTCCGGTGAAGCCATCGATATTTTGGAACGCACCATGGCAGGCTATCTCCTGCATCCCAGCGTGAGCCAGGCGCTGCTGCTGGAGCATGGTTGCGAGAAAACGCACAACGACACCATGCGCCAGTATTTGGGCGCAGCGGGCGCTGACCTCACCAAGTTCGGCTGGGCCAGCATCCAGCTTGATGGTGGCATCGATGCCGTCACCACACGTGTGCATGATTGGTTCGCGCAACAGCCTGTCACCAGCACCGCCGCTGCCCGTCAAAGCGCCAGCATCGCAAATCTTCGCATCGGTCTCAGCAGTGTTGGTCCGCTCGCGAAGGAAAGCGCGCAAGCTTTCGCTTTACTTGTCCGTCACTTGATCGAACACGGTGCCTCGGTCGTTGTCGCGAAGAATGCCTCCTTGCTACAAGATGTGAACTTCATTAGCAGCATCGCCAGCGACTTAACACCCACACTCGCCTACGCACAGAGATTTCAAACACCCGGTCTGCACGTGATGGATTGCCCTACCGATCACTGGGTGGAGACCACTACGGGTCTCGGTGCCTCCGGTGTCGAACTCGTTCTCGTTTTCACCAGCGACCGCGTTTTGCAAGGACATCCCCTGCTCCCGGTTTTGCAAATCACCGAGAGCACCAAGCTCCCGGCGGAAGATGTGGATTTGCATCTCGCTTCCGGCACCAGCACCGAACGCGCCCGCTTGCTTTTCGACCTACTGCTCCGCACTGCCGAAGGCCGGCACGTTGCTGCTTCCTCGCAACGGAACAATCTCGATTTCCAAGTCAGCCGCGGCCGCTTCGGTGTCTCGACCTAAGCCCAAGGAGCGCGGGACTGTGTCCCGCAGAACCATCCTTTAGAACTCGCTGGATCGAAATATTTCAGCGCTTTCGCAAGAGAAATTCTTTGTCAACGCTCAGGACATATCACCGTTCTGTGAAATCTTCCACCGTCCTGCGGGACACAGTCCCGCGCTCCGCCCGGAATCCCTCGTAAGTTTGCGGAGCAAGGCAGATCGATGTTCCACTTTTGAATAATTCCCAGATCTCCTTCGTCAGTTCTCGCATGTCCGAAACTGCCCAGGAGGTGGAGTTGGCGTTGGACCACCGCTGTCGTTTAGCGGTGGTCCTTGGTATTTGCCTCGTAGCATTCTTTTCGTCGCTGCGACTTGACGCGGCCGAACTCGAATATGCCCCTCAACTAAAACCCGCTCCGCTCAAGGGCTTGGAATCCTCCCACCAAAGCACAATCAGTTGGAACGTCATTCCCTTGAGCACAGTGATGAAAGGGCCAAACGAATTTGACTGGTCCTATCTGGAGAACAAACTCAATTATTCCAGTGCGGCAGGCAAAATGATGATCCTACGCCCCGTGATGGATTACTTTTCGCCTCATCACCGTTTGCCACTATACCTTACCAATATCCCGGGAGCCACTTATACCGTACCGCGTGAATATGCTTTCCTTAATTATCCGCAAGGCGCAACCGTGCCCGTTTACACCAATGAATTCGTCCGCGCCGCCATCACAAATTTCATTCGCGCCTTTGGAGAAAAGTATGATGGAGATCCGCGCATCGGCTTTGTCGAAGCGGGGCTGATCGGCACTTGGGGCGAATGGTATAGCCTCAATCTTATCAAGTATCCGCACACCACGGTACCATTGGAGATGAAGGAGGAGATTTTGCAGACCTATCAGGATAGTTTCAAACGAACCAAAGTGCTGATGCGCTGGCCGGACAAAGATTTAGCCGGAAGGCCCTTCGGCTATCACGATGATTGGTTTGCGCACTGGACTTCTCCAGATTCACTTTTCAGGATGCAAACCAAAGCGGGAACAAATGCGTTGTCACGTTGGCAAACGCACCCTATTGGTGCCCGGCTGCATCCAGATTTCGACACGGACTACAAATCCAACTCTCTCGACCTGTCGCTGGTCACTGAAGAAAAACTGCTAGCTTTGATCCGACGCGACCATATCTCGTGGGTCAGATATCCCAGACCCAACCCCAGATACATTCCCTCAGTTGTGCTGGCAAACTTGGAAAAACTCGCACCCAAGATGGGTTATGAGCTTTACGTCTCAACCGCAGACTGGACACTGAACAAGCTGGGTAAAAACCTGCAACTGAGCGCAACCATCACAAACACCGCCGTCGCGCCGTTTTACTACACTTGGCAGATGGAGGTCGGCCTGTGGCACAATGGCGAGCTGCAACAGACTTGGCCGGTCGATTGGGACATCACCCGCATCCTTCCCGGCGAAGACGCCATCATCTACACCGCTACTTTGAATGAGTTTCCCCGCCGCTTGAAGAACGCCCGACTGTTATTGCATGTGGTGAACCCCATGAAAAGCGGCTTCCCCCTGCGCTTCGCCAACCAGACTCAAGATGCTGATCTGGATGGTTGGCTGACTTTGGGCAGCGTCGAAAACAAATGACATTCCCTCCGTATGACGTAGCATTGTCGTCTCAACCCATGAGGAGAAAGCATGTCATGCTCGTGAGTTGCGCAGTGATCATCATCTGCGCCCTCCTCTACCATTTCACCCGCCCGCCTGACCCGGTCTATGAGGGACGCAAATTAAGCGATTGGTTAAAGGACTTGGAGCCACAAACTGCCGGAAGTGGATTCATCCGGTTCGTTGAATTGTATCGCGAAGACGACGAAGGACATGAACATAATGAAGCTGTCAACGCCGTTCAAAAGATAGGCACAAGAGCACTCCCCTACTTAAGATTAAAAATCGCCAAGCAATCAAATTTTCTGTGGGACAATCTCCCGGATTTTCTGGCAAAACGTCTTGTCTCTCTGGAAGACAGCACAGTCCGTTGGCAAAAAGAACGCAGCGAATTGCATCAATGCCTCTTCGCTTGCTACATCTTGGGACCATCTGCGGGTGAGTTGACGCCCGATATTTTCGAATCCGCCATGGATGGTGGCCCAACTGTGATTTGGTCGGTTCTCACCAGAGTCGGCTCGAATGCCGTACCCCATCTGATTCCCATGCTCTCAATCACCAATGAAGGCAGGCATGGTATGGCTTTGGATTTTCTCGAAGGGATTGGCCCAAGCGCTTCCGCAGCCATTCCTGAAGTTATCCGCATGTTGGACACCCTGAATCAGGATGATCTGAGTTCCGCCGCTTTTACCCTGGCCAGAATTACGGACAATCCTCAAAAAACAATTGAGCCATTGCTCAAGCTCCTGTCCGGAACCAACAGTCAAATCCATGGAAGTATTGCCGAAGCGATGTTCGATTGGGACTCTGCAGGCAAGAATGCCGGTCCTGCTTTATTAAGGCTCGCGCAAGACACCAACAGCATCGCCAGAATCTCCGCCACCATCGCCTTGGGCAAAGTCGCTCCAGATCTGGCCACCAATGTCCTGCACGAACTTAAACAGATCGCACTTACCAATACCTGGCACGCCTACCGGGCCAGGGAAACATTGGTATCTATGGGACCGCTGGCGAAGCCTGTGGTTGATGAGATGTTGAACCAAGCGATTATCGCGAAGCTGGATAAAGATTGTAACCTGGCAAAAGCGGTGATTGCCATTGATCCCATCAAAGGAAGACTCCTCGTTCCAGTTTTGATCAAACATCTGGGCAAACACGCTTATGAAAAAGAGATGGCGCTGGAAGCCTTGTCTCTATTGGGAGAATCCGCGCACGCGGCCTTGCCAGCAATCACTCCGTTGCTCAACGACGAATACCTTGAAGTCCGCAAACGCGCCACCAACGCCCTCCACTCCATCACATCCGCGCCTTCAGCAGCTTCCACACGCGCAACGCCTCCGTGACACCCCACGCTTGAGCGTCGCAGCCACGTTGTTGATGCGGTGCATCGCCATCAATCACTTCCGGGATCTGCCCCACGCAGCCTTCCACCATCATGCGGTCCATGCTGCCGAGATAAGCTCGCGCCGCCGCGACCGCATCCGGCGAGTGATTCCACGCCACCGCCATCGCTTCGCAGAAGCCCGGGAACGTCCAGGTCCATGCGGTGCCGTTGTGATACGCCGGTTTGCGCCGTGTGTCCTCATCCCCTTCGTAACGACCCCAATAAGGATTCGCCGGATCATTCAGCAGCCAGCCGCTGATTGAATGAATGGGCAATTGCAGATCCACAGGCAGCGGTGCCAGTGAACGTAACGCTCCCGGCACCACCAGCCAGCGCCGAACCGCATCCACGCAACGCCGCGCCCGGTCACCGGCCACGATGCCCAAGCTCACCGCCAGCACGCAGTTGCTGCGCAAGGCCGTGTCCACTGCCGCTTGTCGTGCAGGCGTGTGCGCCGGTGCGCGGAGACAATCCGCATACCAACCCAGCCGTTCGCTCCAGAAAAGATCTTCCAACGATTTAGTCGCCCGGTCAGCGATAGTCAGCCATGGCTCATCCAGCTTCGACGCGCCCAACCGCTCCAGTAATCGCAAGAGGCGTATCCACAACGCCTGGATCTCGATGGGATAGCCTTCACGCGGCGTGCCAGCGGGATAATTCGTATCCATCCATGTAAAATGGCTCGGACTCCAGACCAGGCCCGTATCCGCATCCACACGAATGCCATTCGCCGTTCCACGCAAGTAACCCGCCGCGATAGACCGCAGCACGTCCAGCACTGTGCGGCCATGCTCATCCACTGCAGTGGTGTAAACGGACGGCCCCATCACGCCTGCCAAATCCTCGCATACCACGCCATACCAGAGCGGCGCATCCGTCGTATCACGGTTCGAGGCATCCTCGCCATGGATCGTGTTCGGCAACGTACCGTGCTGCTCGAACCGTCCGAACACCTTCACCAGCTCCATGACCTCCAATGCCCCACCCGCTGCGATATAGCCCCGCGCCGCGATGAGCGAATCCCGCCCCCAATCGAGGAACCACGGATAGCCGGCGATAACCGTCTTGCCCGGGCCACGCTTCACCAGATACGCCAGCGCACCAATCGCGAGCTGACGTCCGAACCCATCGTTGCCTGCGATATCCGCCGCCGTCACCGCCGCTTCCACGCGACGTTGCCGTTGCTCGATGAAGCCATCCACAGCCACCTGATCGGACTGCGCTTCCGCCGTCGCCAGCAACGTCACCGCCGCACCTGACTTCAATGGCAGATCAAACCACCCGGGACTGTAAGCATCCCCAAAGCCAGTCTGCCCGCGTGAAGCCTCCACCGAATGAGACAACCCTTGCGACCACTCAGGTAAGGGATGATATGTGCCCACATCCGCCGTCACCCGCACCTGCCGGTCAGCCGCCGGTGTGAACGCAAATCCGACCGCCCCTTGCAGGCCATGGCAGTTGCTGGTGAAATGATGTTCCGAACCACCGTTCCGCGTCGTCTCCCAATGAAAATTGCGGTCCTCAATGTCGAAGCGCGCCGTGATGCGCACCTCGCATTCACGTGGCAAAGGCCGCCCCATCTCCGGTGCCGCACCCGAGCGATGCAGGCGCAGCACCACGGCATTGCGCCCCTCCAGCATGTCCACCACCAGATGCACTTCCACCGCCCGGCCATCGCCCGCAGTACAGAGGAAACGCCAATGCGCCGGTGGGCCTGCTTCAAAGCTTAACAGCGTGCTCGCATCCAAGGGCGTGATGAAGCCATCCGCATTCACCCACAGCCGCACGCGTTTCAGGAACACATGGCGATCCACCGGTATCTCCGCATTCAGATTCGCCCCGAGCACGCAATCATACTTGGACTTCACCTTGCCGAGGTCCACACACATGCGTGTCATGGCCCCACGCCCATTCGTCAGCAGCACCAATGGCGCATTCAACCCATTCGGCAAGCCATGCCCGCCCTGGATGCTCAATGGCTGCAGCACGGACGGAGCCTTGCCCACGCAACGCACGGCGGCCTTCACGGTATCTGGAGTCGGCCCGAAGCGTTCAAGTTTCAGTATCGCATCACCCAAAGGCTCCACGATACGGAACAACGCGATGTGATGCCCATCCAGTTGGATACTGTTCTGAAAACCGATGCGCCGATGGCAACCATTCTCCAGCCACGCGCGGAAGGGATGCTTCTCCTCCACCAGCAACCAATGAAATAGCGGCACTACCGTGACCCGGGTGATGTCCTGCGACGTCCACTTCACCACCGGTGAATACAGTTGGAACACCGACACGGCGCGCAAGGCACCCAGCAAGTCTTTGGTCGCGGCCACCGGTTCGACATGCGCCGCGGCCGTCAAAAAACGTGCCGGATCGCTGGTGAACCAGCCCGCAATTTCTGTCCATTCAACTGGCCCGATCTCCTCTTCCTCCAACACGTGTGACAAGGCCGTGAAAGCGAGGGCTGCTTGTGCCCGCTTGCGGCGGTAGCTTGGACCACCGAGACCGCGTGGCAAAGTCTCCGCCGCTAGGCAATGCACCGCACCCGGTGCGAGTTTGATTCGCCAGCGGCCCGGCCCATGTGCGTCCAGCTTGACCGGTTCCCGCTCCGTCAACTCCATCGGCATATCGCCCAGGAATTCCAGCCCGCCCAGTTCCGTTGAATGCGCGTGCTTCTGGTCTGTATTGGCCAGAATGAGAAGCGAATCCTTGCCGTCATTGGAGTCACGCCGCAGTGCATACACCGGAACACCCGGCGCGGACAATCGCGTGAGTTTGGCGTTGTCGAAGAAACAAGGATGGTCCGTCAGCAGATGATTCAAGGCGCTCAGCTCACCGATCAAATTCGCTCCCCCGCCCCAGTTCAGGCCCCGGCTGGAATGGACATTGAACTTCTCCGCCGCCAGCCATTCCACCCCGCAGGTGAAACCAAAACCGCCGCTCACACTCGTCAACGCGCTCAGGCGGTTGCGATGCCGCGACCATTCCGGACTCGTGGCCGCGAGACGGTTGTTATCGTGCGTCTCGCTGTAGTGGATGAGCAGACCGACGCGCTCACTCTGCTTCAGTCCGTGATCGAGATAACCGGAGACTTGGAGCGCATCAAGATTCTGGAACAACTCAGAGTAAGCCCACTGCATGCCGCCCTCGGTGAGCAGATTCGCCGTGTCATCCCAACCACCGCCCAAACCCTCGAGCAGGAAAACTATGTCAGGAAATTCCTGATGTACTTTGGCCGTGATGTATTGCCAGACGGGCATAGGAATCTTGTAGCCCGCATCACAACGGAACCCGTCCACCCCGCGCCGGCACCAGACCAGCAACGCCTCCGCCAGATGCTCCCACAAACCGGGAAACCGCTGATCCAATTCCACCAGATCTTCCCATGTCACCCCCCAGGCACCGGGACTTTCAAACTCGCCATCCTTCTTCCGCACAAACCATTCGGGATGATTCTCCTGCAGCCACGAGCCCCAGCCCGTGTGGTTCAGCACAATATCCAGAAAGACGCGGCCACCGCGGGCATGCACGGCAGAGGTCAACTCGCAGAACTGGTCCACACCCGTGGTGCGTTTGTCGAAAACGACGAGGGCCGGATCAATCGCCGTCAGATCCTCACACGCATACGGACTGCCATATCGGCCGAAGCGCGCATACGTCGTCGGCGTGGGATTCACCGGCAACAGATGCAAAATGCGGCTGCCCAAGGTGTCAAAGATATGCGGCAGTTCGGCGATGAGATCGCGCAGCTTACCCGAGGGTGGGATCACCGTGTAGCCCTGCGCATCCAGCTTCTTCCACTCGGCCTCCTGCTTTTCATCCACCGTTGTCGCGAGTGTCTTGCTCGGACCAAACATGCGCGGAAACGCACAATAAATCGTATTCCCCGTGCGACACCAATCTGGCTGGATGCTCAGGCCGAAGTCAGCGCCATCCGGCCAGTGCTGGTAACCGTGCTCATCGATGAGGTAGGCCTTAGATTTGAAAAAGCCGACTTCTGTCAGCGGCAGTTCCAGCTCCCAAGCATCACCTACTCGTTGCATCGGGATATCCCGCCAGGAAGCTCCCGCCAAGGGCAACGGCCGAAAATGGGCAGCGACAATCTCCGCCCGTAGCTGCCGGGCGCGACCGAGATTCGTGCGCAAGCGCGCTTGCCAGCGTCCGCCCGCCGTTGGTGCCTCGATGCGAAAACGGATACGATCACCGACGAAGCGCACGAGGCGTTCGCCGGGAGCTGGCGTCATTTGTGGTCGATGCATCCGTTTATTGCTGCCGGCCAACCATGGCCTGAACAGAGGCCCTTTGTTTTGCCCACCTGCCCCGCCAAGTCAACGCGCAAGGGCGGGCTTTCCTGAAAATGTTACATAGATAAAGCCTTGTGCGAGAAAATGTTTCAACGTTCATGGCAAAAACCGGACAGGATTTGCCATTGAGCGCTGCCCGGCTCCCGACTAACCTCGGCGCGAAATGTCCGCTCTGCTGCTTAAATCGCTGAGTCTCGCCGCTGCGCTGGTGGCGGGCAGCCTGACGATTTCAGCCGCTACTGATGTTTCCCCGCACCCGAAAACAGAGACCGAATGGAAGGCTTACTTTAAACAATTGGAAGCGGCCAAAGATGCCCGGTCGGCCTTTCTCCTAGGCACTTACTATGCCGCCGGTCATCCCATCCTGAGCAAGGGAAAACCCAACCACGCCACCGCTTTCAGAAAATATCAAGAGGCCGCTGAACTCGGCCACCCAGAAGCGCAATACCGGCTCGGCTATTGCTACGAACACAAGCTGGGCGTTCGCCGGGCCAGCATGGACATGGCCTTCAAGTGGTATCAGATGGCGGCGGATCAGGAAGTGCCGGAGGCACAATTACGTGTGGGCGAACTGTATTATCAGGAGCAAGGCGCCTACTACGATAAGGAGAAGGCCTATCTTTATCTTTCCAAAGCCGCTGAGCGCGGAATCCCCGACGCCCAACGCATGCTCGGTGACTGCCACAAACTTGGATGGGGCACTCCGAGAAATGACATCATGGCGCTCAAGTGGTACCTTATCGCTGCCCGGCAGGAGAACGAGATCGCCATCGGCAACCGGGACAAGCTCCTCCCTTCCTTGAAAAAAGATGAGATATTGGCCGCAGAAAAAGCCGCCAAGGAATTCCGCGCAAAACCCTGATTCGCCCATAGCCTCCTCCACCTCCTTTCTTTCGCTCCCGCCTGCTCAATTCATCGGCATCGGCACCAGTACTACCCGGAAACCGATATCTTGCGCCTTCGTATCCACCGCCAGATTCAATTGCATCGCTGGCGCATAGTCGCTGCCATGATACTGCATCCAGGAACCGCCCAGCACCGTCCGCTGGTTCCCTTCTCCATCCTGGCACCATTCCCACACATTGCCGATCAGATCATAGACCCCGTTGCGTGATGAGAAGTAGCTTGCAGTGGGAGCGGTGAAGGAGTGCCGATCATAAGAAACATTGTCCGCCAGATTCGCGGTGCCACTGGGCATCGGCCAGACCTTGCCCCAAAGATAAGGACCGGCAGCATAACCCTCTTTCTGTATCTGCAGCCACTCTGCCTGGGTGGGCAGACGATAAATCGCCTGCTCCAAAACCTTGCCTTTGACCTCCGCTTCCGTCAGCCACTGGCAAAACGCCGTCGCATCATTCCAGCTCACGGCCACGACGGGTTCCGAAGCAGTTTGTTTAAAGCCAGGATTGTTCCAGCCCGGGCCGGCATTGTGCCGTGTCGCCTTGTAAAAAGCTTCGAAATCCTTTTTCCTCGTCTCCCACACGCAGACCCATACATTGCCCACTGGCACAAACCGCATCCCCAGACTGTTCACCCATTCCGTCATGCCCGGTTGCGGCCCGGGATAGCGCTCCAGTTTGCTTTTCACCTCGGTAGTCTTCTGTGGCTGCACCGTGGCCACGACATCCACAAACCGATGCCCCGGCAAACGGAGCTGGAACTTCGCCGCTCCCAAAGGCAGTTCATCCGAGACCCAAGGCGTCATTCCCACCTCTTCGCTTCCGCGCATCACCACCGCTTTCTCCGGCACAGACTCAATGCGCACCCTGCCAAAAGGCAACGCCACGATCACTTCGTTCGTTTGCCGGCTCTGGATGCTCACCCGGTTCGTCACACTCCATTGCCTGTAGCTTGATACGAGCTGGTAATCCCCCGTCGGGATATCTCCCAGCGGATCGCCGGAAGCGACAGCCCGATTAAAGCTTGCTCCTCGCAATTCCGCCCGCGCTTCCACCGGTGTGATCTTCACCAGCAACGTACCTTTGCTGCGTTGCAGATTGACACTTATCGGGCGGTTCTCGCCTTTCTTCAACTCGAACTCCTGCTTCACCGCGTCATAGCCCTCAAGCATCGCCTCCAGTTTATAACTGCCCGTCGGCAACGCCTTCACCGGCAGGGGCAGCGTGCCCTCCTCATAGTAGCCATCCGGTCCCGTCAACTTGAACGCCGCCCCGGCCAGGTTCACCTGGATGCGAAACGGCACGCGACTGCGTATCAGGGATACTTCTGCCGCCTGGGTGCCCTGATTGTCCACGCGCACGGTGAGATTGGTCGCCTCAAACCCTTCTTTCGTGAACGCCACCTGATATGTTCCTGTGGGCAACTGCGGTTCATCCTTCGGGGTCTTGCCGCTCCGCATCACCTGGTCCGGCCCGCTCAGGCTGTATCCGGCTCCTTCCGGGATGGTGACTATCCGCAGCGCCCCTTTGCTGCGTACCAGCATCACTTCTTCTCGCAACGTCTGGTTCTTCAACACCTCCACATCGACGATCTTCGAATCATACCCCTCCGCTTTCACCAGCACCTTGTGCCTGCCCGTCGGTATGCCGCTGAGCAGCTCGGCTGATTTCGCCCGCTTGGACGCCCCGTTCACGAACACCTCATACGTCGCACTGGCGGGCATGACCACCAATTGCAACTCACCCGCCGTGCGCTCCAGCACGTATTCGCCAAAGTCATTCAGCCCTCCCGCCTTGATCTCCACCGGCACCTCGCGCGTCTCATAACCATCCCGCTCGATGCGCAAGGTGTGGTTCCCCACCGTGAAGCTGGGCGGCCGGTTCGTCAGCGGGATGCCATCCATCGCCAGCATCGCGTCCGCCGGGTTGGTCCTGATCCGGAATGGCCGGCTCATGCGCGGCAGCACCGCATGCAGTTTCAGCGTTTCCCCGGAAAGCACATTGGTCTCGATGCTCACCGGGTCGTACCCCTCCATCTGCAAGAGCAGGTTGAACGCCCCCGGTTTGACCTCATTCATGGTGTAAGGCGTCCGCTCCATCGGCACGCCGCGCAAGATGACAGTCGCTCCCGGCGGCTCGCTAGAGACCATCACCGCCGCCGGCGCAAAGTCGAACTGCACCGGACTGACCTTGCCCCGGCTGACCTCCACGATCTGTTCCTGCTTCGGCCAGTCCCGCAAGATCGCCGTGATCTCATGCCGCCCCGGCGAGACATTGGTCTCCATTTTCAAGCTGGCTCCCAACTGCCCCAACGGTCGTCCATCGATATACAGATTCACCCCGGGCAAAGAACTGCTCAAGAGCAGCGTGCCTTGCTCCTTTGTGAGCTGGCGGGTTAACCGGAGTGTCTGCTTGCCCCGCACCTCACCCCGCACCGTTTCCTGGTTGAAATCATCCTTCACCAGGGTGAACAGCACACCGCCCGGCGGCTCGTTCGTCAACACCAGCGGCGTCTCCCCCCGTTCTTTGCCGTTCTGCAAAACTTTTGCCCCGGCGGGATCGCTGGTGATCTCCACCCTGCCTGGATAAAACTCAAACGACTCCTTCAGTTCCGCATCCTTGGTCACCGTCACTTGGCGTGTCACCGTTGGCCATTGCGCGTACTCGGCCGTGATTTCATGCACACCGGGAGGCAGTTTCGCCACCAGCTTGCCCTCTGCATCTGGCTGCACCCCTGCTCCTCCGATGCGGAAACGCGCTCCGGCAGGATCACTCACCAGCACCACGCTCCCCAGATGCGCCAGCAATTCCACTTTCGGCAGGGCGGTGAATTTCCCTTCGTTCACCTCCAGACTGAATTTCCGGGGCTCATGATCGGCCTTCTCCACCACCACATCATACACCCCCGGTGCCAGATCCATGATCTTGCCGGCACCATCCAGGCTCTTGCCATTCGCCAGCTTCACCGTTGCCCCCGGCGGTAACGCGGTCACTTCAATCCCGCCCATGCCCGCTTTCAAACGCCGATGATCCGTGCTTGCCCAATACCCCAGTCCCGCCACGAAGATCAGCAACAGGGTCAGCAGCACCGCCACCGTCCTCCGTGCGACTCGTTGCGGCTTCGTCGTCTGCGGCACTTTCTCGGCCGGCCCCACTGGCTTGAATCCCTTGCTGTCGATGACGAACTCCATCGGCGGCTGCGCCAGCCGGGTCGTCGTCTTGGACTCCGGCCCATCAATCTGCATCAATGGCGCCAGTTCCGTCGGTGGCAGATCTGAATGTTCCTTTGGCGCTGCATCCGCCACCACTTCCCCGGCCCGGGTCGTCGTCAGCCCCGCCGCTTCCAGTCCCGCCGTGTCCGCCAGCCCCAGACGTTGCAACACTTCCAACGCACTCTGCGGACGTTTCGTCGGATCTTTCGCCAGACACGCCGCTACCGTCTCCTCCCACTCCGGCGGGATCGGCTTGCCCATGATGCCTAGTTGCTTCCTCCGCTCCGCCATCGTCGGCGGGATCTTCTCCCGCACCTGCGTCATGATCTCACCCGTGAAGAACGGCGGCTTGCTCGTCAGCAATTCAAACAGCGTCGCACCTAGCGAATAGATATCATCCAGCGCCGAAGCCGCCTCACCCAAGGCCTGCTGCGGGCTCATGTAAACCAACGTCCCGCTCGCCCCATGCACTGCGGATGACACCCGCGTCATGTTATCACTGATGCTCCGCGAGATGCCGAAATCCGCGATCTTCAACACCCCCTTGTTGTTCAACATCAGGTTCGCCGGCTTCAGATCCCGATGCGCCACCCGCGCCTCCTTGTGCGCGTAATCCAGCGCCAATCCGAGCTGCTTCACCCACACCGCCAGATCGGACACCTCGAACACATGCGTCGGCTGGCACACCCGCAGATTGGAAAGCGTATCCCCCGCCACATACTCCATCGATATCCCCGCGCAATGCTCATCCTGCGCGAAGTCATAGATGCGCACGATGTTCGGGTGTGTCAGCTCCAGGCTCCGGCGCGTCTCCCGCTTCAGACTCTCCACCGCCGCCTTGTCGTGATACACGATATCCGGCAGGAACTTGAACGCGATATCCCGGTCCAGCTCATCATCATGCACCAGCCACACCACCCCCATGCCGCCACGACCCAGCACCCGCTTCAGCGTGTATCGCTTCAATACCTTCTGCCCGGCTACCAAACCTCGAATCGAGGAATCGGAACCGTAATCGTCAAAAGGTTGAAAGCCTTCCGTCGGCATAATTAATAACCAGCAAAGTCCCTGCCATTATGGCCTTTAACGGCCAAAATGCCAAAATTTAGGGCACAAAACTCTGAACCCCGCCTTTGTCGCACAGCTAGAGCCGAAAGGCAACGTCTTGCCACGTCCATTCTTACGACATTTCCTGTCCCCTTTGCAGCTCCCCCGACACGACTTTCCTGCACTCCTTTCTTAATTGGATGGTATCACCATCCTCCTTATTCGTTAGCAGCGTCGCCCATGAGCAACTCAAAAGCCACTCGCCACTGTCAAAAGACTACCATCTCACCCCACAAGCTCAATCATTTTTTCTGAACAATCTTTTAAAGCTTCCTAATCACTTCTCCGCCAAGAAATTACACCCAAAGATTATTTTCCTGATAAAGTAGGTAATCACTCCTCGAATCCGATGTGGCTCATTTCCTCTGAACGTTGAGCGTTGAAAGTCGGACGTTGAACGTTTCCCTTCTGCCCCGCTTTCCGCCCCTTTCCACCTCGGCACTTGTTAAGAAGTGCCGAGGTTTTCTACCGCTCAGCCCCTTCCATCCAACCGTAGCAGCTGACGTAAGGAGACTCCGCCCACTTGCCCTCTCGATGTTCGGAGTTCGATGTTGGATGTTCGATGTTCCCCCAATCATTGGCCCGCCGGCCTGTCCCGTGCTAATTAGTCGGGGTGCCACCGGCTTCTCTCCCTTTGCCCCCGCCAATCGTTACTGACCATTGAAAGCTATTCCTCGCGCGCCTCTCCCGTGCCCCGACACCATTGTGTCGGGGCAGGCAGTCCGCGACGTCCGCCGTAGCCTGCCAAGTCCAGCTCACCCGGTTGCGTAAACCTCCACGCTTCCCACTTGGCTTCTATCACACTGCAAGTTATTTTTCACCCAAGAGCGAAACCCAAATCCCGCGACAAGCCATATTAGCCAAATCCAAAAGCACTGATATGTTCTCCTCATTAGATCGCGCAGACCTCGAATTGAAGCCCGGGCCGGACAACCGGCAGCAGTTCGTGCAGACAGACCACCGGACTGCGGCGGAAATCGAGGAAACGCCCGAACTCTCGGTCCTCTTCGCACTTGTCCGCGTCTTGAACCCGAAACGATTGGCCGAGCCCGGTTCGCCTGAACCAGTCATCTTCTACGCGACTCAGGAACTACCACCTGAATTCCTCCGGCGGGCGATTCACGCCGCCGGAGGCAGGCTGGTCATCGGCAACAAAAAAGAACCAGTTCCCACAGACGCAGGGCCATCCGATCTGCAAGAGCTGATTTCGTCCGCTTTCGCCAATATGGCTCGTACCGTCACAGACGAATATCAAGTGCCGCTGACCGTGGATGGCCTACAGAAAGTCGAACTCGCTTTGGCAAATGAAGCCGGTGATCCCGAGGAAGATGAGATCACCTATTGGTCAGCCGTTGTGAAACTCGGCAGCTTCGGCGGTGAAGTGATCCGCGCACTGAACGGCGGCCAATGGAGAAACACAAACTCGGGCACCTTGCCATTCGTCCTCTGCACGCCCTACCGTGGCGAGGAGGCTAAAATCAACCCCCTCGGCAAAGCCATCAAACGTTTCGCCAATGGCGAAGAAGACACCTTGGTATACCTCGCCAACCTGATCCTTCATCAGCCGAAAATATAAACATCCAACTTCCAGTGCCAGCGGCACGCCCCGATGGTAGCCGTGGATGAAATCCACGGAACAAGCCTCCCCTCGGTCACAAGTCGCGTAGCGACGTCCCGATTCCAAACCACACTCACCATCACATCATCCCGGAGGGATGAAAGAAAGCAGCCGGTGGTCGAGCGAGGCACGAGCGATACCACCGGAAAAGATTCTCATTAAAAGCGCATCCTGAAGGGATGCCAGAAATCGCCCCCTCGACAACTCTCACGCTTCCCACTTGGCTTCCCTTCGCCACAAGCATATCTTTCACACCAAGAGTGAACCCATCCCGACAGATAGCGATTCCACTGCCAACCGCGAATATCATGCGGGTGATCCCTTTCATCTCCGCCCTGCTATCTATGCTCTTCTTGACCGGTTGCGTTTACGCATTGCGCCCCGGCAACACCCCCTCCCAGCAGAAGCTCTGCCTCAAAGCCTCATCGCCAACGGACTACATCGTCCGCGTGGCCGACACCAATGACTTCCCCGTCGCAACAGATGGGAACGTCACGATTAACATTCCGACCTTGCCACGCGGTTGCGACACCTATCTCTTCGGCTTCATCAAACTCAACGACGGCAGCCCCGAGCGCATTAAAGCCATTCACGTCTTGAAAGATGAGAAAATCATTCGCAGACTGTCACTTGAAAAACTGGCGCAGTTGCCTGTGGATGCCGAAGGCTATCACGTTCTGGACCTCAAATGATTCTTAGCAAATCCATGCCCTATCTCGTCACCAAAGCCCTGCTAGACCTCCACGACAAATACGATGGCGATCTGGATCAAGATGAACGCTACATCTCCAAAAAAGATCGTGAAGCTTTCAGCAGCGAGCAGATTCACACTCTATATCAGTATATTGATAGGCTAAGCTTCGCCAAAGTAGACTGCCTCTCACCAGAACTTAGACTCCAGGTGGAGAACAGGATCAAAGAATTGGAGCAACACATAGATCCTGAAGTGCTTGCAATTTTGCGAGCGAGGAATCACTAAACTTGGCAACCCTATGCAACATAGTGGATACATCAAAGTAAGCTGGCCTTACGATGACACTTTCGATTTCTCGACAAGGTTTCCGAAAATTCGTCCTCTGCTCTTCGCTCACGGGATGACTTATCGCGTCGCCACATCGAGTTCCTTTCTCCTTTTCGCAGGCACCCAGGATTCTGCCGCAGCATTGGCGGAAAAAGTTACCGCGATAGATTCTGGATTCATTGTTGAATGGGAACCTGAAAACGACCACACCTGAACGCGCCAGCTTCTTTTTCATACTTCACACTTCATACCTCATAATTTCCCCCCATGCCCACCAAACACCGCATCTACACCACCCCCTTCGCCAGTGTCTATCCCTACTACGTCGCCAAGGCCGAAAAGAAAGCGCGCACCAAAGCCGAAGTGGACACCATCATCTGCTGGCTCACCGGCTACACTCAGAAAAAGCTGGCAGCCCAACTGAAAAAGCAGACCGACTTCGAGACCTTCTTCGCGCAAGCCCCAAAAATGAACCCCTCACGCACCCTCATCAAAGGCGTCGTCTGCGGCATCCGCGTGGAAGAAGTGGAAGACCCCCTCATGCGCGAGATCCGCTACCTCGACAAACTCATCGACGAACTTGCCAAAGGCAAAGCGATGGAGAAGATTCTAAGAACCTAAACCGCACTGCTTGCTTGTAAGCTTTAATCCGTCAGAAAGCGTCGTATGAAACCACAACCAGTAATCATCCGCTCACCTCCTCTCTATGGGATTTTCTTTCTCCTGCTCGCCGCATCATGCGCTTATCTATGTAAGCTTGGATTTCACACCAAAGAGTGGTGGCAAATGTGCGGGATGGCCTTCGGAACTGTTTGGTTTGGTTTCCTAGGGTGGGTTGCACTGGGCAGCGTAACTTTGCCCACCTGTTCACATGATGATCCCGGCTTTTCTAATTCCCACAAACCGGCACGAATCAAACCCGGCCCAACTCATCATTTGCAAGGAGCCAAAGATTTACCGCCCTCAGACAAGACCCATAGCTTGCCAAAAGATTGAACTAGGACGATTTGCCGCACGAACTCGCCAAAGGCAAACCCTTGGAGAAGATTCTACGAAGTTAATCAACCCACTTCCACCATGACTCCGCTGACACGCATCATCTTGAGCTGGATCGCCGTGTTATTTGCCGTGACTCTGCCGATGCTTGGCCTTTTCAGACCCGGAATGTTTATTGATCCGACGATGGTTACGCCGTGGATTGCCGCTTATGTTCTACGCTACGAGATTCGCCCTGCCATTCCGCGAGGCCGCGCCCCATCCCGACGCTGGCTCAGCATCCCGCTAGGGTTGTTTGCGCTCTATGTGATACTTCCCGCCACCAATTATCTCCTGGCTGCGATGATCACTGCCACAATTTGGGCCGTGTTGGATGACCTCAGCATTTACCGGCATCACGCTCGCTCCCGCAATACTTCACGCCCATGAGCCTCCCCGACCTCAACCTCCGAAACGCCAAACTCCTCGCCATCATCGAAGGACCCGATCCCATCAGTCTCATTCACTTCGTTACCTTCGCGCCCTTCTATTCAAAATCCCTTTCGCGTGTTTAGCGTATTTCGCGGTTTACCTCTCACTCGGCTATCCTTTTCCCCATCCGTGTGATCCGTGTTTCATCAGTGGCTAGAAACTCCGAGTCCTCCGCGCCTCCGTGGTTAAATCATTGGCCCGCCGGTGCAACCGGCCGCTGCTTCTTCCGAATCAACTCCGCCTCCGCCCGGATATTCTGCAGCGACAACTGCGTCGCCTGAAACAGTTTGAAACTACCCAGAATCAATCCGCCCAAACCCACGAACCCCAGCACCAGACCGATCCCACCCAGAAAACTGAACCAGAACGCCGCCAGATAATGCGCCAGACTCGCCCCCAGCAACGTCACCAACGTCGCCGCCGCAAAAGCCCCCAGGGCCAGATAGATCGCGTGCAGCGATTGCAGCAGCAACACCGCCTGTTTCTCCACCCGGTCCACCTGCTCCACGAGGCGCGCGGATTCCTCCTTTGAGAGCCCGCCCTTCTCCGACTCCGCGAACAACTCCTGCATACGATCCCGCGTGCGCAGCATCCGGTTGATCGTGCTCATCGCCAGCAGGCTCGTCGCATTCGTCAACAAAGCCGGTGCCGCGATGAACGTCACCACCGCAAAAGGACTGTCCGTTAATGTTCCCGTATCCACACCCCCAATCTACTCAAGTTCCCCCAAACACAACAGCCTTTTACCGGACCAAGTAGCAGCCGACGTAAGGAGGCTCTAACATTTACCGCGTCAAGTTACGTATCACGCATCACGTATTACTTCTCCCATTCTGTAAGCCCGCCGGTGCGACCGGCTCTTGTTAATCCTGTCAAAAAACTCTCATCTCGGATCCACCACCCGCCCCATGAACAGACAAGCCCCGCTCGCCTTGTGCTGGATTGCAAACAAAAACGGCCGGTCCACCCGTACCTCGATCGGTTTCGGTGGCTCCAAATCAATCCCTCCCATTATCACATTCTGAATCGAGACTGCGGCAGCTTCCGTTCCCTCCTCATCCACCTTAAGATAAGCCTGATGCAGCAACTTCGACAAAGCCAGATAATCATCCCCTCGGCGGGGCGCTATGCCCTCAAAGTTTGCGGAACCCTTCGGCTCATCAAAAGCCTGCTTGATTCCAAAATCCTTCATCACCTCGCTCAAATCATAGGTCGGGGTCGCCAGTTCGAACTTCGGCAGAAAAAGCCGGACCTCTTGCACCGGCAGACTCTGACACACAGCCAGCATCTCCTGTGTGATTCTCCTTTCCATTTCGGCCAGCCCGTCCCGGCCGTCGGGCAGCAAGATCAAGAACTGCACTTCCCTGCCGACATAAGGCATGGCCACCACACAAAACCCGTCCTCTTTTCGATAACCCAAGCTCGCCAACTGCTCCATCGTCGGCACTTCCTCGGGGATTTGGCCCCGTACATAAAATGGCGCATCATGGGTTTCCGACTTTCCGAATTGATTCTCCCATCTCGCTTTCAAGTAAATGGCATTCACCAGCACCAACCGGGTATCCTGGTCCATTGCTTCGGGAGAGATCACGTCCCTGATTCTTCCTGCTGTCTGCTCTTCCACCCAGCCATTGATCACCTTGGCCGCTAGAGCCGGATCGCTCACGTAATCCAGCGCTTCCAACGTCGTCCCATACTTCCTGCTCAAAAGCGAAAGAAACGGCTGCCGAAATTCAAACCCTTTCTGTCCATACAACCGGTTCGCCATGCTGAGGACAAACGGCGCTTTCTCCCCTTTTCTCGACGAGTTCAAATGCTCATTCCCTTGGACTTCCACCGTCATCAATTCCAGATCGATCCGCAACGACTCAAAGGAATCGTGCAGCTCCCCTCCATCCTCCGGATAATGCAACACCTTCTGCATCTCCGCCCACGTCTCACCTCCGGCCCCTGCATAAACCATCGCCAGCACACTTTGGATGGAATACGGCGATAACAGGGCATTCTCCCCCGGCGTCGTCGCCAGTGTGAGCAGCTCGACCCCCAGCGAATTGATTGCCTGCGCCGCCGCAGCGGTCGGCTGGTTCAACTTCTCTTGTGTAATTCCCATATTACCTCCTCATTCTCTGAACTTCGCCCCTCCCCATCTGTGTTTATCTGTGTCCATCTGTGGTTAAGTTTCCCTTCCCACCGCATGCGCCTGCAAATCCTCCCTATCCACGAACTCCAGCGCCGTCTGCTGTGTCGCCGCCAGCACCACTGGCGGGGCAAATCCCGCCTCCAAAGCCTCCTTCCACCGCTGCACGCACAAACACCAGCGATCCCCCGGCTTCAACCCCGGAAAATCATACTCTGGCCGCGGCGTGCTCAGATCATTTCCCATCATGTAAGAGAACTGCAAAAAATCCTCCGTCATCTGCGCACACACCACATGCAGCCCTTGATCCTGCCCGCCCGTGCGACAATACCCATCCCGATAAAACCCCGTCATCGGATCGTTGCAGCAACACTCCAGCTTCCCGCCCAAAACATTCGTCGGCATATCGCCAAGGTAAACTTGCGGATGCCCAATGTCCACGCCTTCCCCTTTCGATGTTGGAAGTTGGGCGTTCGATGTTCGATGTTTCCTCATGGTCATTGGAGCTTCGGCGTTGGTCATTTAGCCTCTTTTTCCTCACGAAATCGTATTTGACTCCCGCGCCCGTTTACCCTCCTATCTTCCCCTCTATTTATGAGCGATCCGGCACAAGTATTGCGTGATTTTAAGCCCTCGAAGGAATTCTTCGTCGGCATTGATTCTGACGGCTGCATCTTTGACAGCATGGAGATCAAGCACCAGGAGTGCTTCGCCCCCATGTTCATCAAGCATTTCCACCTGCAAGCGGTCAGCAAATACGCCCGTGAGACCTGGGCGTTTGTGAACCTCTATTCCAAGACCCGTGGGGCCAACCGCTTCCCGGCGCTCGTCCGCGCCCTGAACCTCCTCCGCGAACGTCCCCAGGTCATCGCCCGTGGCGTCAAGATTCCTGACACCAAGGCGCTCGATGAATGGATCGCCCGCGAGACCAAGCTCGGCAATGCCACCCTCGCCGCCGAGGTGAAGAACGGCAATCGCGGCCTCGACCAGGTCAAAGTCTGGTCCGACGCTGTGAACGACACCGTGCTGGACCTCGTCCATGGTGTGCCTCCCTTCCCCCTCGTCCGCGAGTGCCTCGCCAAGATCAATGCGAAGGCCGACGCCATGTGCATCAGCCAGACGCCCGTGGACGCCCTGCAACGCGAATGGAGCGAGCACGGCATCGAGAAATTCGTGAAGATCATCGCCGGTCAGGAGATGGGCACGAAGACCGAGCACATCAAGTTTGCCGCGAAGGACAAATACGCCCCCACCAAGATCCTCATGATCGGTGACGCCCCGGGCGATTTCAACGCCGCCAAGAAAAACGGCGCGCTGTTCTTCCCCATCAATCCGGGCAAAGAAGAAGCCTCCTGGGAACGCCTGCACAACGAAGCGCTCGACCGCTTCTTCGCCGGCACCTACGCGGGCGAATACGAGACCGCCTTGGTCAAGGAATTCGACGCCTGCCTGCCCGAAAATCCCTCGTGGAAGTAGTACCGGCCTGAGGCCATATTAGTTGTCATGCAGCCGATCAACAACCTGCACGTTCAGGAAACCAAACGCTTGCTGTCGCCCAACGAGCTCAAACGCCAGTTGCCGCTCAGCCCGCGTGCCGAGCAGACCGTCATCAAAGGTCGCGAAGCCGTCCGCGCCATCTTACGTGGCGAAGACCCGCGCTTGCTGGTCATCCTCGGCCCCTGCTCCATTCACGATCCCGAAGCGGCGCTCGACTATGCCCGCCGCCTCGTGAAATTGCAGGAAGAGTTGAGTGACCGCCTGTGCATCGTGATGCGCGTCTATTTCGAGAAACCGCGCACCACCATCGGCTGGAAAGGTCTGATCAATGATCCGCACCTGAACGGCACATATGACATCGAGGCTGGCCTGAAAGTCGGTCGCAAACTCCTCCTGCAGATCAACGAACTCGGCCTGCCCGCTGCGACTGAGTTCCTCGATCCCATCGTGCCGCAATATCTCGCCGAGCTCATCAGCTGGGCCGCGATCGGTGCGCGCACCACGGAATCCCAGACGCATCGCGAGATGGCCAGCGGCCTCTCCATGCCCGTCGGCTTCAAGAACGGCACGGATGGCAGCCTGCAAACCGCCATCGACGCCATGACCGCTGCCCGCAGCGCTCACAGCTTCCTCGGCATCGATCCGGACGGCTTCACCAGCATCATCTCCACCACCGGCAATCCCGATGGTCACGTGGTGCTGCGCGGTGGCCGTGTCCGCACGAACTACGATGCCCAAAGCATCGAAGAAGCCGTCACCGCGCTGAACAAGGCCAAGCTCCCGCCTCGCTTGATGGTGGATTGCAGCCACGCGAACTCCGGCAAGCAACACGCAAAGCAGGAAGAAGTCTGGAACAGCGTCATCGCTCAGCGCGCTGCGGGCAATCAATACATCACTGGCGTGATGGTCGAGAGCTTCCTGAGCGAAGGCAGCCAGGCCCTCAAGGCTCCGGCCGAGCTGAAATACGGCGTCTCCATCACCGATGCCTGCATCGACTGGACCACCACCGAGCGCATCCTCCGCACCGGCCACGAAGGCCTCGCGAAACTGACCGCTCAAGCCGCCGTGGCGTAAAGCTCACGGCTCGTCATCTTTAAAAAACAGGCCGTACAAACGTGCGGCCTTTTTCTTCCCCCCTTTCTCCCCCTCTCACTTTCTTCCCCGCTTTCGATGTTGGAAGTTGGGCGTTCGATGTTCGATGTTTCCCCCGATATTGGCCCGCCGGTGCAACCGGCTCACCCCCACGTCGGCCACGGCTTCGTCACCTTATACGCCTGCCGCTGAAACTCATCCGCCAGCACCGGATACGCCAGGATCAGACACGTCTTCAAAAAACCTTCTTTATCCAGTTCAAACTGCCACTCCGCCCCTTCCACCTCGTAGAACAGGATGATCTCATCCTTCCCTTCATCCCGCCAATACTCGTCATCAAAGACGGACTCGATCTCCTTCTCCGTCGTATCGCCATCCAGAGCAACTGCTTTGCCTTTAAAGACGAATGAACCCTGGAATGGCTGAAAACCTTGCCGCAGATAGTCATTCCAGACAAAGCTGTAGCTGCTCACCGTCCCTTTATATAAGTCCGCGCTGAACCCGCGCGAAAGATAGACGAGTGAATCCTCCACCCTCCGCCGCTTCATCTCGGGTTGACCGAAGATCTGCAACTCTGCCCACGGCGCATGCAGCCCTACGCCATTGAATGTGTTCTTGTCGAAATCAAACACCAGCTTCTGCCCGCCGACCAACGGCCATTGTGCCGCCGGGTCTTTGTAGCCGAAGATGGTTTGCAGCAGGCCCACGCGATGTCTTTAGTTCGCCGCCGCTTCTTCGAGCTGCGGTTCCACCCACTTGCCATGCTCGCGAATGAGTTCCACCAGCTTCTCCACGGCATCTGCCTCCGGGATGTTAAACTTCACCGGCGTCTTGCCCACGTAGAGATTGATCTTGTTCGGCGCACCCCCCACGTAACCGAAGTCCGCATCCGCCATCTCGCCCGGTCCGTTCACGATGCAGCCCATGATCGCGATCTTCACGCCCTTGAGATGTTCCGTGCGCGCCTTGATGCGCGCCGTGACCGTCTGGAGGTTGAACAATGTGCGGCCGCAGCTCGGGCACGCCACGTAATCCGTCTTGAACGAACGGCAACCCGCCGCCTGCAAAATATTATACGCCAGCCGCAGCGACTGACCCGCACCCGATTCACCCCGCACGAGGATCGCATCACCGATACCATCCGCCAGCAACGCCCCGATGTTCACCGCTGCGCGCAGCAACGCGATGTTCGGATGCAACGGCACCGGCTCAAACGTCAGACAGTCCTTCAGCAAGATCGGATTCTTGCGGCCCAAGCGCTTCAACTGTGCCACCAGCAGGCGATACGCCGTGATGACCGGCAACTGCACCCCGTCCTTCACTGCCACCAGTTGCGTGTCGCAATTGATCGCTTCGCTGGAGATCTCCTGCGTCGGGTCCAGTTCGAGGACGTTCAAGTCTTCGTAAACCGCTTCTGGCTTCACGTCCGCCTTGGGCGAAATCTTCGGCGCGACCTTCTCCCAAGTCGCCTTCGTCACCACCACGCGCACGGTCTGCTCACCACCGCACTTCACCGTCTCGTTCAGCTCCGTCTCCGGCGTCAGGCGACGTTCATAATGGAACGGATCGAACGGAAATTGTTTGTCCGTGATAACATGCTTGGTATTCGACAGAATGGGGATCTGCGCCACCAGATCATTGCACACCGCGATCTCACGCGGTGAATCTTCCGTGAGCGAGACCCGGATCGTATCACCTAAGCCATCGCACAGCAGCGAGCCGATGCCGATGGCGCTCTTGATACGGCCATCTTCACCCTCGCCCGCTTCCGTCACACCGAGGTGGATCGGGTAATTCCAATCCGGACCTTCCTTCGCCAGACGCGCCACCAGCAGGCGGTAGCACTCGATCATCACCTTCGGATTGCTCGACTTCATCGAGAACACGAAGTTATGGAAATCATTCTTCCGGCAGATACGGGCGAATTCCAGCGCACTCTCCACCATGCCCAGTGGCGAATCGCCGTACCGGTTCATGATGCGGTCGCTCAGCGAGCCGTGGTTCGTGCCGATGCGCATCGCGCGCTTCAGCCGCTTGCACTCCAGCACCAGGGGCGTGAACTTCTCCTCGATACGTTGCAGCTCCGCCGCATACGCCTCGTCCGTGTATTCCTTCACCGCAAACTTCTTCGAGTCCGCGTAATTGCCCGGATTGATGCGGATCTTCTCCACCCACTTCACCGCTTCCATCGCCGCATCCGGCTTGAAATGGATGTCCGCCACGATGGGCACGTTACAACCCTTCGCGCGCAGCTCGGCCACGATGTTCTGCAGGTTCGCCGCATCCTTCACGGTTGGTGCGGTGATGCGCACGATCTGGCAGCCCACGGCCACCAGCTCCAGCGTCTGCTGCACGCTGAGCGCCGTGTTCATCGTGTCGCAGGTCAGCATGGACTGCTTCACCACCGGATGATCGCCACCGATTACGACACCGCCATTGGCCGGATCACCCACGACCACTTCACGGGTCTGACGACGCTGAAAAGAGAAAGGAGAGGAACAATATTGCATGAGCGCTTCGGGAAATTTTCTACGGTGCCTGCTGGGGAGCGAACTTCATCTCCTTCGGGGCCTCAGCCTTGTCCGGCTTCAGGTCCTGCACGTCGTAGAATGACACGTAAAGGATATAGCCGATTACCATGAAGGCACAGGCCTGATAGACCCAGTTCAACACCTTCGGACTCACTTCGCGACGGCTGATAAGATTGATCAACGCCAGTGTGATATGACCACCATCCAGCACCGGCACCGGCAACATGTTCATGATGGCCAAATTGATGTTCAGCACCACGCTGAACCAGATGGCCAGACGCCAGCCCTGATCGCTCTCAAAGAGCAGATAGTAGATGCGCATGATACCCACAGGACCGGAAAGATGCTGCGGCTTGATATCTGACTTCGGGGAAAACAGCGCGGCAAACGTGCCCACCATGGAATCGATACCGCTGCGGACCTGTTCCACCGGGTTGGGGTGCAACAATGACATCTTGCCCATCGCATCCCATTCGATACCTACTTTGGGCTCTTCCCAGCCGATCGGTTTTTCCGGCTTCACTTCCAGCGTCTTCTCCACTCCAGCCCGCATCAAGGTGACCTGTACCGGATTATTGCTCGCGATCGCCAGTTGCTGGGCCACTCCGGCCGGATGATGCACCGGCACTCCGTTCACCGCGATGATCTCATCATTCACCATGATGCCCGCCTTCAACGCCGGACTGTGCTCTACCAACCCGGCCACCATCGGAGTATAGGCCGGCTCAACTCCGATTTGCCGCAGCCCTTTGCGCTCATAGCTCTTGGTCTCGGGCAGCTTGGGTGCCACCACGAAGTTCGTCACCATGTCGCCCCGTTGCACCTTCACGTTGATCGTCTCACCTTCACTGCTGACGATCCGCCACATGATGCTGTGCTTGCTGACGCCGGAGAAACGGTCCACAGGAAACCCGTCGATCTCAAGGATCTTGTCCCCTTGCTTGATGCCAACCTCGTCCGCCGGGAAATCCTTATGGACATAACCCACCGTGGTGGTCGTCTCCTTCTCGCTCACTGGACGCCCGATGCCCCAAACTATCACTGCAAACGCGAATGCCAGCAGCATGCTGAACAGCGGTCCGGCAAAGGCCACGATGATTTTGTCCACCGGCGAAATTTCCGGAAGATTTTCCTTCGGCCCTTCTACCTTGCCTTCGATGGCTTCCATCGGTGCCATCTGCGGCAGGGATACAAAGCCACCGGCCGGAATACAGCCCAAGCAGTAAGTCACCCCTCCAAATTTCTTCTCCCAGATCGGCTTGCCGAACCAGATGCCGAACCGGTCCACATGCAACCCGCGCCACTTGGCCGCAAGGAAGTGTCCCAACTCATGGACGATGATCACCAAGTTGAAGAGCAAAACGACTTCAAACAGGATGAACAAAAATTTTAATACACCAGCTATGCTCATAGGGGTTCCACCACGGATATGCCCGTGGCGTGAATGCCACAGGGTTGACTATACCGGCGCTCCGGCGACTGGCAACCTCGTAAAACCACGGAATTGCCTGCCCACCTCTCAGCCGCGCGCCGCCTCCTGCCGCGCCCAAGCGTCGGCTGCAAGTATTTGGTCCAGAGTCGGATGCGATACGACATTATGCGCGTCCATCACCTTCGCAACCAGCCCCGTGATCTGCGGGAAGTTGATTTGGCGATTTACAAAGGCTTCGACCGCCACTTCATTGGCCGCGTTCAATACCGCTGGCAGAGTTCCACCGACCTCCCCCGCCCGACGCGCAAGTCCCAGCGCGGGAAAGCGTTCCGTATCCGGCTCTTCAAAGGTCAACGTGCCGATTTTGGCGAAATTCGTCTGCACCCGGTCGCTCCCGATCCGGTTCGGATAGCTCAACGCATACTGGATGGGCAGACACATGTCCGGCGTGGAAAGTTGGGCGATGATGGACCCATCCACAAACTCCACCATGGAGTGCACGATGCTCTGCGGGTGCACCACCACCTTCACCCGGGGCATCTCGATATCGAAGAGCCACCGCGCCTCGATCATCTCCAACCCCTTGTTGAACAAGGTTGCCGAATCGATCGTGATCTTCCGCCCCATCACCCAGGAAGGATGCTTGAGCGCCTTCTCCAACGTGATCTCGGTAAACTTCTCCTTCGGCCAAAGTGTCTTGTCCCGGAAAGGACCACCCGAAGCCGTCAGCCACAAGGCGCGCACCGACGCCGGAGGCTTATCATCCAAGCATTGGAAGATGGCTGAGTGCTCGCTATCCACCGCCAAGACCCGCACGCCATGCTTGCGGGCCTCGCTCATCACGATCTCGCCCGCCATCACGAGGATTTCCTTGGACGCCACCGCGATATCCTTGCCTGCCCGGATCGCCGCCAGCGCCGGTTGCAATCCCGCCGTGCCGACAATGGCGATGAGTACGATGTCCGCATCTGGCATCGTCGCCAGCTTGAGCAAACCTTCGTTCCCGCTATGGACTTGGCACGCCGTGCCCAGCAGGTTCGCCAGTTCCTTGGCCTTAGCCGGGTCCGTGATGGAGATCGCCGCTGGTTTATGCCGACGCGTCTGCTCCAGCAACAACTCTACGTTGTTGCCCGCCGCCAGCCCAATGAGCTGAAACTGCTCCGGCAAGTCCTCGGCCACCTTGGTCGTACTGGTGCCGATGGAACCCGTGCTGCCTAATAAAACCACTTTCTTCATGTGCGAAAAACCCGGCGATAATGCGTACTCCACCTCAATGCGTCAAAACATGCCGCAGATAAAGATACATGAGCGGAGCATTGAAAAGGATGCTATCCAAGAGGTCCAAGATGCCCCCGATACCCGGAAAGAACGAACCCGAGTCCTTCACCCCCGACTCCCGCTTGAACAGAGACTCGATCAAATCCCCAATGACCGCCGAGATGCTCAGAACCACGCCTAGGATGGTCGCATGCATCAGATTCATCCCCGGCAACCGGTCTCCCGCAAAGTGCACAAACGCTAGGCTCACCCCCGTCGTGATCACCACCGCCCCGCCAAATCCCTCCCACGTCTTCCCGGGACTTATACGCGGGATCATCTTGTGCTTCCCGATCAGCGACCCTGTCACATACGCGCCCAAGTCGCTGAATTTCGTCACCAGAATGAAATACAGCACATACCAGTGTCCATTGTCACCAATGCGCGGGAAGTAATTGATCTTCTGCACGAAATTCAGCAGCCACGGCACATACATCAATCCGAACAATGTCGTGGAGATCGCGAGAATGCCCGCTGTGTTCGTCTTGGAGGTGAACTGCTTCACACACAATCCCAGCACGAAAATAACAAGGATGCTCGTCTCGAAATCGCCCGCCTTGGAAGGTGCTTCCTTTGGCCCCAAATAACCCGACACATAAAAGAACGTGCTGGCCATCAGCAAAACACCGCCAAAGATGCCCCACCCTTTGAAGCACACGAGCCCGCGCTTCTCCACCATGTTGTAGAACTCCATGAGGCCCGTCACCGCCAGCACCGTCATGATGAGAAGAAAGAACCAGTCGGAAACGAGCTTGTTCCCGGAGAACAGCGCCAGGATGACCACCGTCCACAGGACTACCGAACTGAACAGGCGGCGCAAAAAGACCTTACCCTTGCTGGGACCAGGTGCCGGTGCGGGCGACGGCGGAGCCGCCGATGTGTTTGCTTCAGCCATTTGACGGGCCAGACCCTATCTGGCCAGCCAAACCCCTGTCCAGCCCAACACACTCCCGCACCAACCGATAATACCACGCCTCACCATATGCCATCGCTGGAACTCCTTCTCCAGCAACTGGCGCTTGACGCTCTCCCCGCTCGGGCGCAGTTTCACCCCCATGATTCCCCGCGTCCTGATGGCTGCCTTGCCTTCGCTTCGCACGTTGCTGTCCCCGTTTCTTTTAAGCACCGGTTGCTTGGCCTTGCTGACTGCTGATCTGGCACAGGCCAGCGACTGGCCGCGCTTCCGGGGTCCGCTAGGCAACGGTGTCGCCACCGGGAAAGCGCCAGAGAAATGGTCTGCGACCGAGAACATCCGTTGGCAGGTCGAACTGCCCGGAGCCGGCTCCTCCAGTCCCATCGTCACCGGCAGCAAGGTGTTCCTCACGTGCTACTCAGGCTATGGTTTGAGCGAAACCAATCCGGGCGAACCAACAGCTTTACGGCGGCACGCACTCTGTCTGGATCTGGCCACGGGCAAGTTGCTCTGGTCACACGTCGCTGAACCCACCGGCCCACAGACCGCTTACCAAGGCCGCTACATCACCACACATGGTTACGCCTCCAGCAGCGCGGTGACGGATGGCCAGAACGTCTATTTCTTCCTCGGCGATTCCGGCGTCTTCGCCTTCACCCTCGAAGGCAAGCTCCTGTGGCAAGGCACCGTAGGCAGCGCCTCTCACGATTGGGGCTCCGGTGCGTCACCCATCCTTGATGGCGACCTGCTCATCGTGAATGGCGCCTCGGAAAGTGATACATTGGTGGCTTTCCACAAGCTGACCGGCAAAGAGGTCTGGCGCTACAAAGGCATCCCCCGCGCGTGGAATACCCCGCTCATCATCACCGGTCCCAACCAACGTCGCGAACTTCTCCTGGCTATCAATGGCCGCGTGTTGGGCATCGATCCACGCACGGGCAAGGAACTCTGGCGGGCGAAGGGCATCGCTGCAGCCGAGCTCTGCCCCAGTTTCATCGTGCATGATGGCATGGCTTACTTGATCGGTGGACCGAAAGGTGAAGGCATCGCCTTGCGCCTCGGCGGTTCAGGCGATCTGGGTGCCACCAATGAAGTCTGGCGTGTCCCCAAAGGCTCCAACGTCGGCTCACCCGTACTGAAAGATGGCCATCTGTATTTCGCCAATGACAGCCGGGGCATGCTCTATTGTGTGAAAGCCGATACCGGCGAAGTGCTCTATGAAGAACGTCTCCCCGGCCGGGGCGACCGCTTTTATGCCTCTCCCCTGTTGGTCGGTGACAAACTGTACTACTTGGGCCGCTCTGGTGTGACCTATATCGTGGCGGCCAAACCCAAGTTTGAATTGCTCGGCACCAACTCGCTTGCTGCTGGCAACATCGTCTTCAATGCCAGCCCCGCGTTGGTGGATGGAAAACTCCTGATCCGCTCGGACCGCCATCTGTACTGCATCGGCCAGTAAGTCCGGTGGCAGATTCGGGGTTTGACTTCACCCCGTGAGCTGCTTTTAGCTCTCGGCCTATGTTTTGGAAAACCGCCCTGCTGTTTCTGGCGGCCCTATTGCCGTTCTCCTCGCTGCACGCCGGCACCTTCGTGCAGTTCCGCACCTCCATCGGCGACATCGAGATCGAACTTTATGATGAGGACAAGCCCGTCACGGTGACGAACTTCCTGTATTATGTGAAGAAGGGGTACACGAACGATATGTTCATCCACCGGTTCGTGCCGAACTTCGTGATCCAAGGCGGCCTGTCCTACGTCGCAAACCGCCAGACCTCCCCATCCCTGCAATACATCCCCACCAGACCGGCGATCGTGAACGAATACAGTGTCGGGCGGACCTTCAGCAACACGAACGGCACTATCGCGATGGCCCGCGTAGGCGGGGTGGTGAATTCCGCCACGTCACAATGGTTCATCAACTTGGGTGACAACTCGGGTTTGGATAACGTAGATGGCGGCTTCACCGTCTTTGGCCGGACCATCCGGGGCTTCGATGTGCTGGCTTCATTCTCTTCCAACTCACCACAAAAAATTTGGCGCTACTCCCTCGGCAGCCAGCCTTTCACCGAACTTCCGGCGACCCGTTTCACCACTGGAAATCTTACTTATGACGATCTGGTTTACGTGGATATCACCCTGCTCAACGTTCGTCTCACCGACATTGGCACGGGGAAGCAGATTGTTTGGCGTAGTGTGAAGGACAAGGTGAACTACGTGGAATACACCACGGTCTTTCCACCGGTCTGGCAAGCACTCACCAGTCCGACCGGCACAGGCAATGACATGATGGTGACGGATAATTCCGGCGATACCAGGCGTTTCTACCGCATCCGCGTGGAATACTGAACCGTTCACTGAAAATCCGCACTTCCCCTGCCCGCCTGCTTGGTGTTTAGATTTCCCCCGATTCGATTCTTTCGACTATGAGCAAGACTGCATTGTTATTCGCGGGCCAGGGTGCCCAGGCCGTAGGCATGGGCAAAGACCTCGCCGAACAGTTTCCCACCGCCAGGGCTTTGTTTGAAAAGGCCAATTCGGTGCTGGGCTATGACCTCGCCACTATCTGCTTCAATGGACCTGAAGCCGAGCTGACCAAGACGGAAAATGCCCAGCCCGGCATCTATCTCGTGAGCTGGGTCGCCCTGCAATTGATCAAGGAGAAAGTGCCTTCACTGAAGTTCGAAGCCACTGCCGGTTTGTCCCTCGGTGAATTCACGGCCTTGGCGGCGGCGGGCGTGATGAGTTTTGAAGACGGCCTGAAAGTCGTCCAGCAGCGCGGTCGCTTCATGCAAGAAGCTTGCGAAGCTACCCAAGGCGGCATGGCGGCCATCATCGGTCTGGATGAAGGCCCCACACGTGAAGCCTGCCAGGAAGCTGGCGTCGTCCTCGCAAACCTTAACTGCCCCGGCCAGCTCGTCATCTCCGGCCCCGCAGACAAGATCAACCAAGCTTGCGAAGCGGCCAAGGCCAAAGGTGCCAAACGCGCCATCCCCCTGACTGTCGCCGGTGCCTATCACTCGCCGCTTATGGCCAGTGCGCAACCGAAGCTGAAAGACGCGCTCGCACAGATCCCCATCAACCGTCCTGCCGTGCCGGTCATTGGGAATGTCCGGGCCCTGCCTCATGGTGAACCGGCAGAGATCCATCAACTGCTCGTCGATCAGGTGACTTCTTCCGTTCGTTGGGAAGAGTCCATCCGTTACCTGCTCGCGCAAGGCTTCACCCGCTTCATCGAACTGGGGCCCGGCACCGCCCTCACCGGCTTCATGAAGCGCATCGACAAGACCGCGCAAGTGCTGAATGTGGCCGATGCCGCCAGTCTTGAAGCAACGGCCAAGGCCCTGACGACTTAAGCGATCACCTGAAACACCCTTCTGCGAACAGCGCGAAGCGAGGTTTCGTTTCGCGCTGTTTTTTATTATCTGCCAGTCGCCCTAAAGCGCCCCCCGTTCCTTCTTCCTTGCCTCCCTTACGCATCCCGCCATTATCTCCACCCTGTAAAAATGGCCGTGATAACGAACATTTCGACGTATCAGTTTGCCGAACTAAGCGACCTCAAGTTGTTGCGGGAGAAACTCCGTAACCAATGCAACGACCGTGGTCTCAAAGGCACCATTCTGCTCAGCACGGAAGGCATCAACATGTTCGTCGCCGGTGCCCGTGCGGATATCGATGAACTCATCGCCGGCCTGCGCGCCATTCCCGGCCTGGAAAACCTCACGCCGAAGTACAGCGAGAGCGAGCACCAGCCCTTCTCCCGCATGCTTGTGCGCATCAAGAAGGAGATCATCGCCTTCGGCGTCGAAGGCATCAATCCCGCCCGCCGCACCTCACCCAAGCTCACCGCGAAAGAACTAAAGCAATGGCTGGATGAAGGCCGCCCCGTCACTTTGCTCGATACGCGCAACGATTACGAAGTGAAGCTCGGCACGTTCCGCAATGCTCTGCCCATCGGCATCGATAATTTCCGCCAATTCCCCGAGGCCGTACGCCAGCTCCCCGCCAGCATGAAGGAACAGCCCATCGTCATGTTCTGCACCGGCGGTATCCGTTGCGAAAAAGCCGGTCCCTTCATGGAGCGCGAAGGTTTCTCCAAGATCTACCAGCTCGATGGCGGCATCTTGAAATACTTCGAGGAATGCGGTGGCGACCATTACGACGGCGAGTGCTTCGTCTTCGATCAACGCGTGGGCGTGGACCCCGCCTTGCGCGAGACCGATTCCACGCAATGCTTCAACTGCCTCACACCCCTCACCGAGGCCGATCAGGAAGACGCGCGCTACGTCCCCTCCAAGTCCTGCCCCTACTGCTTCAAGACCAGCGAGCAGCAGATGGCCGAGAATATCGCGCAACGCCACGCCGCCATCCGTAAGGCCACCACACCCCTGCCCGGCAGCCTCGCCTACGATAACTACCGCCCCGTCAGTGTGCCCTCCACTTGCGATGGTCTGACCGTCCTCGATTTTCTCGGCACCATCCTCGATCACATCTCGCGTGAAGAATGGCTCGGCACCCTCTCCCAAGGCCGCATCCTGAACCACCTGCGCCTGCCCGTGACGGCGGAACATATCGTCCGCACTGGTGAGCGCTATCTACACCTGCTCCCTGCCATCACGGAACCCGATGTGAATGCCGACATCCGCATCTTGCATGAGGATGAGGCCATCATCGTGGTGGAGAAGCCCGCACCCCTGCCCTTGCATCCCAGCGGCCGCTACAATCGCAACACGCTGCAATCCATTTTACACACCGTCTATCATCCGCAGAAGCCGCGTCCCGGCCATCGCCTCGATGCCAACACGAGCGGCGTAGTAGTCTTCACCCGCACCCGCCATTTCGCCGGCAAGCTCCAGCCACAGTTCGCCCGCGGTGAAGTGGAAAAAATCTACCTCGTCAAAGCCCTCGGCCATCCGGCCGCAGATTCTTTTCACTGCGATGCCCCCATCAGCACCGAGCCCGGTGAAGTCGGCAATCGCGAAGTGGATGAAGCCAACGGCCTGCCTTCCCGCACGGAATTCAAAGTCATCGAGCGTCTCGCCGATGGCACTTCCCTGCTGGAAGCGCGTCCCCTGACCGGCCGCACCAACCAGATCCGCGTGCACCTCTGGGAACTCGGCCTCCCCATCTGCGGTGATCAGGTATATCTCCCCGGCAAGAAACTCGGTGACGTTCAAACCATCACCATCGAGGATCAGCCGCTCTGCCTCCATGCGTGGAAACTCAGCTTCAAACACCCGCTGCTCCATCAGCGCGTCACGTACGAGACCAGCAAGCCCGCCTGGGCAGGCTAACACCGAACACACTGCGATTTCTGCAGCAGTGACGCCCACATTACGGCCCGTAAATCGTAAATCACTTTATCGCTGCTGCTCCCTTACCCTCGGTATCAAGGAATCCCGGCTGGGCACGTTCGCGCCCTTCTCTTTAGGATTCTCGTCTTTCTTTTTATCTTCCTTGAAAGCCCCCCGCAGGAACCAGTGCTTCCGCAGTCCTTGCAGCATGAAATCTGCATTCGTCACCGTGGAGGAAATCTCCGAAAGGATGTTCGTGTTCGCCTGCACCTGCGCGTTCAGATTGCTGGTGATGGAGGCCAGATGCGTCAGCGAGACGTTCAGATTGGAGACCAGCAAGGCCACATGGTCATTCGCATTCGTCACGATCTGATTCACCGAGCCTACGGTGCCGTTTGCCGTCACCAGTGTCTTGTCTAGTTGCGTCATGACGACATTTGCATTCGTCAGTGTGTTCTTTGCCGCCGTGATCGTCAGTTCCAGCTCGCTGCTGATATTCGTCGGGATGAGCCATTCCCCCAAAGAACCTTTCGGATTCTTCAGATTCTCCGTTATGAATACGATATTGGAAGCCACCGGCCGGATATCCGCGATGATGTGGTTCGCATTCGACATGGCCGAACTGCTGCTGTTCAGCGTGGCTGCGAGCTGGTTCGTCAGGCCCAGGATATTCGGCAGAGCATCCTCCACCTGTTTCGCCAATTTCTCCAGACGGTCGTTGATGGCCGGGGCCTCTTCCGCGTGCAGCCAGAATTTGGAATCCATTTTATGCGGGATATAGGCCGACGTTTTTTCATCCCACATGCCGCTCACGATGGTTTTCACCCGTTGCCCAAAAAACCAGTTCGTCACCATTTTTTCCTCATAGGTGGCCTTGCCACCATTGCCTTTGGTGACCTCGATGAAACGGTTGCCCAACAAACCGTCCGCAGAAACCTTGGCCACCGAGCCCTTGGTCCACAAATAGCCGAAATGCGGTTCCTTAACCTCAAATTCCACGTAGACGTTGAAATAGTAATCATCTGGTGGCTGTGGTTTGATGACCGTGATATTTCCCACCTCAAATCCCATCATCTTCACCGGATCACCCACCTTCAAACCCGCCGCCGAGTTCACAAACGTGAAATACTTCACCTTGGTCTTGAACCAGCCACGTTTTTCCGCCGTGTTCCGGAAGTAAAAGCCAAAGCCGGCCAGCAGGATCAGCGTGGCCAGCGCCACAAACAATCCCACCGTCCATTCGAGGCGGCTCAAACGGGTGCGCAACCGCGGTGTCAAATCCTGCAAAGCCATAATATTATTCCATCAATCAATTTTCACGCAGCACATCACGCAACAGCGGGTCTTCACTGGCGTGCAACTCGGACATGCCGCCGATCCGTCGCCAGGCGGCTTCATGCAACAGGGCGAACTGCCGGCCTGCCGCCACCCAAGGTGGCAGATGATTCGTCACCACCACGATGGTCATCGGTTTGTCCCCCACGATCGGGTGCCCGCGCCAGAGCATATTGACGGTTTCCTGCCACCAGTCCCGCTCGCTGAAATCCACACCCGCCAGCGGATTGTCCAGCAAAAGCAATTCCGGCGACATGGCCAGCGCCCGCGCCAGACTCGCCCGCTGCCGGTCAGTCCGGGTCAGCGCGCCGGGCAATTGCCCGGCCATGTTCTCGACCCCTGCGAACTTCAGCAGTTCATCCACCCGTTCCTGGGCCTCTTCCACCCGGCAATCCCGATGGTAGCACACCGGCAACGCGATATTCTCCGCGATGGTCAGTTTATGCAGCAGCCGTGCCCCGGCTTCAAAGACCAGTCCTACCCGCAGACGCTGCTTCATCAAGTTCGCCTCACCCACCGCCCAAGGGTCCGTTCCGAACACCTCGATCTGGCCAGACAACGGCTTCTGCAACATGGCCAGCGAGGCCAGCAACGTACTCTTGCCGCTGCGGTGCATCCCGCCCACCACCCAGAAATCACCCAAGTTCACCTGTAAATCCACGCCTTTTAGCAACGGCCCCTCCCCCCGGCCTTCCAAGCCCAAATCCGCCGCCTGCAACTTCAAGCAAGTTACTGCCGTATTTTGTGGTTTGGCATCGGCCATGATTAAACGAGCAAAAACAGGGTGATGAAAATGGCATCCACCAGGACACAACCGATTGTCCCTGAAACCACCGCCCGGGAAGTCGCCTGCGCCACCTGCTCCAGCCTTAGGGGTTGGGCCAACCCTTGGTAACAAGTGACCACGGCGATGATGGCTCCGAAAGAAAGCGTCTTCAGCGCCACCAGCACAAAATCCTGCCAGGTCAGCGCCGAGGCAATCTGTTCCGCATACGCCACCGGTGTCAGGGGCACGTTCTGCACCAGCACAAAGGCATAACCGCTGAGCAGCGCCACCATGATGAGATAGATTGTCAGCGCGAAAATTGCCACCGCCTGGCCGATCACTCTTGGCACAACCAGCAAATGGATTGGATCAATGGCCAGTGCTTCAAGCGCCTCGATCTCACCCGTTGCCCGGGACATTCCCAGTTCGATGACCGTGGTGGTGCCGATGCGGGCCAAAACGATCAGCGCCGTGGTCAGCGGCCCCAGTTCCCGCACCACCACCGCGACCATCACCGGCCCGGTGAACTCCTGCGCGCCCACCCGGGTCAGCAAAGCCACTGTCTGTCCAACGATGACGAAACCCAAGGCCACCCCAAGGAAAGCGATCATGGGCAGCAGTTTCAGCCCCGATTCATAGATCTGGGTTCGTATCAGCGGGCGGATGACGGCCTTCGCAGAACCAAACTTGGACAATGTGGTGCCGAGGGTGATGAGAGCAAACGCACCCACTCCCCGGCCGGCTTCGACGAGTCCCAAGATGGCGCGGCCGACCAAATCCAGATAAACCCGAAGCATCCGGCCGGGCAGCCGGAACAGGGAATTTCGTACTGGGATCGTTGCTGGAGTCTGGGCCACGGCAGCAAGGTACGGGAGGAGGTTGCGGGCGTCAAAAAAAACCGCGCCTTATTCCTTCCCGACTTGGATGCCGCCAATCTGCACTGAGCCGTCACCCGGGACAAGGACGAGCACTTCACCGGCAAAATCTTTGGCCGGTGAGACACTCAACTTGAACTCCTGCCACTTGTCCGTCGGGCGCACTTGCAAATCAAAGACCCGCTCACTGGGGTCGAGGAAAGAACGCGCCGAAAGCAAGAAAGCCGTGTTTTTATCGGATTTCGCCCAAATGCGTACTGTTTGCTTCTCCCGGTTGCGGACCACAAAACGCGGACCAGCCAGCTGGCTTTGCACCGTCAGGCTGCCCGTTGTCTTGATTTGCAAGGCCGTCGTGCCCGGAGTCGGTCCTTCAGGCAGTTTAGCGTAATCCACCGACATCGCCAATGCACGATTCCGGTCCACCCAGCCTTTCGGCAGCCACCCATGCGAGGCATTGTTGTCCCGGTTGCGCAGATTGATCTCCATGCCATCGTTGCCGATGGACGCCATCGCCCGCGGATCAAGCCCCATAGCCTTGTTCATCAGCTCATACGCCGGTTCGAACTGGTTGGCCGCCTGCAACACCCCCGCGCGCAGCCAGAGCACCTCTGGATTTTGCGGTTCATAGCGCAATGCCAAACTGGTGAAGTAATCAGCCGCCGCTGGATCCTTTAGTGAGCGGCCATGCCGGGCCAGCGCCAAGGCATGATTAGGCTGGATCAGCAGGACACTATCGATGGCGGCATCGTCCGCAGCCAGCCGCTGGGCCAAATAATCCTTCGTATTCAACTGGGTGAACGCCATCACCGTGCGGTCCACCGGATCTTTCAGATACCATTTGGCCCAAGTGGCATAAAGATTATCAGCAGAAGCCGCATCGATCGCCTGCCTAACTGCGTTCAGATTGGTCCATGAATCAGCCAGGGCATTGGCCCCCCCTTCTTCACCAAGCTGATAACCGGCCACACCTTCGGTGAGGGTACGAAACCAATCAGGAACCGTTCCCGGCAAGGCCACCAGCCACAGCCTGGCCGTCTTGTCTTCTGAAGCGGTGACGATGAAACGTCCGTCACCGCTGAAATTGGCATCACGGACCAGACCATCGTGACGTAATGGCTCGGTCACCGGTTTCCAGCTCGCCGTATCCCAGATCATGGCGGCATTGGATTTTGAGACGGTCACCAGAAACGAACCGTTGGCGCTAAAACTCACCGCACGTACTTCAGCGTCATGCCGCAATGGTTCAGCCGCCGCTTTGCCGGCATCGGCCGTCCAGACACGGGCCGTCTTGTCCTCCGAGACACTGACCACAAATCGCTGGTTGGAACTGAAAGCCACGGCATTGACGGCCGCATCATGACGCAATTCCGGGGTTAACGGTTCACCGCTGGCCGTCAACCAGACCCGGGCGGTCTTGTCATCCGAGGCCGTGGCGACCATGCGGCCGTCGGGACTAAAAATGGCGGAACGCAACTCGCCTTTGTGCGCGAAGACGGGGCCGAGCGCCTGGCCGTTGGCCGCATTCCAGACTTTGGCCGTCTTGTCTGCGGAGGCCGTCAACACCGTTTTCCCATCGGGACTGAATGACGCCGTCCGGACCGCACGATCATGCTTCATGGCCTCCCCGATCTGCTTTCCGTCCGCGGTATTCCAAAGTTTCGCCGTGCCGTCTTCGGAAGCAGTCAACAAAACCGTACCATCCTGCCGGAATGCCACGGTGTTAACCTGCCGGTCATGCGTCACCGGCTGCCCGACCGCTTCGCCAGTATCCGTCTTCCAGACCCGGCCATAACGGTCTGCCGCCGTGGCCACGTAACGGCCATCAGGACTGAAGATCGCCATCGTGACGCGATAATCATGCTTCAACGGACTGCCCAACAACTGGCCCGTGGCGACATCCCAAACCCGCACCGTACGGTCATCCGCCACGGTCAGCACCCGGTCGCCAGCACGGTTGAAGACTGCTTGCGTAAGCTGCGTTTCGTGATTAAGCGCCAAAGACAGGGGGCGTCGTTCCACTGCACTCCAGACACGTGTCATCCCGCTCGACCCGTCGGCACAACCTGCGCTGACCCAGAGACCGTCCGGGCTGAAATCCACCCATTTCACATCACCCGTCAGCTCCATGGGCTCGCTCAAGGGCAAACCCGTTTTCAAATCCCAAAGCCGGGCGGTACGGTCAGCCGAGGCCGTGGCCAGCACTCGCACATTCGGGCTGATGGCAATCATGTTGATGGCCGCACCGTGCCGGATCGTCTGGCCTATCTGTTTGCCGGTGGGCACCTCCCAAACTTTAGCCGTACCGTCACTGGAGCAGGTGACCACGTGCCGGCCATCCTGGGTGAACTTCACCTGATTCACCCAATCATCATGCTTCAAGATCTGCGGTGCCGCATTCGTGCTGCCCATTCCCCATATCTTCGCGGTCTTGTCGCCTGAAGCGGTGGCCACAAATTTTGCATCCGGACTGAACGAAGCGTAATAGACACCACCATCATGCGTCAGCGGTTGGCCTGTCGGCTGACCGTTGACAGCATCCCAGACCTGTGCCGTGCTGTCCGAGGTCGTCAACGCCAGCTTGCCGTCATGGCTCAAGGTCGCCCAACGCACCGAGCCCGTCTGTTTCAAGGGTTCCGTGATCGGCTGGCCGGTGGCGGCATTCCAGACCCGGGCGCTCTTGTCGTGTGAGGCTGTGATGACGGATTTGCCATCCGCACTGAAACTGGCGGCATACACCCAGTCTCCGTGCTTCATCGGTGCACCTTGCTTCTGACCCGTGGCCGCTTTCCAAAGCTGGGCTGAACCGTCGTCCGAAGCAGTCACAATTAATTCCCCATCCGGACTGAACTGGGCGTACCGGATATCCTTGCTCGAAGATAGCGTCACCTTCTTGGTCAAGGCTTGCTCACCTGTCTCCCACAACACCGCCTCTTTGCCAGAAACGGTCAGCAATGTCTTGGTATCCGGGCTGAACCGCGTCATCACCACCGGTGCCTCATGTTTTAACGCCGCGTAACGCGGCAAAGGCCAGTTGCGATTGGCCAACAAGGAGAGGATTCTTGCCTGCGCCGACGCATTGTCGGCCGCACGCGCCAAAGAAGTGGAAAGATACGCCATGCCCTGCGCCTGACGGTTTTCTCCGATCAACCGGCTGGCTTCCACAAAGTAAGACACGGACAGTGCTTTGGAAACCTGTCGCTCGCTCTGCTCCGCCGCATCCCGTGCACGTTGCGCCGCCTTCGCCGCCTCCTCGGCATCCTGCTTGGCCTTGTCTGCCGCATCGCGCTGTTTCTTTTCTTCCGCCCGGGCCAATTCCGCTTCCTTTAGACGCTGGTTGGCTAGATTGGCCGACGCCTCAGCCTCTTCGCGGGCTTTCTCTGCAGCAGCATTTGCCGCCACAGCTTTTTCGCGCTCCACGGCCTCACGTCGGAGCGCCACTTCAGCTTTCTTTTTCTCCTCTTCCGCCACCGCTCGGGCTACATCGGCTTTCTGCCGCTGGCTGATGGCCTCTTCTCGCTGGCGCTCGGCCGATGCCCGGGCGCCTTCAGCTTCGCGCTTAGCCAAAATCGCCTGACCGGCCAGCACCAGAAAGCCGCACATGACCAGCATCACCACCACCATCGCCAACTGCATCCGGCGATGTCGCCGTTCCGCATCGCGCTGCTTCAGATCGCTGAAGTTCACGCCGAACATGCCGGCGAGGAGCTTCAGCTTCGCATTCTCCCGACCATCCTTGCCCCGGCGCGCATCCGCCGCGATCGGTTCAGTGCGTTCCTCGGTGATCCGTTTGTTGGCGTCCACCTTGTATCGCACCGGCTCCGGAAAACACTCTTCCAAACCCAGTTCCGGATGCTCGGAAGCATAAGGTTCACCATCAACGATCAGACACAATACGCGATCTTCCCGACCAATGGATTTGAAGGACTTGATCTCTTCGTTCACCCAGCGGGAAGCCACGGCCCGCGGCGAGCAGACCACAATCAGGAAGCGCGACTGCATGAGCGCCTGCGTCAGTTTCTCACCCAAGTCAGCCGAACTCGGCAACTCATCACGGTCACGGAAAATGGGATAGGCCCGCTTGGGAACCACGCCCACCTTGGAGGTGCGGCCAACCAGAACCTTCGGCACGCCATAGGTTTCCAGCGATTTGTGCAGCCAGTCAGCCCAATTCTGATCGGCATGACTGTAGCTGATAAACGCCCAGTATTTATACTCTTCCTCTGGCGGGTGAGTGGACATGTTCAGCGTGAGCGCCCCTCAACTTGCATGAAATTAAGACCCTTCCCAATCATCGGTCGGGAATCGATCCCGAAACAGGCCGCTGGATTGGTAGAGCATGTGCGAATCACGGGTTCGTTAAATGCCAGTTTTGCCACCCATTGTCAAACAATGTCGCATCACTACCCGGCCAATTTCACCTGCTTGATGTGCTGAAAATCAGGACTTTGCATAAATCGAGGGCTTGCTTAAGCCATTCGGCCCTACCCATAAAAGCACACCCCGTCCGCAACAGTTCTCCATCCTGCCGCCACCAAACTTACCATCGGGCAAGCTCCTCCCGAAGTGCCTCCATCGGCAACCCCACCACGTTGGTCAAGGAGCCATGAATGGACTCCACAATCAACTCCCCATACTCTTGGATGGCATAGGCTCCGGCTTTGTCCAAGGGATTGATCCGTCCCAAATAGTCTTGGACCTGTTTCCGTGTGAGTGGATGAAATTTCACCCGGGTGCTGACCGTGAAAAGCAGTTCCCTGTGGTTTCTCAATTGCAAAAAGCACACCCCGGTCACCACCTCATGGGTGCGCCCTTGCAGTCGCAACAGCATCTCTTCCGCCATTCTCTTGTCCGTCGGTTTGCCAAATATTTGGGTCTCCAATGCCACCTCGGTATCTGCCCCGATCACCAAGGCATCCGGATGATGCTTGGCCACCGCCCTCGCCTTGCGGTGGGCATTCAACTGGCAAACCTCATGCGGCGTGAAGTGACCCGCGTCGCATTCGGGCGCCTCGGACACCACCACTGCAAAATCACGGCTCAGCAACCGCATCAGCGAAGCCCGCCGGGGCGAGCCGGAAGCCAGGATGATGCTTGGCTGTTTTTTTGCCTTCATACGCCCCTTAACTCGTCACCGTTTCCAAAGCCTGTTTGAACTGGAGCAGTTTCCGTGCAAAAGCCTCATCTGAAAGGACCGGCTCCGCGCCCGCAGTCGCAATCTCCTCCGCCAGCTCAATCCAGGACTTGCATCCGCCATATTCCGGCCGTACCGGCAGTTCGATCCGCTGTGGCAACTTGGATACCCGCACGGCCAGTGCAAAGATCGCCTTCTGTTTGCCCCAGTCGAAACGGTCCGCGATCACTTCCTTCCGCCAGATGTGCTGCCCCTGCAAACGCTCGGCTGCCGCCAAAGATTCCAGACGTTCCCAATGCACGACCTCAGCGCAGTATTCCAGCCGCAAAACTTCAGGAACTGGCAAACTGGGGGCGATCTCATCGAAACGGGCCTGGGCACTCGCGATCACGTTGTCCCGTTGCTGATGAAAGAGCGTGGGCCAGAAGAGAAACCGCGGGTGCTCCACTTGAAACCCGCCCCGCCCTTCACTGATCCCGCCTTTGCGTAGCAGGATGATCTGCTGCCCCCGCCCCAAGGCATCCACCACGATGGCCCATTCTTTAAACGCGACATTCATGGGCCAAATCTAGCCGTTCATGGCTCAAAGGTCCAATGCTGGATTGCCCGGCAGCAAGCTGATTCTGCCATCCTAACTCCGCTCGCAAACCACCACGGAACCAACCACCCGGTCATTATCCCGCACCGGAAAGGCCCGAGCCACCACTTTGAACGGCTGCCCACCGCGCACCTTCAAGGTGGCTGACACCCCGATCAGATCACGGCCTTCCTTCAAAGCGGTCACAAAAGGAGACACCTCACCGCTCTGCTCCGGCTGTACCACATTGGCCAGCGGCTCACCGATCAGATCATTCACCGTCATCCCGGACATCTTGGCCGCTGGCGGATTGACCCGGATGATGCGCCCCGTCCGGCTGATGACGAAGATGGCATCCCCGATGGAATGCAGGATCTGCTCGAAGTGCCGGAACTGCCGTTCCAAAATGGACTGCGACCATTTGCGTTCGAGGTTTTCCAGTGTCAATGTGTCGTTGATTTTGATGATCTCTTCGGTGCGGGCCGTGACCTTTTCCTCGAGCTGCTCATTGGCCATGCGCATGGCGTCTGCCGCCAGCCTGCGGGACCGCAAATCATGCCGGATCAACCAGAAGATCAGAGCAATCAATCCCACATTCACACCCGCCACCACATACACGGTCCAGCGCGTGGACTGGGCCGCCTGAAAGTTCTCGCGATCCCGCTGTTGCAACAATTGCGCCTGCTCATCCTTGAATTTCACGACCAGCCGCTTGATCTCCCGCAGGGTCTGGTCCGCGGCATCCGAACTGATCAATTTCTTGGCCGCTTCAAAACCCTCTTCCTTCTGTGCGGCCACCACCTTGCGGGCGAACTCCACCCGTTTGCCCGCCAGACCTTCCAGCTCTGTCACCCTTTGCTGCTGTTGCTCATTTCCCTTGGTCATGGATTTGGCCACCTCGAGATGTTCCACCATCTCCGAAAACGCCTCGCGATAATTCGCCTGGTCCCGCTCATCTCCGGAGAGCACGTAGTTGCGCAGGTTCGCTTCGGCCGTTTGCAAGGCGGTTTCGATGGCCACGGCTTCCAGGATGACCGCGTGGGTGCTGTTCACCCAGTCGCTGCTGATCTCGGACTCGCGCGCGTTCTTCAGGGCGATCACCGCCACGAAAATCAGCAGCGCGGCCACCGCGCCGAACAGCGCCATCATTCTTTGCTCGATGTTGTCTTTCATCGTCAGGTTGGTTCAAAAGTCGATTATGATCTTTTTTCTGTCCGGTGCAGCCGGCTTCTTGTCTTCCTCTTTGCCAGCATACGCATCCGTCTTGGAAATGGTCTGCACCAGTTCCTTGACTCCGTCGTGATAAGTGAACTCGGAAACGGAAGTCCAGTTGGCCTCGAACGAACGGGCAACTTTTTGCGCGATCTCCCGCAGTTCCGGGCCCGCTTTTTCCGTGCGGGACAGATAAACCCGGTTATTAAAGTCCAAGTAAACCTTTTCCTCGGTCACGTAGCAAACCACATGTGTGAGCAATCCCGGCATGCGCACTGAAATTAACCGCGTAGTAAATCCGTGTTTGCGCAGCACCATGTCTGCCAGGATGGAATAATCATCACAATCCCCATTCTTTGTCTCCAGAAAGACTTCGGGGGGCTGGATGTCCGCATGGAACTTGTATTCGAAATCCTTGAAATAGGCGGCGAACTTGCGGGGCGTCATCTTCTCGGCGGTAAGCAGATCCTCCAAGGTCACCGCCAACAATGTCAATGGGAGGAAAACGAGCAGCAAGGCTTGCCATAACCAAGTCGGCCGGGCAAATAAAACTCCCGCCAGCCGGGGCGGATCACCCCGGTAAGCCGGTCCGTTCTCTTTTCGGTTCGATGAACTCACTATGGCGCGGAATTGAGCGTGCTGCCTGAATATCCGACTTCGTCCGGTCTTGAAAGCAGCGAAATCACTCTTTTGTTGTGGTGTCAATATCCCAGCAAAGCCGCTTGCCTCCTTTCCCAAGTATTCCCTATCCTGTCGCGAAGCTAATTCCATATGAATACAAACGTCCGCCTTCAGCTTTCCGTGATGATGTTCCTGCAATTCTTCATCTGGGGAGCCTGGTATGTCACGGGTCCAAACTATCTGAGCACCATCGGCTTCGGCGCCAGTGACTTCGGCTGGATGTATTCTGTCGGCCCCATCGCGGGCATGATTTCGCCATTCTTCGTAGGCATGATTGCCGATCGTTTTTTTGCCGCTCAACGGGTCTTGGCGGCCATGCACCTGCTCGGAGCCGTGTTCATGTTTCTGGCCACTACCCAGATGACCGCAGCAACGCCGAATCCCAATGTCATCAATGCTTTCTTCTTCGCCTACATGCTCACTTACTTCCCGACCTTGGCGCTGACCAACACCTTGGCCATGAAAAACATGAGCAACCCGGAGAAAGAATTCCCCGGCATCCGTGTTCTCGGCACTATCGGCTGGATTGCCGCCGGCTTAACTCTCACCGCATTGAAGTGGGACAACCAGATCAGCATGTTCTACCTTACGGCGGGTGCTTCACTGGCATTGGGCCTCTTTAGCTTTGTCCTGCCGCACACGCCGCCAGCAGCTTCCACCGGACCAATCTCGGCCCGGCAAATCCTTGGACTGGACGCCTTGGTGCTGCTGAAAAACAAATCCTATCTCATTTTCCTGGTCTCTTCGATGCTGATCTGCATCCCGCTCGCTTTCTACTACCAGATCACCAGCCGCGTGGTGGAGATGACGGGGCTGCCGGTGGGCCAGACCATGTCCTACGGCCAGATGTCCGAGATTTTCTTCATGCTGGTGATGCCACTCTTCTTTGCGCGATTGGGCGTCAAGTGGATGCTGGCTGTCGGCATGCTAGCTTGGGTGGCCCGCTATGCCCTGTTCTCCTTGGGAGCAACGGATGAAGTTCGCTGGATGATCCTGGCAGGCGTGGTGATCCACGGCATCTGCTATGACTTCTTCTTCGTAACCGGCCAGATTTACACCGATCAGGTTGCGCCCAAAGAAATCCGCGGCCAGGCTCAAGGCCTCTTGGTACTCTTCACTTTAGGTCTGGGCATGTTCATCGGCGCGCAAGTCGCCGGCAAGGTCGAGGCCCAACATACGCCGGACGCCTCCAAACAGTACGCCACGCAACTGGTCGCAGCTGGCAAAGCTTTGGATGAAGCCAAGGGCCAGTTGGCCACCGCCGATCCAGCCGCGAAAGCCCTGCTGGAGCCACAAATCGCCAAACTCGAAGCGGAAAAGCAGAACCTTCGCAAAAAGGAGCTGAAAGCGATCGAGTGGAAACCGCTCTGGGCCAAGCCCGCCGCTTTTGCTGCCATCATCCTGGTGCTGTTCGTGATGCTGTTCCGCAATCCTCCTCCGGCAGCGAATGGCGGCGTGAAGCATTGAGCGGTGGCTTTGCGTTCAGACGATCCACGGATATATTTGCTCTTATGACGCACTCATTGAACCGCCGCTCGTTTCTCAAACAATCCTCACTTGCACTGGCCGGTTTGAGCCTCGGCAGCCTCGCCGGCTGCAAGACTGGCAGTGTCTCTGCCAAGAAACCTTGGTTCGAGATCTCTTTGGCCGAATGGTCGTTGCACGTCGCCATCCTCACCAAACGGGAGATGACCAATCTCGATTTCCCGAAAGTGACCCGGCGTGAATTCAAGCTGGGCGCAGTGGAGTATGTGAACCAGATGTTCATGGATAAGGCCAAGAATACGGCCTATCTCACCGAATTGAAAAGCATCTGCGATGGTGAAGGGGTCCGCAGCGTGCTTATCATGTGTGACCGGGAAGGCAACCTCGGTGACTTCGATGTCAAGAAACGGGCGCAGGCGGTTGAGAACCATCACAAATGGGCTGACGCCGCCAAATTCCTTGGTTGCCATTCCATCCGCGTGAATGCCGCCACCGGCAATATCGGTTCATTTGAAGAACAGCAAAAACGGGCGGCTGATGGCTTGCGCCGGCTCACCGAATACACCGCCAAGATCGGGATCAACACCATCGTGGAGAACCACGGCGGCCTTTCCTCTAATGGAGCCTGGCTTGCCGGGGTGATGAAGCTGGTGGGGCATCCCAACTGCGGCACCCTGCCCGACTTCGGCAACTTCTACATCGACCGGATAAAGAACGAGCAATACGACCGTTATCTGGGCGTGACGGAGCTCATGCCCTTTGCCAAAGGCGTCAGCGCCAAGACCCACGACTTCGACGCGCAAGGCAACGAGATCAACACGGACTACCGCCGGATGTTGAAGACCGTGAAAGCCGCCGGTTATCGCGGGTATGTGGGGATCGAGTATGAAGGCAAGACGCTGGGCGAATACGAAGGCATCCACAAGACCATAGCTCTGCTGGAAAAGGTCCGCGCCGAACTGGCGTAAGCAGCCGCAATCAGATCAACTTTCATAGGCGGGGATATTATCCCCGCCCTTTTTATTTCTGGCGAACGAATTTCTGGAGCCTTTTGCCAATGATATCTCCGGCGTAGATGTTTCCCTTGGAATCCAACGCCATGGTGTGCAACCAGTTCAATTCCCCCGGCTGCTCCTTGCCATCCTCCGCCTTCGGAGCCGTCCAGAGCTGCAACAGTTTGCCTGCGGTATTGAACTTCATGAACACCTGATCTTTCGGCGGGCAACCCAAGGGAGCGGTCGGATACTTCGGATCAAATCGCCACGGCATCGGGGAAGATCCGCAGATCCAGATCTCATCCTGAGCCATCACCCAAAAGCTCCACGGCACGATGATGTTATCCCATGAGTCCAGCAGCTTTCCGTCGCTGTTGAAGACTTGTACCCTCACATTGTTCCGGTCGGCCACGTAGATGCGCCCCTCGGAATCCGTCGCGATCGCATGTGGTATGCTGAAGCGGGCTGGCTCCGTGCCCAAGGTGCCCCAAGCCTTGATGAACTTGCCCTGTGCATCGAAATGCACGATACGGTTGTTACCGTAGCCATCGCTCACGAAGATGTCACCCTTTGGTCCAAAGGCGACATCCGTCGGTTTGTTGAAATGCCGGGCATCTTCTCCCGGCACTCCGTCCGTGCCCAAGGTCATCAGCACATTACCATCCGTATCATGTTTCCGCACCGTATGCGTGCCCACGTCCACCAGCCAGACATGACCGGCGCGGTCGAGCTTGAGGCCGTGCGCAACAGTCTTCGGATTATCCCACCACCCTTTCACATAACGCCCGTCGGCCGCATAGACTTGCACCGCAGGATTTGTGCGCGTGAATATCCAGACATTGTCCTTCGGGTCGATGGCGATGGCCGATACTGCTGCCCAATGGATGCCAGGTGGCCGCTTTGGCCACGTCGGGTCCACTACATACCAGGCAGCCAGATTCACCTGGGGATAGACGCTCGTGTTCGTGGAAGCTGATGCAGGTGGCTGATTCTGAGCCTGCAAATCAAACAGTGACGCACAGACCAAGGCGAAGAATATAAACACTCGTGTCTTCATCGTTAAGGAACAGGAACACGTTGAAACAACTTCCTCCTTCCGTAAACAAAAGAAAACCGCCCAAGGCCGAAACCTTGGGCGGTCCTGCAAATCTATCGGAACCTTTATGCCGGTGCCGGAGCAGCAGAACCCAGTCCCGGGTCCAGCTTCGGTGGCGTGGGCTTCGGCACTTCGGGTAGCGGCGTGGCCGCGAGCGCCCCCATCGGCGGATCACCTGCGCCTGGATTCGGCGGTGGCGTGAACTTGCCAGTCTTCAAGATGTCCATCACCTGCGCCCCATCCAGAGTCTCATACTCCAGCAAGGCGTTCGCGATGATTTCCAGCTTGTCGCGGTGCGACTCCAGCAAGCTCTTCGACTTGTTGTAAGCCTCGGTGATGATACGGCGCACCTCTTCATCAATCTCTTGGGCCGTGCGCTCACTATAATCCTTGCGCGTCGCCATGTCGCGACCGATGAACACATTCTCGTTGTCGTTGCCGTATTGCACCATGCCCAACTTCTCGCTCATGCCCCACTGGCAGACCATCGCGCGGGCCAAGTTCGTGGCTTGATTGATGTCACCGGCGGCTCCGCTGGAAATATCACCTGAAATCATCTCTTCCGCGATACGGCCGGCCATGGTCATCGTGATGATATCCAGCATCTCCAACCGGCCGTGATTCAACTGGTCTTCCTTCGGCAAGGACCAAGTGGAACCGAGCGATTGACCGCGGGGGATGATTGTCACCTTGTGCAACGGGTTCGCGTGCTCCAAGAGCACGTTCACCAGCGCATGACCAGCTTCGTGCCAGGCGGTTAGTTTCTTATTCTCGTCCGTCATCGCCAGGCTGCGGCGTTCACGGCCCCAGCGGACCTTCACTCGGGCCTCTTCGAGATCAAGCATTGTCACGGCCTTCTTGCTGGCTCGCGCCGCCAGCAAAGCGGCTTCGTTAAGGAGATTGGCCAGATCGGCGCCAGAGTACCCTGGCGTAGCCCGGGCGATCACCGACAGATCAGCCAAGGGATCCAACTTCACGTTCTTGGCATGAACCTTAAGGATAGCCTCGCGACCACGGACATCCGGCAGGTTCACCACGATCTGGCGGTCGAAACGACCTGGGCGCAGCAACGCCGGGTCCAGCACATCTGGACGATTCGTCGCCGCGATGATGATGATGCCTTCCTGCGTATCGAAACCGTCCATCTCCACGAGCAAGGCATTCAACGTCTGCTCACGCTCGTCATTGCCACCGCCGAAACCATGACCACGGCTGCGGCCCACGGCATCGATTTCGTCGATGAAGATCAGGCAGGGCGTGCTCTTGCGCGCCTGCTCGAACATGTCACGCACACGGCTTGCACCGACACCCACGAACATCTCCACAAAATCCGAACCGCTGATGCTAAAGAACGAGGCATCGGCCTCGCCCGCGATGGCCTTCGCCAGCAGCGTCTTGCCAGTACCGGGCGAACCCACCATCAAGATGCCCTTGGGAATGCGTCCGCCGAGCTTCTGAAATTTTTTGGGGTCTTTCAGGAACTCTACGAGTTCTGAGACTTCTTCCTTCGCCTCTTCCACACCGGCAACATCCTTGAAGGTCGTCTTGTTCTTTTCCTTGCTCAACATGCGTGCCTTGCTCTTGCCAAAGCTCATGGCGTTCTTGCCCGCATTCTTGATCTGGCGGAAGAGGAAGAAATAGACCAGCACCGCGATCAGCAGAAACGGGAGCAATGTAAGCATCAACCCCATCATGAAGGTGTTCGGCTCCACGGTCTTGAACTTGCCAGTCGCGAGGATTTTCTCCTCCAGCGGCTCATTCAAACGGGTCTTTATCCGGAAGCTTTTCTCCGCCTTGCCGCCCGGAGCCGTTTTGTCCTCGACCGTGTATTTGCCCACTATCTCACGCAGATCGGGAGACTGCGGATGGTAGTTGATCTCGGCTGAGATGATCTTGTCCTGTTCCACCAAATCTACGAACTGCGTATGCGAAAGCGGTTCAACCTTCGTCTGCCCCTTGCCTTGGATCAGGATAAGCGCCGGTATGATGCTGATGATCAGCAGCCAATACAGCCACGTCTTGGGCGGAGCTTTGAAATCGCCGTTGCTTCCGCCCCGGCCGTTATCGAAATTCTTGTTATCGTCCGACATTTGTTAATTTTGGCTCACAGTAGCACGCGATCTGGCACCTAGCAACCGGCCTTCTGCCAATACTTTGGGTTACCCGGGAGGATTCATTGAGAACACTTACGGGGAACTCACCGTTTGCCACTGCCATTTCAACCTTTGACGGGAAGCCTTGTCGAGTTTGAATTGCTCCCCGATCCGCTCACCTTCCACCCAGAAAATGCGCCCATCCACCGTCTCCGCGACCACTAGTTGCCGTCGTCGCTCTAGCGGCACCTTCCGGTTCACGAACCAGTCCTGTAACTTTACCGTCCGCGGCATACCCAACGGCTGAAAGCGGTCACCCGGACGCCAATGACGTAACCTGATGAGACCACCAACCTTCTCCGCATCAAAGACTTCCAAACCATCAACCCGCTTAGGTTTAGTAAAACCATTAGGAGCTTTACTCCGCTCCCAAGTAATCGCCAGAGAAGCAAACAGCACTTCGCCCGAGCGGGTAGACAGAGGGCATTCAAGCTCAGTTTCTCGAAATGAGGCAGCTTGCTTCGCACGTTTTTCAATCAGCCCGCTCTTTTGACGACACAAGAAAGTTTCCGCATCCACTTGTATCCATGTCTCAGGCTCCCTTCGCAAAGCTTCCACCAAATCGAACGACTCCTTCACCCGGCAAAACCATAATTGCTGGATCACCACTTGCCGCTGGACCGCCGGATGGAGACGGTCAAAAGCCACCCGTTTCTGATCCCCCAGTAACTTGGTCAGCCACGGCAAAGCCTCACGACGCACATGTGCCGCTTCCAACCCCACCACCTCCATCGTCCGCAGGATGGGTAACATCACTTCGCCCCCAAAGGTCTTGCTTAAGTAAGGAAGCAGTTTCCTGCGGATCCGGTTCCTTAAGATATCAGCATCCTTGTTAGAAGCGTCTTCACGAAACTTCACCCCCTGACGCTTCGCATAAGCCAGGATGAGCTGCTTCCGCACATTCAATAACGGCCGGATACGGCGCAGCTTGGGGTCCATCATCAACATACCACTCCATCCCATCCCGCCCAAGCCATCACCCCCGCTGCCGCGCAAGAGGCGAATGAAAAATAACTCCGCCTGATCATCTGCATGATGAGCCAAAGCAAGCCGGTTGCACTTCAACCGGATGACCACCTCCTCCAAGAAAGCATGGCGCAAATCCCGCGCAGCCATCTCGATGGAAATCTTTTTCTCCTTCGCCTGCGCCTTCACATCTCCCCTGCTCACCTCAAATCGCAGCCCATGCTGTGCGCAATACTTCTGCACTAGATTCTCATCCAGGTCACTCGCCCGCCCGCGTAACTGATGATTGAAATGCGCCACAGCGATCGTGAATCCATCCCTCTCCGCCAGTTCTCGTAAAACCTCCAGCAGCACCATCGAATCCGCCCCTCCAGAAACTGCCACCAGCACCGCATCACCTTTCTTGATGAGGCTATGCGACCGCACATTCTTCCGAACTTTGGAAACGAGTCTATCCACGTCAGGGCAGTTAGCCCTCAATCCTCCTACCTGTCAAAGTGTTGCTAAAGGGGCTTCAACTAATCCCCCATATTGGCCCGCCGGTGCAACCGGCCCGGCTCAGGCCAGCATTTTGTGCAATATCTCACCCTCCACATCCGTTAACCGGAAATCACGCCCTTGGAATCGGAAAGTCAGCTTCGTGTGCTCCAATCCCAGCAGATGCAATATCGTCGCGTGCAGATCATGCACATGCGCCTTGTCCTGCACCGCGTTGAAACCCAGCTCATCCGTCTCCCCCAGCACATACCCCTCCTTCACGCCACCACCCGCAAACCACATGGTGAACGCGTCGATATGATGATTCCTTCCCGTCTTCTCGCGCACCTCACCCATCGGCGTACGGCCAAATTCACCACCCCAAATCACCAGCGTATCATCCAGCAGGCCACGCGCTTTAAGATCCTTCACCAGCGCCGCGCTGCCTTGATCCACCTCTCTTGTCACGCGTTCGAAATCTTCCTCCAAATTCTCATTGGGTCCGCCGTGGCTGTCCCAGTTCGTATGATAAAGCTGCACAAACCGCACCCCCCGCTCCACCAACCGCCGCGCCAGCAGGCAATTCCGCGCATACGACGGCTTGTAAGGATCGATGCCATACATGTCCAACGTGGCCTTCGATTCACCCGAAATGTCGATCAGCTCCGGCCCGCTCGTCTGCATGCGATACGCCATCTCGTAAGCCGAGATGCGTGTCGCGATCTCATCGTCGCCCGTCTCCACAAGTCGCTTGAGATTCAGATCTCGCACGGCATCGATCGTCCGCCGTTGCCGGTCGGCAGTAATGCCCAGCGGGCTGTTCAGGTTCAAGATCGGCTCGCCCTGCCCGCGCAAAGGCACGCCCTGATAAGTGCTCGGCAAAAAGCCCGACGCCCAGTTCACCGATCCGCCCCGCGGACCGCGCGGACCCGATTGCAGCACCACAAAACCCGGCAGATCATTTGATTCACTGCCAATGCCATACGTCACCCACGATCCCATGCTCGGCCGCCCGAAGATGCCCGAACCCGTATTCATGAAGAGCTTCGCCGGCGCGTGATTGAAGAGATTCGTCGCGCAAGACTTCACCATCGTGATGTTATCCGCGATCTGCGCCGTATGCGGCATCAGATTAGAAAACCACATGCCGCTTTTGCCGTGCTGCTTGAACTCGCGCCGCGTGCCCAAAAGATTCGTGCGATGGCTGCTGTCCATGAAGGCGAACCGCTTGCCCTCGATAAATGACTGCGGGATCGGCTGCCCGTTCAGGTCCACGAGCTTCGGCTTGTAATCGAACAAGTCGAGCTGCGAAGGCCCGCCCGCCATGAACATGAAGATGACATTTTTAGCCTTGGGCGTGAAATGCGGCTCCTTCGGAGCCAGCGGGTTCTTCAATTTCAATCCCGCAGCAGATGCTTTCTGCCCGCCGAGCAATCCTGCCAGCGCGATGGAACCCAACCCCATTCCGCAACGGCTGAAGAAGTGCCGCCGGGTGATTTCATGCAATGGATCTTTAGACACAGGCTTCATCGCTTATTCACGGGTAATGGTTTCGTCTAAGTTAAGCAGCACACGCGAGACCGTCATCCACGCCGCGAGCTGCACGGAATCATACTTCGCTTTTTCACCAACCAATTCTTTCGCCTCATTCGGCGTCTGCGCAAATGCCGCCTTCTCCACCTTCAGCAATTCAGCCAGTCTCTCACGCTCCACCACGTCAGGTGAACGCGAGGTACAAAGCTTGAACACATAATCAATCCTCGCCGTATCGTCCTTCGGCCCATCTCGCATCACGCGCTCCGCCAACGCCTGCGCCAATTCATAATACGCCTGGTCGTTCAGCAACGTCAGCGCTTGCAGCGGCGTGTTCGAGCGCGGCCTCCGGGTACACGCGCTGAACCCATCCGGCGCATCGAACACCATCAGTGCGGGATTCGGCGTCGCCCGCCAAAAGAACGTGTACATCCCGCGCCGATACCGGTCCTCACCCGTGCTGGGCACCCACTCTCGCCTCATCTGCCCCAGCGACATCACACCGTCTGGCTGGGGTGGAAACACACTCGGTCCGCCCACCTTGCGTGAGAGCAATCCGCTCGCCGACAATGCCGAATCGCGCACCAGTTCCGCCTCCAGTCGCAGCCGGTTCTGCCGCGCCAGCAACTTGTTCGTCGGGTCCACCGTCTCCAAGTCCTTGCGCACATTGGACGACTGCCGGTACGTCGCCGAGGTCGCGATGAGCTGGTGGATATGCTTCTGGCTCCAGCCGCTTTCCATGAACTCCACCGCCAGCCAGTCGAGCAATGCCTGATTCTTCGGGAGCGCGCCTTGCGAACCAAAATCATTTTCCGTCTCCACGATGCCACTGCCGAAATACACCTGCCAGATCCGGTTCACCGCCACCCGCGCCGCCAACGGATTCTGCTTGTCCACCAGCCACCGCGCGAAGTCCAGCCGGTCGGGCTTCTCCGCCTTCAGCGGATGCAACACCTTCAGCACCCCCGGCGACATCTTGTCCGCTGGCCGCGTGAAATCACCTTTGATGAACAAGAACGTATCGCGCGGTTCCTTGCGCTCCTGCATCACCAGCGTAGTCGTCACGCTCGGCACCGCCTTCTTCAATCTCGCCGCATCCGCCTGCTTCTTCTTGTAGCCCGCATCCTCCGCCAGGATCGCTTCGGCCAGCAATTTCTTCTGCGCCGCCGTGCGTTTGTCGGCGGCCACTCCCAATGCCTTTTGAGCATCCCCCTTCAGTTTCTTACGTGCCGCCTCATCCAGACCGGCTTCCCACCCAGCCACCTTGCCTTCAGCCGCCTTCACTTGCGCGGCCAGCTCGGCATCTGCCTGCTTCACCTTTTCCCGATGCTCCGCGAGCCTCTTGGCTTCCTCAGGCGACGGCAGGCTCAGTGTCGGCTCATCCGCGTTATTCAAGAACGCGAACATCTGGTAATATTCCTTGTGCGAGATCGGATCGAACTTGTGGTCATGGCATTGCGCGCACGAAACTGTCAGCCCCAGAAACACCGTGCTCGTCGTCGCGACCCGGTCAAAGATGGACTCGATCCGGAACTGCTCCTTGTCGATGCCCCCCTCCTGATTGATCTGGGTGTTTCGATGAAACCCCGTCGCCACCTTCTGCTCGGGTGTCGCGTTCGGCAACATGTCACCCGCGATCTGCTCGATGGTGAAGCGGTCGAACGGCATATCGGCGTTCATCGCATTGATCACCCAATCCCGGTATTTCCAGATCTGACGCGGCGCATCGATGCTGTAACCGTTCGAATCCCCATAACGGGCTGCATCCAGCCAATGCCGCGCCCAGCGTTCGCCAAAATGTGGCGAAGCCATCAGTTGCTTCACCCACGCCTCGTAAGCCTGTTCGCTCGAGTTGGCCAGATAAGCGTCCACCTCGCTCAACGTCGGCGGCAATCCCGTCAGGTCAAACGCCGCCCGGCGCATCAACGTCACCTTGTCCGCCTCAGGCGATGGCTTGATGCCTTTCTCCTCCAGCTTCGCGAGAATGAAATGATCGATCGGGTTCTTCGGCCAGTTCCTATCCTTCACCGACGGGATCGCCGGACGCTGCGGCACTTGATACGCCCAATGCGTCTTGGCTGATGCGTAAAAATCCTGCGGTTCGTCGTTCGCCGGAGCCACCGCCCCCTCATCGATCCACTTCGCGATGATCGCGATTTCCGCCTCCGTCAGCGGGGCCATCTTCATCGGCATCTGCTTCATCTCCGGCACCATGCCCCGCACCGCCTGGATCAACCGGCTCTCGCTGCTCTTGCCCGGCACGATGGCCGGCCCGCGTTCCCCGCCCTTGAGCGCCAGCGCCACCGTATCCAGCCGCATCTTGGACATCTGCTCCGCTGCGCCGTGGCATTTGTAGCAATTCCGCGCGAGGATGGGTTTCACCTCTATCACGTAATCCACTGCCGCGCTCGCCGGCATTACGCCCGCGACCATCATCATCAGACCGGCAATGACGCCATTTCGTGCCATGTTCAAATAATCAGGTTTTACTGCCTCAATATAACCAAACCCCGCAAAAGAAACATGCAAAATCCCGCCAACCCGATGTGTCATTCTGTCGCCCCTGTTTTCCATTTTCCGTTCTTCCGTTGTCCTCATGTTTCGTCTCACTTCTACTTTTCTGCCTCATACTTTAACAAGGTCACTAGGACAACCGCTGTCCTACCCCCTTTTCTTGAAAAATATTTTAAAACCACATAACCCGTTCCGTATGAAGTGCTTAACACTCAAATCACGCTTCAAAACCTGACCGTCGCAAATAAATAACAGTGTATCTCACAATTTGCCCGCATCTCGCCCAAGAACGTTTCCCACTCATTATTAGGGGTGCGATCTCAAACGTCAGAGACCCGGTGGCTGTGCCGAGGCAACTGGCCCCTTGCTGCCAGATTCTCAGTAACAGTCGTCCGTGACCTCCGCCGCAGCCCCACTCATCATTGAATTCACCTCGGCACTTTTACATAAGTGCCGAGGTTTTCTACCGATTTCGCCGTTTTTGTACCCAGGCAGCCAGCGAAGTTCCACCCTGACCAGCCACCATCCTTCCTCACGCGTAGCCAGGATTTTTGGGTTCGGGCGAGGCTATGGCGAAGAAGCAGGTTTTTATATACCCTGTGACTGAACCGCAACGATGCTCGAACCCATAGACCGCTCTCCCAGCTCTTCACTCACTCGGTTACAGGAACATTCAAACCGCTCTCACCTACAGATGAGGCTTCCGCTGCCACCTCAAAATCGGCACCATCCCTCCGGATTTTATCCGCGCCAAACAACGTCCATTATGACCACGAACTCCCTCGGTGTGGATTGAACTCCTGAGAGGCTCCTGCCGGGCCGGCTTGCGTCCGGCCCGCTGGCAGTTATCATGACGTGATGGAACTGCTCAAGCATCCACTGCTTCAGTTTGATCCGTCTCCCTCAACCAGATGGGCACCGGAGGACAAGCCCGTCGTGATTGTGGACGGAGTGTTGCATTACTTGAAGAAAATGTCGGATCCCATTACCGGCTCGGCTGCTTATGTTGTCGGCGCAGGTGACAAGGACCTGCGTAAACTGGTGACTCAGTTGCAAGTGGAGTATCTCCATTTCTACGAACTTCGCGCCGCCGATCTGGCTCCCTTGACCGAACTGCATTCGGTGCGTTATCTCAAAATTCATTGGAATACCAAACTCAAGACCTTGGCTGAGATCGGAAAACTGCGGGCACTTAGAGCGCTGATCCTAGTCGACACTCCAAAGACAGTGGACCTTGGCCCTCTAATAAATCTGACTGAGCTTACGGCACTGGAGTACTCCGGCGGCATCTGGAATCGCAACCGTGCTAAGTCCCTTGAGCCCCTGACAGCCCTGCCCAAGCTTACAGAACTCGCCCTTGTGAACTTAACTGTAGATAACGGCGGTCTGCGTCCGCTTGCAGGTTGCACCTCCCTAAAAAGTCTTTCTCTCTCCAACCAGTTCGAGACGAGCGATTATGCTTTTTTATCAATCGCACTTCCTTCTCTCGAATGCACCATGCTTGCCCCCTGGGTGCGAGTCAAACTCCTCGATGGTTGTGACACGATGATCGTTGGCAAGAGGAAACCTTTTCTCGACTCAAAGAAAGATTCTTCGAAAATCGCGGCCTACGAAGCGGCTTTTCGCCACCTCCAGGAACTCTCCCGCGTCCAGCGGAATACCTAGTTAATCCTTCGGCCAGACTCACCTGAACATCTTGTTCTTCGGATCACCACCGCTCAACACATACGCGGTGAGGTCGAGGATTTCGTTCTCGGTGAACATGTTCAGCAAGCCATCGGGCATCGGAGACACCTTGGAGTGCTCCATCTTCACCACCTGCTTGCGGTCCACGCCGATGCGTTGGTTCGGATCGGTGAGATCCGTGTTCACCTGCACCGTGTCGCCATTCAGGTTCACGATGATGCCAGAGATGGTTTCACCATCCGCCTTCGTCAGCACCACCGGCACGAACTGCTCGTTGATCTCCTTGCTCGGATCGATGATCTGCTCTAGGAAATCGCGCGTGTTATAGCGGCCTCCAGCACCCGTCAGATCCGGCCCCGTCATGCCACCTTCATTGCCGAAGCGATGGCACGCAAAGCACGCCCCCGCTCCGAACATCTTGCGACCATTCTCGAAATTTCGGCCCTTGAGTTCCTTGGCAGCAATCGCCTCGATGTCCTTCACCGTCCACTCCTTCACCATGCTGCGTCCGGCGAACGCCTCCGCCAATGCTTCCAACGGCGATTTCTTAACCGGCTTCTTCGCCAGCAGTTCGGCCAGCTCGGTCTTCTCCGCCGCGCTCAACGTCGCCTCGGAATCATTGCGGATGAATTCGATGAACTTCTCGAAGCTCGCCCCACCACGATAATTCGCCGCGCGCAGGAACCAGTTGAACTGCTCCGTGCGCAGTTCCTTGGTCCAGCCCGTCTTCAGCATGCGCAAGGAACGCGCATACTCCATCTGCTCTTCCTGGCCGGGAGCTGCCTTGATCGCCGCCATGCCCTTCGCGGCGATGGTCGGTGATTGCACCGCCACCAGCGTCTCGCACAGCATCCAGTTCAACGGGAAGTTCTCCGCCGGGAACAGCGGGTCCAGCTTCGCGATGATGCGCTGCGCCGTCGCCGTATCCGGCTGGCCGAAACGCACCAGAGAGATTTCATATGTGCGGAGCATCGTCAGCCGTTGCTCCTGGTTCAGCTTCTTCCAATCCAGCTTGTCCAGCGCCGCATAGATCTTCGCCGCGATGGCCGCATCCACCGGCGGGTCCGTCGGCTTGCGATGTTGCGGGTCGATGCCTGCGGCACGTGCCAAGCCCATCAAAGCCTCCACCTGCTTGCCTGCATTCTTCTCGCTCAGGGCCTTGTCCGCCCACGCGGCATAAGGCTGCCACTCCAGCGCTGTCCGTGCCGCCCAGCGCAGATATCGGTCGCTGCTGTCCAGGTGCGGCCACGCGGCCGTGATCGCCTTCGGGTCCGCCTTGCCATGATACGCCTCCAGCGAATGCCGCACCGCCCGTGCCTTGGCCGCCGCAGAATCCGCTTTAGGTTTGGCGGGCGCAGTGGATTCACTTCCCGTGTAAGTCACACGATAAAGCCCCGACTGCACCTTGCGCCCGCCGATGGCGAAATACATCGCCCCATCTCCCGGATGGATGATCGCATCCGTCAGCGGCAATGGCGCTCCCGAGATGAATTCCTCCCGCGTGGCCGTGTAGCTGGAACCATCCGGTTTCAGATGCACCGCGTAAAGTTTGCCCCAGCTCCAGTCGAGGATGTAGAACGCGTCCTGATACTTCGCCGGGAACTTCGCCCCGTAACCAAACGTCACGCCCGTCGGCGATCCCGGCCCGATGTTCACCACCGCCCCGAGATTGTCCGGATACCACTCCGGCCGTTTGCCCGCGCCATTGCGCCAGCCATATTCGCTGCCGCTGGTCACGTGATTCACGCGCGTAGGCCGGTACCAAGGCGTGTTGAAATCATACTCCATGTCCGCATCATACGTGAACAGCTCACCATCGCGATTGATCGCCGCATCGAAAATGTTGCGGTAACCCGAGGAGTAAGCCTCAAAATCTTTCCCATCCAACGACACGCGATAGATGATGCCGCCCGGTCCCAGCACCTCGCGCATGAACCCGCGCCCATCCGGCATGCGCGGCAGGACATGATCCTCACCCCAGATCAAAGGCACGCGGGAGGAACTGAACTGCGTGGCCTTGGTGGAATTGCCCGTGATGAGGAAAATGGATTTGTTATCCGGTGCGGGCACGATGGCATGCACACCGTGATCGCCCCGCGCTTGCAATTCGCGCAACATCTCCACCTTGTCGAGCGTATCATCACCCTTGGACGAAGTGATGCGATAGAGCCCGCTCGGGATCTTGCCCTCGTAATCGTTCACCGCCGCATACAACCCGTTGTTGAACCAAAGCAGGCCGTTCACCGCCCGTATCTCAGCCGGGATCTTCTCGATATTCGCGGCCTGCAAGGGCTGGCCGGGCGCAGGCGGCGCGAAGCGGTACAACCCACCGTACTGATCGCTCGCGATGATGCGACCCTTGCCATCCGTGCAGAGGTTCACCCATGACCCCTGCTCGGCGGAAGGCACGGAGTAGAGCAGTTCCACCTTAAAATCCTTCATCGCCTTGATGCGCGAGACTGGTGTGGCCTTATTCTCGTTCACCGCTGGTCCGGCCGTCTGGCGCGGCGCGGCTTTTTTGGCCTTCTCCTTCTGTTTGGACTCCGCCGCATTTTGGGCGGAGACGGTCAAAAGACCAAAAGTCAGCGTCAGGGCAGCACACTTGAGCAAAATTTTCATAGGACTTGGAAATGATTAGAGCAGAAGTCCCGCCGAGTGCAAACCGGGAGTTGGTTATAGCTGAAAATAAACCCGCCCCACCAAGCATTTTATCTGATACCTCCGGCCCGCTCATCCCGTCTGGCTAGTTTGTCTCTTTTCAAATGCCAATCCATGAAACCACCCGCTTGGCATACTCTGCCGCGCTTATGCTTGACCAACCTGCCGGATTGAACTTTCGTTCACTGAACCCAATGTCGTCCGGTCCATTGAATATTTTAACCCTCACACCATATGAAAGCGATTCTCAGCCTCCTCATCGCCGCTTGGATGCTCACCCCGGCCCTCGCCCAAGATGGCGGCTCCAAGCTAACCAGCAATATCCCCTACGTGCCTAATGGACACGACCGACAAGTGCTGGACATCTACGCCCCCATTGGCGCGAAGAACCTGCCCGTCGTGTTCTGGATTCACGGTGGTGGCTGGCAGGCGGGCGACAAGACCAGCGTGCAGCTAAAACCCAAGGCCTTTGTCGAGAAAGGCTTCGTCTTCGTCTCCACGAACTACCGACTGCTCCCCCATGTGGAGATGGACGCCATCATCAAGGACATCGCCAAATCCCTCGCGTGGACCCATCGGAACATCGCCCAGCACGGCGGCGATCCCAAGCGCATCCTCGTCATGGGCCATTCCGCTGGCGCACAACTCGCCGCCCTCATCTCCATTGATGACCGTTACCTGAAGGCCGAAGGCCTCGACCTCTCCTTCATCAAAGGCTGCGTGCCCGTCGATGGCGACACCTACGACATCCCCGCCATGATCGAGACCGCCGAGACCCGTAATCGCGTGCATGGCCTCCCCCAGCCGAATTACGGTCACCGCCTGAAATTCGGCAACGACCCCGCCAAGCACATCGATTACTCCGCCATCACCCACATCGCCCCCGGCAAAAACATCCCGCCCTTCCTCATCCTGCATGTAGCCGATCATCCGGATAACACCGCCCAGGCCAAACGCCTCAATGCCAAACTCACCGAAGCCAAGATTTCCTCCAAAGCCTACGGTGCCAAAGAAACCAATCATACGCGCATCAACGCTAATTTAGGTATCCCAGATGATCTTTCGACCATTGAGCTTTTCGCCTTCATCCAGCGCGCCCTGCAAACAAGCCCGACAAAATGAAACTACGTCTGATACTGGGCGTACTCGGACAATGCCCCCGAATTGCCAATGGCTCAGGAAAGCCAAACGACGCTCCACCACCCTCGCCCCTCGGAGGGGAGAGGGCCGGGGTGAGGGGTGCCGGTTTTTCGCATTCTCCTTTCTTAACTTTCTTAGCGGGCATTGCCAAGATGCGCCCTCTGTTACTTCTGCTGTTGCTCTGCACTGTCAGCGGGAATCTCCTCGCTGCCGCCCAGCCCAACATCGTTTACATCCTGGCGGATGACCTCGGCTACGGCGATGTCCAGGCGCTCAATCCACAGCGCGGCAAGATCAAGACCCCGCATCTCGATAAACTGGCCGCCCAAGGCATGACCTTCACCGACGCGCACAGCGGCTCCGCCGTCTGCACGCCCACACGTTATGGCTTGTTGACCGGACGCTATGCCTGGCGTACCCGCCTGCAAAGCGGCGTGCTCGATGGCTACGTGGAACCGCTCATCGCCGCCGACCGCTTGACCGTGCCTGCCTTCCTGAAACAACAAGGCTACCACACCGCCTGCATCGGCAAATGGCATCTCGGCTACACCATCGTCGGAGCCGGAAAAGATGGCGGCGGCAAAGACGCTAAGAAACTCTCCATGATGGGCGCGCCCATCGGAGCGATCACTCGTGATGGCCCCATCACTCGCGGATTCGACCTCTTCTACGGTTTCCATCACGCCCGCATGATGCGGTCATTCTTCGAGCAAGATCGCGTGACCCAGCTCATCGAGCCCGTGGACGCCTTGTCCGCCCTCACCGCTCGGGCCGCCAGCTACATCACCGAACGGGCGAAGACCGGGCAACCCTTCTTCCTCTATCTTCCGCTTAGCTCACCTCACACACCCATCGTCCCATCTAAAGAGTGGAAGGGCAAAAGCGGCTTGGGCGAATACGCCGACTTCGTCATGCAAACTGACGCCACCGTGGGCTCCGTGCTGGCCGCCCTGGATTCCGCAGACGTGGCGGATAACACCCTCGTCATCTTCACCAGCGATAACGGTTGCTCGCCCGCCGCCAAGGTGGACGCACTGGAGAAACAGGGCCACTTCGCCAGTGCCCAGTATCGCGGTTACAAGGCCGACATCTGGGAAGGCGGCCATCGCGTAACTTTCCTGGTGCGCTGGCCAAGCAAGGTCAAGCCCGGTTCGCAGAGCGGCCAAACCATTTGCCACACGGATCTCATGGCCACTTGCGCCGATCTGTTCGGGGTTAAGCTTCCCACCACTGCCGCTGAAGACAGCCTCAGCATCCTCCCAGCCCTGCTGGGCAAGGATAAGAAACCCCTGCGCGAAGCCACCGTGCATCACAGCATCAACGGCAGATTCGCCATCCGCCAAGGTTCCTGGAAACTGGAACTCTGCCCCGGTTCCGGTGGTTGGGGTAAACCTGGCGACAACGAGGCGAAGCAACAAGGCCTGCCTGAACTGCAGCTTTACAACCTCAGTGACGACCCGGCCGAAACGAAGAACCTGGCCGATAAAGAAACCGCCGTGGTGAACCGCTTGCGCACGTTGCTCGAAAGCTACGTCACCCATGGCCGCAGCACTCCCGGCCCCAAGCAATCCAACGACGTCGCGGTTGAACTCCTAAAGACTGACCGCAACTCCAAAAAGAAATGAGCGTCATGCGTCATTCCTCAAAAATCTTCAACCTCCTCATCCTGCTGACCGCGCTTGCCACAGCTTTGGAAGCAGCGGACGCCCGGAAGCCCAATATTCTCCTGATCTATTCCGACGATCACGGCTGGGCTGATCTGGGCGCGCAAGGAATAGACAAGGACATCCGCACTCCGAATCTGGACCAACTGGCCCGCGATGGCGTCCGCTTCACCCGCGGTTACGTCACCGCTCCGCAATGCGTACCTTCCCGCGCCGGGGTGCTGACTGGACGGCACCAGAACAAGTTCGGTGTCGAGGATAATGGCAAAGGACCTTTGCCCCTGGCTGAACTGACCATCGCTGAACGCCTCAAGCCCGCCGGTTACGTCAGTGGCCAGGTGGGCAAATGGCATCTGGACTTGGGTAACAAAGAAACGGGCGGCCCCCGCGTGCAACGCGCCCAACCCGCGCACATGCCTCACGGCCAAGGGTTCGATGAATACTGGCGCGGTGAGACGCGGCAGTTCATCGCCTCGCACGACTTGAAGGGGCAGCCATATCCCGATGCTCCCAAGAGCGTGAGTGATGACCGTTTCCGCGTCGTCGTGCAGACCGAGGCAGCCCTTTCCTTTCTCGATCGCCGCGCGTCCAAGCCGGAGCAGCCTTGGTTCCTCTACCTCGCTTATTTCACCCCGCACGTCCCGCTCGACTCGCCCGAGCCTTGGTTCTCGCAGACACCCGCGCATCTGCCCAAGGAGCGACGCCAGGCGCTCGCCATGATGGCCGCCATGGATGATGGCATCGGCCGCATCCGCGCCAAGCTCAAGGCCATCGGCGCTGAAAAGGATACCCTCATCTTCTTCATCGGCGATAACGGTGCGCCTTTGAAACAAGGTGCCTGGAATGGCTCCTTGAACCTCCCGCTCATCGGCGAAAAAGGCATGCTGACGGACGGCGGCATACGTGTGCCGTTTCTCGCCGCCTGGCCAAGCAAGCTCCCCGCCGGCCAAGTCTACGAGCATCCCGTCAGCGCTCTCGATGCCGCCGCCACCGCCGTCGCCCTCGCCGGTTTGCCACACGATCAAAAGCTCGATGGTGTGAATCTCATCCCCTACCTCACCGGCGATAAGAAGAGCGCACCGCACGATGCCCTCTATTGGCGCTGGCGTTCTCAGTCTGCCGTCTTGGAATTCCCCTGGAAACTCATCCGCCTCGGCACCAACGAACATTACCTGTTCAACGTCACTCATCCCCATGGCGAGACGAACAATCTCTCCACCAAGCACCCGGAGATCGTCGCCCGTCTCGATGCCAAGTTTAAGACTTGGAGCGCCACCTTGCAGCCCCCTGGCCCGCCGGAACCGAACAATGACCAGGACAACAAGTTCTATGCTGCCCACGTGGAGAAAACTCTCGATCAGGTCACCAAAAATCGCCTTCCCGCCAATCCAAGCTCCCCTGCACCCGTGGCCGATGGCAGCATTCAAGGCTGGGTATGCCGCAACGGCACCCTCGCGATCAAGGACGGCGCCCTGATCGTCACGCGGGATTCCGATGCCAAAGGTGCCCCTTTCCTAGCTTGCACCGGCATTGATCTTCCCGGACCGCTCACCGCCACTCTTCGGGTCCGCGCAAAACAAGGCGGCCCAAGCAGCATCAGTTGGCGCACCAAAGCGATGAAAGACTTCACCCCGGAAAACGCAGTCAGTTTTGATTGGCCAGCCGCTTCTGATTGGCAGGACATCAAAGTGGCACTGCCCGTCCAAGGCCAACTGATACACCTTCGCCTCTCACCCGCCCGGGGCAGTTCCGGTCTCGAGATCCAGTCCATCGCCCTGCAAGGTCGTGACAGCCGCCCGCAAGTCTGGAACTTTAACGCCACCAAATGAACCGGTTAATCCTCCTCATTCTCGCCCAATTGCTGGCCACCTGGTCCACGCTCCATGCCGCTGATGCGACACCCGCCACGAAACCCAATATCGTCATCATCTTCATCGACGATCTGGGTTACGGCGACATCGGACCATTCGGGGCCACCAAGCAAAAGACCCCCAATCTCGATCGCATGGCCCGAGAAGGCATGAAGCTCACCAGCTTCTATGCCGCACCGGTTTGCTCCGTCTCGCGCGCCCAGTTGCTCACCGGCTGCTACGGTGCACGGGTGTCTGTGCCTGGCGTCTATGGCCCCGGCAGCCGCAACGGTCTCAATCCGGCTGAAAAAACCATCGCCGAACGGTTGAAAGAACGCGGCTATGCGACCATGTGCATCGGCAAATGGCATGTGGGCGATCAACCGGAATTCCTGCCCACCAAGCAAGGCTTCGATCATTACTTCGGCGTCCCCTACTCCAATGACATGCAACGCAAATCCACCGAGACAGGTGCCCGTGTCGTCCCTTTGGTGCGCGATGAGAAGGTGGCTGAGTTGCTGACGGACGAAGCCCAGAGCCGTATCGTTGAGCGTTATACCGATGAAGCCTTGGGCTTCATCCGTGCCAACCAGAACCAGCCGTTTCTGCTTTACCTGCCGCATACCGCGGTCCACACGCCAATCTGGCCCGGTGAGCCTTTTCGCGGAAAATCCGCCAATGGCCGCTTCGGCGACTGGGTGGAGGAGGTTGATTGGAGCGTCGGCCGCGTGCTTGACACGTTGCGCGAACTGAAGCTGCACGAGCGCACGCTGGTGGTCTTCACGAGCGATAATGGCCCATGGCTGGTGAAGGGCCCGGATGGCGGCCATGCCGGTCCTTTGCGCGGCGGCAAAGGGAGCACATGGGAAGGTGGCGTCCGCGTGCCTGCGTTGGCCTGGTGGCCCGGCAAAATCGCTCCCGGCAGTGTCAGCGATGCCGTGGCGGGAACCATTGATCTCATGCCCACTGCCGTCTCGCTTGCCGGCGGTTCGGTACCGTCCGAACCGGTCATTGATGGCCGCGACCTCTCGCCCTTGCTCTTTGGAAAGACCAAAGACTCCCCCCGGGAAGCGCACTACTATTTCTCCAGTTACAATCTGCAGGCCGTCCGGCAAGGACCATGGAAACTCGCCCTCGCCGCCCAACGCGAGTCTATGGGCAAGCAAGCTGCGGATGATGCCGACGGCAAAGGTCTTCGCCTATACAATCTGGCTGACGAGATCGGCGAGCAGACCAACCTTGCGGACAAGCATCCCGCGATCGTCGCCAAACTGAAAGCGCTCGCAGACAAGATGGCGGCGGAGATTGGAGGCACTTCACCGACGGCTCGTCGTCCGGCTGGTCAGGTGGAGAACCCAAAAACACTCTATCCATCGGAAGATAATCGGCCTAACACCAAGGAAACCAAAAAAACGACCAAAACCGCCGCGAATGAAACCGCAGTCAAACTGGGCAGTCTAAAACCCGGCCAGACGCTGGACTCTGCCAGTGCCCCGCAAGTGGGTGGCAAAGCCTTTACCGTTTCCATGCTCGCCGAGACCAAACAGCGTGATGCCGTCCTGCTGGCCCATGGTGGGCTAAGCGCGGGCTACGCCTTGCATCTGAAGAATGGCCGCGTTGCCTTTCTGGTCCGCACCGGTGGCGGGGAATCATTCACGGAGATAGTTACTCCGTCTGAACCCGTCGGGAGCGCCCGCATAACGGCAGCACTGGCTGCCGATGGCACGATGTCGCTGCAAGTGAACGATCAGCCAGTCGTCACCGGCAAGTCGGCCAAGCTCATTGCTCGTCAGCCGGTGGAAGATTTCTGCCTCGGCCATGATAATGGCAAACCTCTCACCAGCTACGCGGGCAAGACCGAATTCCAAGGCACCATCACCAATTTGAAAATCACTACCCCATGAGACTGACCGCGCCGTTCTTTTCCTTCCTGTTTCTGTTATGTGTGAATTCGCAGGCTGCGGAACGGCTGCCCAATGTCCTCTTCATCCTCGCGGATGACCTCGGCTGGGCGGACACAACTCTCTACGGCCATACAAAGTTTCATCAGACTCCCAATCTCGACCGCCTGGCAAAACGCGGGATGACCTTCACCCGCGCCTACTCGGCCAGTCCGCTCTGTTCGCCCACCCGCTCCGCGATCCTCACCGGGCTCAGTCCGGCTCGCACCGGCATCACCACACCGAACTGCCATCTGCCCCAAGTTGTTCTCGAGGCCACACCCGGCAAATCTGCACCGCCCAATCAGAAAGCCATCCAGCCCGCACCGCCGACCCGGTTAAAAACCGAATACCGCACACTGGCAGAGTCCTTGAAAGAAGCCGGTTACGCCACCGGCCACTTCGGCAAGTGGCACCTTGGACCGGATCCCTATTCTCCCCTGCAACAAGGCTTCAATGTCGATCTGCCCCATACTGCTGGGCCAGGCCCCGCCGGCAGCTTCGTCGCTCCTTGGAAGTTCAAAGACTTCGACCCTGACCCCAACGTGCCGGATCAGCACATCGAGGACCGCATGGCGAAGGAAGCCACCGCCTTCATGGAGCGGCACAAGGATAAACCATTTTATCTCAACTACTGGATGTTCAGCGTGCATGCCCCGTTCGATGCGAAAAAAGCACTCATTGAAAAACATCGTGCGCGCGTGAACCCGGCCGACCCGCAGCGCAGCCCCACCTACGCCGCCATGATCGAGAGCATGGACGATGCGATCGGCACGCTGTTGGATACTTTGGACCGCCTGAAGCTCGCTGATCGCACCATCATCATTTTCACGTCCGATAACGGCGGGAACATGTACAACGAGATCGACGGCACCACGCCCACCAGCAACGCCCCGTTACGCGGTGGCAAGGCCACGATGTTCGAGGGAGGCACTCGCGTTCCTTGTGTCGTCGCGTGGCCGGGCCTCACCAAGGCCGGCAGCCGCAGTGATGTGCCGATCCAGAGTGAAGACTATTATCCGACCCTGCTGGCCGGACTGGGCCTCGAGCCGCTGCCGGGACAGCGTTTTGACGGCACGAGCATCCTGCCAGCGTTGAAAGGCGGTAACTTGGCTCGCGAAGCCCTCTTCCAATACTTCCCGCACAATCCCGGCGTGCCCGATTGGCTGCCACCCGCCGTCTCGGTTCATCAGGGAGATTGGAAACTCATCCGCATCTTTCACGGCGGTGAAAAAGGGGCGCATCGTCACCTGCTCTATAATCTGAATGACGACCTCGGCGAAAAGAACAACCTCGCGGCCAGCCAGCCAGCGCGGGTGAAGCAGATGGACGCCCTTATCGAAAGTTTCCTCAGCGATACCAAAGCGGTGGTGCCCATCCCCAATCCCGCTTTCGATCCCGCCAAATATCAGCCTGAACTCGAAGGCAAACAGCAGCCCAAAGCCAAATCCCAACCGAAAGCTGCCGCCAAAGCATCGACGAAGGTGGAAAACGAAGATGCACTGCAAGGTTGGAAAGCCCGTGCCTGCAACGCCACGGCAAAGGCCGGCATCCTTACCGTGACCGGTACCGGAGAAGCACCATTCCTAGGCGTCGCCGCTGGCGTGAGCGGTCCGGCTACAGTCAAAATGCGCGTTCGTCCCGCCACTGCCGGGAGCGGCAAAGTGGAATGGCTCCCCTCAGCCAACGCGGCGGCTTCCGCCAAATCTGCTCCGCTAACTTTCAAAGGCGGTGAGTGGCAGGAAATCACCGCCCAAATTCCTGCCGCAGGTCCGCTCGGGATCGTGCGCATCTATCTACCGGCCCAGAAGCAACCCGTGGAATTGGATTGGATCGAGATCACCAGCACGGGAAAACCCAAGCGCTGGGATTTTTAACAAACGCCGGAACGGGTGTTCGCAGCCAAACTAGTCATCGTGACATTCAGATAGAATTCAGTTATCCTTTGGACATATACCCATGAACAAGTTGCTCCTCACTCTGCTCAGCTGCGTCATCATTTCCTCCTCGCACGCCGCCCAAAGCAAACCGAACATCATCGTCATGCTCGTGGACGACATGGGCGTGATGGATACTTCCGTGCCCTTCCTGACTGATGAGACCGGCAAGCCGAAGAAGTATCCGCTCAACGAATACTACCGCACACCCAACATGGAGCGCTTGGCCGCCCGGGGCATCCGTTTCAACAACTTCTGTGCCATGAGCGTGTGCTCACCCACCCGCATCTCCATCCTTACCGGCCAAAACGCCGCGCGTCATCGCACGACCAACTGGATCAATCCCGACACGAACAACGCCGGTCCCAGCGGTCCGACCCAGTGGAACTGGCAGGGTTTGAAGAAAGGTGACGTCACCTTGCCCGGCCTGTTGCAAGCCAGCGGCTACCGCACCATCCACGTCGGCAAAGGCCACTTCGGTCCGCGCGAGTATGAAGGTGCCAATCCCGCCAACCTCGGTTTCGACGTGAATGTCGGTGGTGCCTCCATCGGCGCACCGGCCAGTTATTACGGCACCGAAAATTTCTCCGCCAAAGGCAACCGCGCCAAGGCCACCGTCTATGGTCTGGAGAAATATCACGGCCAGGACATTTTCCTCACCGAGGCGCTCACCCTTGAGGCCAATGCCCACGTCGCGGATGCCGTGAAGGCGGACAAACCGTTCTTCCTCTATTTCGCGCAATATGCCGTCCACGCACCGTTCAATTCCGACCCACGCTTTGCCGCCCATTACAAAGATTCCGGTAAACCGGCCAACGCCCAAGCCTTCGCCACGCTCGTTGAGGGCATGGATAAATCCCTCGGCGACGTGCTCGACCATGTCGAAAAACTCGGCGTCGCTGAAAACACTCTAATCTTCTTCCTCGGCGACAATGGCTCCGATGCTCCCCTTGGCCATGAACACGCCGTCGCCTGCGCCGCTCCCTTGCGCGGCAAGAAAGGTTCTCATTATGAAGGCGGCATGCGCGTGCCCTTCATCGCCGCGTGGGCAAAGCCGAACGCGAACAACCCCCTGCAGAAAAAATTGCCAATCACGACCAATGCCATCCAAAGCCAGCAAGCCGCCGTTTACGATCTGTTCCCCACCATTCTAGCGCAGGCGGGCAAATCCGCCCCGGCCAATCACACCGTGGACGGTGCCAAGCTCGACAACCTCTTCACCGGCAAACGCGACACCAAACGTGAAGAGACCTTTCTGATGCATTACCCGCACTCGCCGCATCGTACTGACTATTTCACTACGTATCGTGATGGCGATTGGAAGGTCATCTATCACTACTTCCCCTCGGAGGTATCCGAGAACTCGCACTACCAGTTGTTCAACCTCGCGAAAGATCCGTTCGAGCAAAAGAACCTCGCTGCCGCAGAGACCTCGGAACTTAGACGCATGATGCAGGGACTCATCACTGGCTTAGAGAAGCAGGGGGCCGTTTATCCCATCGATAAAGCCAGTGGCGCTCCCCTGAAACCCAAACTGCCTTGATCGCATCAAGAGCATTTTACATGGAATGAGACAGCCCTATCCATTGTCTGGCTGGGGCACAGCTGTAGAGTTAGTTTGAACAATTGGTCAGGCGTCTAAATCGCCCGAAATCCGTGTATGGCATCGTTACGTAAAGTCTTGTCTGTTCTGGCTGGAATCTGCTTTGTCGCATCCAACGCCATGAGCGCCGACCTAGCCAAAGTGGACTTCAACCGCGACATCCGGCCCATCATGTCGGACACGTGCTTTCACTGCCACGGTTTCGATGCCAGTTCCCGCAAAGGAGGCCTTCGTCTGGATATCCGCGAAGAGGCACTTAAGGCTGGTAAATCCGGCGAAGTGGCGATCGTCCCCGGCAAGCCAGAAAAATCCGAAATCATCAAACGTATCTTCACCTCGGATGAAGATGACGTGATGCCGCCCAAATCCGCGCACAAAGACCTCACGCCCGCCCAAAAGGAACTCTTCCGCCGTTGGGTCGCCGAAGGAGCCGAGTATCAAAACCACTGGGCTTTCACCCCGCCCAAGCGGCCTGAGGTGCCGAAAGTTGCCGACAAAAAGACGCCCGCCCAAAATCCGATCGATAACTTCATCCTCGCACGCCTTGGTCGGGAGAAACTGCAACTCGCTCCTGAAGCCGACCGTATCACACTTATCCGCCGCCTCTCCTTCGATCTCTCTGGCATCCCGCCCACGCCAGCCGAAGTGGACGCTTTTCTCGCAGACAAATCACCCAACGCTTACGAGAAGCTCGTCGATCGCCTCTTCGCCTCCCCGCGTTATGGCGAGCGCATGGCCATGCAGTGGCTGGACTACGCCCGCTATGCCGACAGCCACGGTTTTCAGACAGATAGCAGCCGCCAGATGTGGCCTTGGCGCGATTGGGTCATCAACGCGTTCAACGAAAATAAACCCTTCGATAAATTCACTGTCGAGCCGATCGCCGGCGGTCGG
>JAEYXS010000014.1 GCA_023431185.1 Verrucomicrobiota bacterium
GCGGTGGATGGAAGGGTGTCTTATTGGGTGGTGAAAACAGTGGAGTGGCTGGCGGGGGTTTGGTGCGGGAGGTGTGGACTGGTGGCTAGAGTGCCGCAGAACAGGATGCCATTGCGGAGGGTCACACTGAACAAACTGGATGGGAGGTCACTTCGGGGAACGATTTACGAAGGGCGATTTACGAGCCGGTAGGTCAGACTGAGGCGATGGGTCGTATGGGACTAATAGGACTGATGGGAAGTGGTGAATAACTATTCCAGGCTTGCGGGGAGGGCGTTGCGCGTTCATTTTTTGAGGCGCGCGCAGAATGGTCTGCGTAGCATAAACGGATGAGGAGGTCGGGCCTTTGAAGTGGCCACTGGCACCCGTGTTATTCTGTCTGGCCGGAGGCATCGTCACTGGCGATGCGCTCGGTGTCCACGGAGGGATGCTGTGGTTGTGGCTGGCGGCGCTGGTGTTAGTCCTGGCCTGGCGGTCGCAGCGGCGGTCCATCCTGCTCGGCACGCTGATCTTCACGGTCGGCTGGGGCAATCTGCTCTGGCATCAGGAAGTGTTCTCCGAGGAGGATCTGCGGGTGGTGTTGGGCGAGGAGCCGGAGATCGTGACGGTGGAAGGCACGCTGGCGGAAGCACCCCGCGAGCGGTTCGTGGAGACGAAGCAGGGAATGAAGCTGCAGTTCAGCAGTTTGCTCGAGGTGGAGCGGGTCGCACGCAAGGGGGTGTGGACGGAAGCGGAGGGGAGGGTCTTCATCCAGACGCCGGATGCGCCGCCGGAGAGTTTGCAGCGCAACCAGGTGGTACAGGTGACGGGCGGGATAGCGCCGCCGAAGGAGCCGGTGATTCCGGGCGCATTGGATTTCCGCGCGTATCTGGCGCGGGAGGGGGTGCATTACCAATTGCATACCCGGGGCGTGGAGGACTGGCAGATACCCGCGACAAACGCGGCACCGCCGGTGACGGACCAGTTCCACCGGTGGGCGATGGGGCAGTTGCAAGGAGATCTGCCGCCGGGGGACCGCGATGTGATGCTGCTGCAGGCGATGGGGCTGGGCTGGAAGGCGGGATTGATGGAGGTGGTGTCGGTGCCGTTCATCCGATCCGGCACGATGCATATCTTTGCGATCAGCGGACTGCATGTGGCGTTGATCGCGTTGATGCTGGTGGAGCTGTTGCGCGGAGCGGGCTTGCCGCGCTGGAGTTGCGGGGCGGTGCTGATCCCGCTGCTGTGGTTCTACACGGCGGCCACGGGCTGGCAGGCTTCCGCCGTGCGCTCGGCCATCATGATGACGGTGATCGGCGCCGGGTGGATGCTGGAGCGGCCGGCGAATATGCTGAACTCGTTGGCGGCGGCGGCCCTGATCATCCTGGGGTTCGCGCCGCAGCAGTTGTTTCAACCCGGCTTCCAGCTCTCCTTCATGGTGGTGTTCAGCATGGGCTTGCTGGTGCCGCCGGTGGAGGAATGGCGGAAACGCTTTTTCCAGCCGGATCCACTGCTGCCGGAAGAATTGCGGCCACGCTGGCAACGCTGGCTCGACTGGCCGGTGCGGTTCGTGACGATGAATGCGGTGACTTCCTTCGCCGCGTGGCTGGGGGCGTTGCCGCTGATCGCATATTACTTCCACATGGTCACGCCGGTCTCGCTGCTCGCGAATCTGGTGCTGGTGCCGCTGAGCAGTCTGGCGTTGATGGCTTCCTTCGGCAGTTTGCTGCTGGCCTGGTGCCCGCCGGTGGCGGAACTGTTCAACCACGCGGCGTGGTTCCTGATGAACAAAATGGTGGCGAGCAGCGGATGGTTCGCCCAATTGCCCGGGGCATGGTGGCCGGTGCAGGCACCCGGGCCGGGCATCTTCCTCAGTTACTACGGGCTTTTGATCAGCGTCTTCGCGTTGGCCAGAAGATCTCCCTGGCGCTGGCGGCTCGCGGGCGCCTCGGGTCTCACCCTCCTGCTCCTGCTCGCGCACGGCTGGCAGGTGCAGCAGCATGAGCTCCGGCTCACTGTCTTGGATGTGCGCGGCGGGGATGCCCTGGTGTTCGAAGGCGGACAGCGGCACGAACCGCTGGTGATCGATACCGGCAATGCGTCCGGTTACGAACTGGCGTTGAACCCCTACCTGCAAAGCCGCGGTCTTCGGCAAGTGCCGGCCTTGCTGCTCACCCATGGTGATGCGCAACACGTCGGCGGTGCGCCGGCTTTGACCCGGGATTATGCGGTGCGCGAATTGTTCACCAGCCCGGTCCCCTCCCGCTCGCCGGGCTACCGGCACATGGTGACGAACTGGAGCACAGGCGAAAGGGTGCATCACATCATCACGAACGGCAGCCGGGTGGGTCCGTGGCGGGTCTTGCATCCGGCCGCGGCCGACCGCTTCAGCTCGGGTGATGATAATGCGGTGGTCTTGCACGGTGAATTCGAGGGCGTGCAGGTCTTGCTGCTCTCGGACTTGGGGCGACCGGGGCAGAAAGCCTTGCGGGAGCGGCACCCTGAACTGCGGGCGGAGATCGTGGTGACCGGCATCCCGGCCAAGGAGGAGCCGTTGCTGGAGGAACTGCTGGCGATGATCCAGCCGACAGTGGTGATCGTGACCTGTGCCATGCAGCCCGCCCAAGAACAAGCCGGACCGGAATTGCGCGCCCGGCTAGCCCAAGGGCCCTGGACGACCTTTTACTTAAGCGACCACGGCAGTGTGACGATGGACTTCACCCCCGCCGGGTGTGCCGTGGCAGCGAGCAGGGGACCGGCCGGAATCCTTGTCCGGCCTAGAAATTAGGGGTGAATACAGCAGCCCAGTTCGGAACCGCCTGGCCAGGTCGAGAGCAAGAAAAGTTGCCTTAGACGTAGGTTTGCTTTGCCAACCCATGTAGGATAGGCTAGAAACGTAACCACAAGGCATACTCTGGAAATTCGCACGCAATTACAATCAAACTTGGGGTGATGGATGGCCCGCAGAGCAGTGGGGCCGCAAACACGGTCGCTGGGGAAAATGGCTGAATCTGCCTGCGGGCAGGTTCACAATCGTGGAACAGGCAATGGTTTCAATCATTCTGGCTGAAGATCATGTGATCGTCCGCAAAGGCATCAAACTGATGCTCGAACGCGAGGCGGATTTCAAACTCTTGGGTGAGGCAAGTGACGGGTTGGAGGCGGTGCAACTGGCCGACAAGCTCAAGCCCGACGTGCTCCTGCTGGACCTCATGCTGCCGCGGTTGCACGGTCTGGAAGTCATCCGCCAGGTCCGCCGCGATTCCCCCAAGACCAAGGTCATTATCCTGAGCATGCACTCGGATGAACCCTATGTCATGGAAGCGTTGCGTTACGGCGCTTCCGGCTATCTCCTCAAGGACTGCACCCCGGACGAACTGGTGAAGGCCATTCGCGAAGTCCTCGCCGGCCGCCGCTACCTCAGCCCGGTGTTGGCCGAACGTGCCTTGGCTGGCTACGTCACCCATCCCGGCGAGACGGAGGAGGACGTCTATACCACGCTGACCAAGCGCGAACGGCTCGTGCTCCAGCTTGCCGCCGAGGGACTTACCACGGCAGAGATAGCCAAGAAGCTCTTCATCAGCCCCCGCACCGTGGAAACGCACCGCGCCAACCTCATGCGCAAGCTGAACCTCCACACGCAGACGGATCTGGTTAAGTTCGCCATCCGCAAGGGCATCATCTCCGCCTGATTACCCTGCGGTGTTTCTCCGCACTTCACCGGTACGTGAATTACAGTTCCGTACGTATAGGCAGTTTAGGTTGCAATGATAAGGTTGACAGCAGTTAAGCCGATATCATAAGCATGAGCGCATTCTCAATGGCCAAAAAAGCCACAGTCCAAAAACTGGCCTCCTTCTGGACGGCAGTCTCGGGTGCAGATCAGGAACTCGCCGTGGACTTCCGCCCGCTCACCGCTCCGGTGCCCCTGAAGGTGCAGGCCGCCCGCCATTTGCCGACTTATGAACAGCCGGCCAAGGCCCGCATCATCCGCGTGGATTGCTATCTGGGCTGATCCCGCCGTTTCATTTTCATTTCTCAGGCCGCCTCCGGGCGGCCTTTTTTATTGCTAAGCCGCAAGCAGTTGCACCTTGGCGATTGAATATCAACCCCCTCCGCCTTCGTCTCATTGTTCAAGATTGACCCGGCTGACGATTGGAGTAACGTCGTCCTCACCCGTTAATCCCCGAAAGAAATACAGGCTTTATGTCGCAATCAACGAACAACTCCTCGTCCGGCGATAACCGCCGGAGTTTTATCAAGAAGGCGGCCGTCGCCACGGTCGTCGCCGCCAATCCCTTCAAGACCCCGGTTTATGGCCAGAACAAGGCCCCCTCGACCGGTCGCGTCATCGGGGCCAATGACCGCATTTACGTAGGCTTTGTCGGCATCGGTGGACAAGGCTTCAATGCCCACGTCCGTCAGATGAAGGAAAAAGCCGGTGAACATAACATCGCCCAAGTGGCCGTCTGCGATGTCTCCAAGCACCGCACCGCCATGGCCAAGGACTTCATCCTCAAGGATAACTCCGACGCCAAAGTCGAGTCCTATGAAGACTACCGCAAGATGCTGGAGCGGAAAGATATCGATGCCATCGTCTGCGCCACCGTCGATCACTGGCACACGCGCGTTTCCGTGGATGCCTTGAATTCCGGCAAGCACGTCTATGTGGAAAAGCCCATGACCCGCTATCTCGGCGAGGCGTTCCAAGTCTATGATGCGGTGAAGAAGTCGGGCAAGATCCTGCAAGTCGGTTCCCAAGGCTGCTCGGACAAGAAGTGGCACAAAGCTGCTGAGTGGATCAAGGCCGGCAAGATCGGCCCCATCGTCATGAGCCAGGGCTCCTACATGCGCAACAGCCCCTATGGCGAGTGGAACTACACCATCCAGCCTTGGGCCACGAAGGATGACATCAACTGGAACGCATGGATCTCGGGCGTGAAGAAAGCGACCGACTTCAACCCCGACCACTACTTCCGCTGGCGCAAATATTATCCCTACTGCTCCGGTCTCTTGGGCGATCTCTTCCCGCACAAGCTGCATCCGTACATGCTTGCCACCGGTAATCCGCAGTTCCCCACCCGCGTTGCCGCCGTGGGCAGCCGCAAGTTCAACACGGACCTCAAGAAAGACGGCCGTCCGGCGGACAAGAACACGCAATACCAGCGCGATGTGCAGGAGATCATCCAGCTCATCGCCGAGTTCCCGGCCGGTTACGTGATGCACATCACCAGCAGCACGGTGAACGAGCAAGGCACGCAGGAGATGATCCGCGGCCATCATGCCACGCTCACCATGGCGGGTAACAAGGTGGAACTGAAACCCGAACGTCCGTTCGCCGACGAGATCGATCCCGAGACCAGTGAAGGCTTCCCGGGCGAGAACGTGCCGAACCATCACAAGAACTGGTTCGCCGCCATCCGTGGCCTGGAACCGGCGAATGCTGGCATCGAGCTCGCTGTGCGCGTGCAGACCGTCATCTCGCTCGCGGAGATGAGCGACCGACTCGGCACCATGTGCTACTTCGATGAGAAGAGCCGCAAGGTCACCGATGGTGCTGGCCGTGAGATCAAGCCGCTCGACTACGAGACGGAAGTGCAGTTGAACAAGGCGTAAGCAAAAGAACTTCACCAGCCCCGCAGGTCAAAAACTTGCGGGGCTTTTTGTTTTGCTCAATCACCACCGCCACCACCATCTCCTCCTCCGCCATCGCCACCACTATCGTAGCCGCCCCCGTCGCTACCGATGCCATAATCCCGGTGATCACGGCTGCCGCTGAACAGCATGCCCAAAAGGAGCAATCCTCCGCCGACGATGAATATGATGACGATGACTCCCATAGCACGGATGTTCTATCGCAGGACCAGCCTTGACGCCATTACAATACTGGCGGCTGAGTGGAAGCCTCATTCGGTATCCCAGCCTGTGACCAGGCCTTGTTCGAACATCAGGCGGCCTCCGGGATAACGCCAGACTTCAAACTCCCCTTTTTTATCGCGGGTACGGGTGGTGATCTCGGGCTCACCTTGGCTGGCCAGGACATCGGCAACGGTCATGCCGACGGTGACTTCGCCTAGCAGGATGGCTTCGCGCACATACACGGGCAGGCTGGGGTTGAGTTCCACGTGCCGACGACGGAGGTCGGAGCGCTGCATCACTTCCTGCACGTTGAAGGAAAGTGCGCGCATCTCCGGCAGCCGCCGGTCCGTGGCTTCCAGCAAGGCAGCGAACATCCATTCCGGCACGGCAAATTCCTGGGTGCCGGACGGACCGCCGTGCAACGTGAAATGCCGGCCACTGGCAGCCGATTGCGTGACAAATTCGTGGTCCAGACGGAGCTCCAGATAATTCACCCGGCCATAAGGCCAGACCTTGACCTGCATGCGGCTGCTGATGGGCAGAAGGCCCAAGCCGTTCACCAGCACAGTGGTGTCTTCATCCGTGTGCCGGGCCGTGGTGGCCAGACTGAGGCCAAAACGCACCCGGTGGCCGACGTGATACTCGGCGAAGAGGTTGTAAAAATCATGCGTCCCGGTGCCCGTGGGAACGGCGGGTAACTCCAACCGGACTTCGCCGTTGGCTTTCGGGCCGCCGATGCGGTTCACTTCAGCACGGTTGATGGCCTCGCCCGGGGAAAGCAGCCGGGCTTGCGGGGTATGGCAACCGGTCGCGCATACGGCAGTGATGAGCAAGCACCAGAATGTTTTCATGGCGGCACCTTGGCCGGACGTAAGCTGAATATTGGACGGGGTCGGCGGGAGAGATATTCACGACGAGATCATGCCGGTCCAAAATTTCCCGTAAACCTCCGGTTGGCAATTTCCCCGGCAGTGGGTAAGTTCACCCCCGACATGTCCCAGACACCGCAAATCTTGTATTGCCACTGCAACTACGCGCAAGTCGTGCCGAAGGAAGTGAAGGAAGCTGTCTTGCGCAAGCTGTGCGAATCCGGTGTGCCCTTCGAGGCCGTGTCCGACCTCTGCGAGATGTCCGCCCGCCGCGATCCCGCCCTGCAACGGCTCACGCAGGGCAATGCCATCAAGGTGGCCGCCTGTTATCCGCGCGCGGTGAAATGGCTCTTCGCCGCCGCCAATGCGCCCTTGCCACTGGATAAAACGGAAGTGGTGAACATGCGGGTGGAATCGGCCGAGAGCGTCACCACCAGCCTCCTGAGCGCCGAACTGAAACCGAACGTGCCCACCGGCAAAGTCACCGCCGCCGATGCGCCGAAAGCCGCTGCTGCCTAAAACCTAAACCCTATTTCACATGGCACTCATTGATCAAACTACCCTGCGGATCGTCCTCTATGAAGGGAACGGAGCTGCCGCCCTTGCCACCGAGGAACGTTTCTCCGTCCTGAGTACCCTGTTGGGGCAAGGCTACGCCGTCACCCGCGCGGGCAGTGAACGTGCGGTCGCTCCGGCGGATAAGAGTTCCGTGCTGGTATTGGGCCGCTTTGGCGCGCAGAAGCCCGAGACGACCACCGATTCCACCGGCCAGGTCTCCGTGCGCTTTGAGAATCTGGAAGATACAACCCCGGAACAGGTTGTGGCCAAGGTGGATGGCGTGCGCACGACCGCTGGCGCAGTGAAGCAGGGCGATTGGAAGCCGTGGTTCCCGGTCATCGATTACGACCGTTGCACGAACTGCATGCAGTGCCTGAGCTTCTGCCTGTTCGGCGTCTATGGGGTGGATGGCGGGCAGCGCATCCAGGTGCAGAACAATGACAACTGCAAGACGAACTGCCCGGCCTGCTCCCGCGTTTGCCCGGAGGCGGCCATCATGTTCCCGAAGTACAAGGCCGGTCCCATCAATGGCGACATCGTCAGTGATAGCGACCTGAACCGTGAGAAGATGAAGATCGACATCTCGGCCCTCTTGGGCGGCGATGTCTATCACATGCTCCGCGAACGCAGCGAGAAGGCCCAATCCCGCTTTAGCAAAGAACGCGATGCCGACAAGGCGCTCTCAGAACGTCAGAAGTGCCTAGTGAAGCTGGCGCAATCGGGCGACATTCCCGCCGAGGTGCTCATGTCCCTGCCATCCCCCGAGGAGATCGCCCGCCGCGCCGAGGAAGCCAAGGCCAAGGCGAACGCGGCTTTGGCGGCACAGGGGCCGAAGGCCTAAAGCCAAGTAGGAACTCTCGGCAAAGCGTCCCTACCCCCGTTCCCTATCTGTGTCTATCTATGTCCATTTCACCCCGGCTACAGTCGGGGCTGTGGTTAACCCTTAGACCCCTTCTTGTTACCCCCTTGCCAAATTCGGAAAAAGGCTCGACCCATGGCAGGTATCATTGGATAATCTCCAAAAGCAGAAAAACTCGTCACAAATACCGGTGTTAGTTGAATTTACGTAACGGGTCCGAGCGTCTGAACGTCAATCGAAGCAACCTGACGACCATGCAAACCGCGCCACTCATCATACCGCGTCCGGTGCCGCCTCAGCGGATTCGTCCGCCGAAGAAGAACATCCCGCAGACGAAGATCCAGCGCGATCACGTGCAGAAAGCCGTCCGGCAATACGTGGCCGAGACCCAGTTCGTGCCGCCCGTGCCGATGGAAGATCTCAAAGTCCATGCGGACACATTGATTGCCCGGTTGAAGCTGGACCCCATTTACCGCGACTACATTGGTGTGCTGCTGAACAACGAGGTCTGGCGCGAGACGCTCGCCAGCATCCCCTACGAACGCCGCCTCCTGCTCCTGCCCAAGTGCCTCCGCGTGGAGAGCAAGTGCCCGGCGCCCTTTGATGAATTTGGTCTGCTCTGCAAGCAATGTGGCCTCTGCACGATCCAAGATCTGCAATCCGAAGCCGAGCGTCTCGGTTACGCAGTGCTCGTGGCGGAAGGTTCCGCCATCGTCATGTCGCTCATCCAGACGGGCAAGATCGACGCCATCGTGGGTGTGAGCTGCCTGAGCGTGCTGGAACGCGCCTTCCCTTACATGGAAGCCGCCGCTGTTCCCGGCATCGCCATTCCACTCCTGCAAGATGATTGCATCGATACCACGGTGGATGTGGATTGGGTCTGGGACGTCATCCATCTGACGAGCGATGACAAGACCCGTCGTCTCGATCTCACCGCCCTGCGCAATGATGTCGATACGTGGTTCTCGCCCGATTCCCTCACGTCCATCATGGGCCCGGCGGAAGGTGAGACGGAAGCCATCGCCCGCGAATGGCTTGGTCGTGCGGGCAAACGCTGGCGGCCGTTCCTCGCTGTCTCCGCTTATCAGGCGTTGCGCGAAGATACCGATGCGCCCTTGCCGGAAGATCTCAAGAAGATCGCCGTCGCGGTGGAATGCTTCCACAAAGCCTCGCTCATCCATGATGACATCGAGGACAACGACGCGATGCGTTATGGTGAGAAGACGTTGCACGAGGAACACGGCACGGCCATCGCGTTGAACGTCGGCGACCTGCTCATCGGTGAAGGTTATCGGCTCATCGGGGCTTCCAATGTGAGCGCGGCGCAAAAGGTGGAGATGCTGATGGTGGCTTCCGAAGGCCAGCGCCAGCTCTGCCAGGGCCAAGGCGCCGAACTCTGCTGGACGCGTAATCCCGGTCCGCTGAAGTCCACCGAAGTGCTGGATATCTTCCGCCGCAAGACGGCACCGGCCTTTGAAGTCGCACTGCGCCTTGGCGCGGTTTACGCGAACAATCACGAGCCTTTCCGCGATGCCATCGGCAAATACAGCGAGGCCCTCGGCATCGCCTACCAGATCCGCGATGACTTGAGCGATCTGGGTGCCACGGGTGAAACGAACGATATCGAAGGCATTCGTCCGAGCCTGCTCCTCGCTGTTGCCTCCGAGCGCGCGAAGGGTGAAGCGGCCGCACAACTGGAATCCTGGTGGAAACGTCAGCCGCTGGAAGGCGTGAATGCCCAGCGCATCGAAGCGCTCTACCGCGAACTGAAAGCGGATGATCGTGCGAATACCTTGCTCGAGACCTATCAAGAAGAAGCCATCCGCGCGCTGCGTGATGTGGAGAATGCGAACCTGAAAGGGCTGCTTCGCCGCGTCATCGGCAAGATCTTCAACGAAGCCGAAGTCAAAGGCTGGTGCAGCGAGTTCGAAGAAAAGAATCTCGCCCGGCTTAACCTGCCATTGCCCGCTCCGCTGATGACGGCCACGGCGTGAGCCGGTGGATCGCTGAAAAGTTAAAACGTGAAAGCGTTGAAACGGGTGACCGTTTCAACGCTTTTTGTTGATCCAGCGAAACCGCTTCTATTCTTGCTTGTTCTCTGGTGATCCGGCCGTCACCCAGCTCTTGATGATCATCCCGAGCACGACTCCGATACCCAAGGTCACCCAGAACATCACGGGGCCGCGGCTTTCGAAGCCGGTGTGAAAATTCATGCCGAACAGGCTCGTGATGGCCGTCAGCGGCAGGAAAAGTGCCGCGAGGATGTTCAGACGGTGACTGGCGTGCAGGGCTTCCTTGCTCAAGCGCGCTTGTTCCTCGGATTCACGCGCCGTCTTGTAGTCGATGGCGTTGCGCACGTCTTGCAAGAGCAGCTCCAGATTGCGGTCCGCTTCATACGCCAGATCGCGGATGTCGATCAGTGCCTTGTCCGTCTTCACCGCATCGCGCGCATTTTGCAGCGCCTGATGCATGTTGCGCGCCGCGCGGGACAGCGGCGTCAGCGTTTCCACCAGATCGAACAACTCGCCGGCACTCATGGCCAGGTCGTACTCCCGGGCGAGTTTGGCTTCAAGATCGGCATAGAGCTGCACGTGCGTTTTCAGGGTTCCCAAACCCGGCCCGCCCACGCTGGTCTGCCATTCGCCCGAGGGACTGCGCCAATACAGGACGCCCTCACGATTGCTCTGGTCGGCATTCGGCGGCCGGTGCAGTACGATGAGCAGATGGCCTTCCTCCGCGATGATCCGTTGGCGTCCGTAAGTGGACTGGCCGAGGCGTTGGCTGATTGATTCCGGCAGTTTCCAGTTTGGGGGCGTGATCATAACCTTAGTGTCTCCAGTATCTCCATTGCTTGTATTACCACTACAGGGTGGCCTCTGGCCGATGAACGCGCAACGGCAAAGCAGCTACAACGGCGGCTGGATTATGTAGTAGGCCTAGGAAAGCCTGTCGCCTAGGATTAATGGTTAAATCCGGCGAATCAAAGTGCCCGCCCCGCCGTCCAAGGAACGGTTTTCAGCTTGCTCCGGCAAACTGCACCGTTTGAGAATACACCTATCTATATGAAGTCCACGTTCGCCCTTTCCTTTGGCCTCGCCGCGCTTCTCTGCACCGGCAGCCTGTTCAACCTGTCCGCGCAAGAAATCAAGCCCGCCACCAATTATGTGTTGAGTGTCAGCGCAGACCGGCCGGATGCCTTGTATAAGAAAGGGGAGCCGGTTTCCTTCCAGGTCGCGCTCGCGCTGGACAAGCAGCCGGTCAGCGACGTGGAGGTGTCATGGACCATCACCAAGGACGGCGTGCCGCCCATCAAAACCGGTAAAGCGAAACTGGAGAACGGCAAAGCCACGATCACCGGCCAATTGGATGAACCCGGCTTCCTCATCTGCCGTGTGAACTATCAGACGAACAAGCTGAACTTCAACGCCCTCGGTGGCGCGGGCATCGACCCTGCCCAGATCAAACCCAGCCTGCCGGTGCCGGATGATTTCGACGCTTTCTGGAACGAGAAGAAAGCGCAACTCGCCACGGTGCCGAAGGCTCCCAATTTGACACCGGTCAAATCGCCGGTGGCAGCGGTAGAGTGCTTTGACCTGCAGGCGGCCAGCATCGGCAAACCGGTATCCGGCTACTTCGCGCGGCCGGAGGGCGCCAAACCGAGGAGTCTGCCCGCCATCCTGACGGTGCATGGTGCCGGGGTGCGCAGTTCCAGTCTGGGTGGGGCGGCGAACTGGGCCAAACAAGGCTTGCTCGCCCTGGACATCAATGCCCACGGCATCCCAAACGGCCACCCGGAGAAATTCTACACGGACCTCGCCAATGGTGAACTGAAAGATTATCGCGCTCAGGGCCGTGATTCCCGCGATACGATTTATTTCATGAGTATGTGCCTGCGGCTCATACGCGCCATCGATTTTCTCACAGCCCAACTGGAATGGGATGGCAAAACGGTGGTCGTCTATGGCTCCAGCCAAGGGGGTTTGCAAGCCATCGCCGCTGCGGGCCTAGACAGCCGCGTGACCTTCATCGCCGCAGGCGTCCCGGCCGGATGCGATCACAGCGGCGTGGCGGTGGGCCGCGTCAATGGCTGGCCGAAGATCGTCCCCAACGACCAGGATGGCAAACCCGACGCGAAGGTGCTCAATGCCGCGCGTTACATCGACTGCATGAACTTCGCCACACGCACGAAGGCGGGCGGCATCTTCACCGTGGGCTTCATCGACGGCACCTGCCCGCCCACGAGCGTCTATGCCGCCTACAACAACTTCGCCGGACCCAAGGCCATCTACCATGACATCAAGGCCGGCCATACGAACACCCCCAAAGCCACCGCCGCCATGCGCGATGCCGTGCTCAAGCACCTGGCGGAGCAGAAACGGTAAGGCCCGGCAAAGCCATCATGCGTCCTTTTCATCCGATATTGTCGTTTTCGGATTGAGCGGGTGAGAGAGACCTGTTAACCGAACTGCCTGTGGCGAAGAAAAAGAACCAGACTCAGATCAGGCAGGTGGATGCTTCCAACGTGGAAGTGCGCACGTCCAGCATCCATAGCACCGGCTGTTTTGCCGCGCAGGACATCCGCCAGGGCGAGAAAGTCATCGAGTATGTCGGGCCGCTCATCAGCAAGGAGGAATCCTCCCGCGAGTGCGAGAACGGGAACGTTTACATCTTCACACTAAACGACCAGCACGACATCAATGGCAACGTGGAATGGAACCCCGCCCGCTATATCAACCACAGTTGCGCGCCCAATTGTGAATCCGAGAACGACGATGACCATGTCTGGATCCTCGCCCTCCGCGATATCAAGGCCGGTGAAGAACTGACCTACAACTACGGGTTCGACCTCGAAGAATACCAGGACAATCCCTGCAACTGCGGCTCCGCAGAATGTGTGGGCTACATGGTGGCGGCGGAATTCTTCGACCACGCCCGGAAGTATCGCGCCTCACAGCGCGAACTGGTGCCGGTGTAGCCGCTGGTTCCTACTCGCCGCCAGCCTTGCCCGTGCCCGGCACGGCCGCCAGTGTCGGTGTCCGCACCTTGCCCAACAGCCGTTGCGCCTCTTCCAGCAGGAACTTCGTCTCCGTGAACGGCTGGTAGCTGATGTCCTGCCAGCGCACCATTCCTTCGCCATCAATCAGGAACGTGCCGTGCAATGGCTGGTTCTCGAAATCATCGAAGGCCCGGTACGCCTTGAAGACCTGCATCGATTTGTCTGACAGCAGCGGGAAGGGGAAGCCGCCATTGGCCGAGGCCTTTTTTGCCGTTTCCTTGAGCCCGTCGATTGTATCCGTGCTGATGGCCACGAGCGAGATGCCCAGCTTCGCGTAATCCTCCGTCATCGGCGCGAAAGCGGCGAGCTGCTCGATGCAGTGCGCGCAGCCGTGACCCAGGTAAAAGATCACGATGACCGGCTTGCCCTTGTACTGGCGCAAGGCGAGCTGGCGATTCTGCGCATCCGGCAAAGACCAGCCCGGTGCCGAAGTCGGTTCCCAGCGAAACGGTCCGAGCGCGGCGAGACTGGGGCGCTTGCCGAAATCCCAGGACCGCTTCAGCGCGGGACGCCAATCGGCGCTGAGTTTCAAGTCTGCCGCCACCGGCTTGAGCCGTTGAAAGACCGGGGCATGGAGATCGATCTCCGCCGCCAGTTCACGCAGTTGGTAGAAATATTTATACGCCTCGCTCCAATTGCCGTTCCGGTAGGCGATGTCCACATAGTTTGCCAGCGGCTGCACCTGGTTCGTCGCTCCCTTCACCGCTTCGAGGGCGAGCTGCTCCGCTTTCTTCGTATCACCCAACAGCAACTCGATCTGCGCCTGACGCTCCTTCGGAATGTCCTTCGCCTTCGCGAACGATTCCCGTGCTCCTTTGGCATTCCCCTCCTTCAAAGCCTGCCAGCCTTGCAGTTCCGCGATGGCGTTGTTCACAGCACTGACACGATTGACGGCATTGGTCGCCGGGCTCGCTGCTTTGCCTTTATCCGCTGCCTTGCTGGTTTCCGCCTGCGGCTTGACCTCTTCCTTCTTCGGTTCGCTTTTGGCGCTCTTCTTCACATCGGCCTCGATCTTCACCTTCAACTGCTCCAGGGCCGCAAGCTGTGTCTTGCCAGCCGCGCTGTCACCCAGATTGAAATAAGCGGTGCCCAATGCCCGCACCCGGCGTACCTCATGATCGTTATGGTCCAGTGGTTCGAGATATGTCGTCTGGCTCAGCGTGACAAGATCGTTCCACAGTTCATAGCGCACAAGGGTTTCGGTGAGACGTTGGTAACCGTAATTCGCGCTGCCTTTGGTGAGCGTGTTGTATTTGGGATGCCGGGGCAGCTCGATCATGTTCTTTGCCAGGTCCACCGCGCGGTCCACCGCCCCGATAAAACTCAGGTTGCGGATGAGCCATTCGTTGTTGTGTGCATAATTGTGGATCTGGTCCGGCATCACGCGATTCTTCATCATATAGGCGTGATCCGTGCGGGCGCTCGCCTCCTGCTGCCACGCCCCGTCGGAGTAACGATGGAGCTTGGAGTAAGTATGCCCGCTCATGTGCCACATGTGCGCGGTGTCCGTCTCCGCAAAACCATTGAGCGCGGCGGAGTTCAGGGCGTTGGTCGCCGTCTTGCCGTCATCCCACAAGTGGATGCGGTAGTGATGCACCGGATGGAGCGGCTCCCCGGCCAGCACCGCGTTCAACATCTTGTCCACCTTTTGCTTGTCGCCCATGGGCACGCCCTTGCTGTTGTTGTCCCAGTACTGGAGCGCGCAGAAAGCCTTCGCCTCCAGATCATCAGGATAGGCTGCCACGAGCTTCTCCAGCGCCGCCTGGTAATCCTTGCGCTTCTGTTTGTCGTCGCGCTTGTCCTCCTTGCGATACTCCGCGAGCGCATCGATCCATTGGCGTTCGCGTTCACTCACATTGGCCTTCAAGGACACCGCTTTCTCGATGAAGCCCCGGGCGCGCTTGACGTTGTTCACGTTCGCCATCGCCATGCCCCAATAGGCCGTGGCGCATTCCGGGTCCAGCGCCGCCACCTGGCGGAAGGACCGTTCCGCCTCGAAATACCAGAAACCATGCAACTGCCCCACACCCTGCTCGAAGAATTTCTGCGCCTGCGCGGATTTCGTGGTGATGGGAAAACGGATGCGTCCCGTCTCGCCCATCAGAAAGGCTTTTTGGCGCGGACCTTCATTGAAAGCATCTCCATGCATGGAATGACCGGCCAGCGGACCGGTTTCCTCTGCCGCATAAGCAGAGGCCACCCTCAAGCACAAACCAAACATTACCGCAAGCACAGCCATGGAGCCGCACTGACGGCGGGACGAACAAATAGGCATACCGCCTATCATCCTCCGCTTTTCTTCGTCGGCAAGTAGGAATCTGGACTGATACTTTCGGGGCATGGCCATGATTTGTTCAGCGCGAATTATTCAACCACCGGCCATAGCTCGTCCGGTAGCGGTTGAAGTTATTTTCGCCCAGCACACCTTGCACCGCCTTCGCCGCCTCCTGCTGCACGGCGGCTGCCGCTTGTTGCCGTTGTTCCGGGCTTAAGGTCTGGTTCGCGTAAATCCGCCCCATCTCCGCCTCCGTCGCCTGTTTCATCTGATATACCTGCACCGCTGCGGCTTTCTCCAGCCCGGTGCTCCGGGTGAACTGATGGAGCTGCTTGAAATCCGGACTCTGCGCCATGGTGTACTCCGCATACCTTTGCTCGCCCAACACCTGCCGGATGGCCGCCTCCTTGGCCTGTTGCGTTTGCTGCTTGAGCGCCATCGCCCCCTGATCGTCCGGGTCCACACTGCCCATGTAAGCGTAAGGTCCGATCTTCAGATACTGGTCATACTCCAGCTTGTAGAGCGCCCGGAACTCCTGTTCATTCGCTTCAAACGCGCCCAGCGAGCTGCGCATCAGGTTGGCCACATGCGAGACCCGCAACATCCATTCTTCCTTCTGCTGCGGGGACAGCACCTTGGAGGCAGCCTCATCCCGTTCCAGCGCCAACTGGTGGAACTCCGCCCACAATTCCGGCCCCTGATAACCGCCATACTTTCGATTCACCTCTGCTTCCCGGTCCTTGAACTCACCCCAGACATTGCGGATCTGCCCTGCCTCATGGGTGTTCATGAACGGATACACACTGCTGTCATAATCCACCAACCCCAGGCGCTGCCGCCGCTGCTGCTCAGCATCCATGCCCAATAACGCGATGAGCGCTTCCCGCCGCTCGTCATGCACCTTGCGACCTTCGCGGTCCCGCTCGAACTTGGCCTTGGTGATTTCGTCATCTGATTTCCAGTAATCAGAGAGGTTGTTATCGCGGTTCAGTTTGTATTTCATGTTCACCGCCCGGAACTTCTTCGCCAGCAACCGCTCCAGATCCGCATACACGATGTCCTGGATCGTCTGTTCCGGACATTTGATGGCCCGCAAGTTCGCCACATACTGCCGGTAATCCTCCGATTCGAGCTGATGCCAGTGAAAAGGTTTCCCCCCTCTTTCCAGCACGGCTTTTTCGGTGGATGTCCTGTTCGTCGCTGCTGCTGAAGCTGGAGCCGCCGGAGCCGCTTCCGCGCCTGCTGGCGGTGCGGTTGCTGCCGGTGACCGGAGCTGGTTCACCACGCCGAGCGCCAGGAAGGCGTTCAACCCCAGGGAAAGTATGGTGATGACTGAAGTTCTCATCGTATGATGGTGGGATGGTGTTGCTGGCCCAACCGGCTGATCCAGGAACCGCCCGTTTTCAGATAATGTTTCGCCCCCGAGGCCCCCAGTTCCCGTTGAATGGTCTTCTCCGTCGCGGTGCGGATGTCCATGATGGCTTTGTTCCGTTGCTCGGGGGAAAGCTCCGTGTTCATATAGATTGCTTGCAGGGCTTTCTCGGTATCGCCCTGCATCGCATACACTCGCAACGCCGCCGCCCGGTCATAACCCAGAAAACTGCTCGCCGCCATCAGTTGCCGGTAGCCGTAATCCTTGCTCCGCTCCATTTCCGTGAAACGTTCCTCGCCCAGCGTGCTCTTCAGGGTTTCCTCCGCCTTCAGCTTTGCTGCTTGCAGCTCCTGTGCTTCCGCCTTGCCGGATACGCCCAAGGTATGCGCATCGTAATTGGCGGCGAAGATCGCGCGGAATTCACCCTCCGTAGGATTGACGGCTTTCAGTGAGTTCCGCAACTGCCGCGTCAGATTGGAAGTGCGGATCTCATACTCGAAGATCTCCTCCGGCGTCATGAACGTTCGCATCTCCGCCAGCATTTTTTGCCGGGCTTCCTCGCTCTTATACCCCACCTCCTTGGTCAGCGCTCCCCCCAGTTTCTCATACTTGGCTTCCAATTGGTGCATCTTCTCGAGATTCTCGGCGGAAAGAAACGCATGCCGGCTCTGGCCGCTGTCCTCGTAATAGTTGTTCGCCGTGCGCAACGGCTTTTCATCTTTCCCCAGCAGCTCCTTTATCAAGGCCCGCCGCTCCTCAAACAGCCGCTTGACCTCCTGGTCGGCATTCTCCGCGCGTTTGGGACCGGGCGATGGCTCGTTCTCGCGCCAAAATTTCCGCGCGGGCAACGGCACATTCAATCCCCTCAGCGCGTTCATCTGCGGCTCATAGATGTAATCCAGCTCCGCCAGGATGATGTCCTGGATGGTCAGCTCCGGACAGCCGATGGACCGTAGATTGGCGATGTATTTCTTGAAATCCTCCGACTCGACACCCGCCCAGTCAAAATCCAACTTCGCCGAATTGTCCACCACCTCCGCAGGCATCTCCGGCTTCTGCGCTGCTGCCTTGGCTTTCCTGTCTGCCACATCCCGCTTGATCGCCACCTCTTCCGACGGTGCGAAATTCTTGCCCGGTGCTAACACCACCCATGCGATGCCCAGCACCACGTTCGCTCCGAGCGAGGCGATCAATATTTTCTTCGGCCACTCCATAGCTTCTTCAGTTTCCTTGGCTGCTCCTCTGCCATTTCGTAGTGGAACAGGCGCCCCCGCCTGTCCAGTCTCCCCGTCCCCTTTACAAACCTGCCCCCATCATGCCTCACTTCCGTTCCCCTATTTGTCACACTTTTGTCATATCTGCGGCCCGCCTCACTGGCGGATCACCGTCGTCGAACGCACTTCCGGCGCCAGATTGTTCAGCCACCAGCCCCCTTGGGACTGGTACCGTTTGAAATTCTTTTCCCCGAGCGAATCCTGGATGGATTTCTGTGTCAGGTTTCGGATCTCCACCAGTGCCTGCTGCCGCTGTTCCGGCGTGAGGTTCTGGTCGCTCCGCACCCGGCGCGCCTGCGTCTCGGCGGCGTCCTTCATGTCAAAAACCTTCGTCACCGTCTCCTTCGGCAAACCGCTGCGCTGGGCCATGCGATAAAGCTCCTGGTAATAATAGTCCTGTGCCCGCGTGTATTCCTTGTAGCGCGTCTCGCCCAACAGCTTCTTCATCTCGTCCTCTTTGGCCTTGTTCGCATCCGCCCATTTCTTCTGCGCCACCGGATCATCCGGGTCCGGCCCGCCAAACCGGTAAGCCCCCATGGTGCTGCTGAAGGCATCTTCCACCTTGAAGAGCGCCCGGAACTCCTGCTCGGACGGCTCGAACGCCGCGAGATTCCACTTCATCTGCTGGGCCGTCTGTGAACTGCGCACCTTGTATTCCTCCAGCTCCTGCGGGGTCATCACCTTCGCCAGCTCCGCTTCCCGCTGCCGGTTGATCTCCGTCAGTTCCGCCGACCGTTCCTCACCGTAATAGTTCCGGTATTTGCCGTAAGTCGCCTGCTCCATGTCCTGGAAGCGCTGCACGATGTCCTGCACCTGCTTGCGTTTCGCCTCCGGCAGATACGCCCAGCGCAACGCCTCGTAATCCGGGATGCCCTGCCGCTCCTGGCGCACCTTCTCGAGATCCACGCCCAGCAGCTCGATCAGCAACGCCTTCTTCTCCTCCGTCAGCTCGCGGTATCTGCGGTTCCGTTCGGCGCTGTACCGGTACGTGTCCTCCGTGCTCCAGTAATCCACCGCCGCCGTTGACCCGTAGCGGTATTGCCGGTTCAACGCCCGGTACTTCTCCGCATACAGCTTGCTCACATCGCTGTAGATGATGTCCTGCACCGTCTCCTCCGGGCAGCCGATCGCCCGCAAATTCCGCACATACGCGTGGTAATCCGCCGCCTCCACCCGCCGCCAGGAAAACTCCTCCCCCGGCACCTCCACCACCACCGTCTTCGTCTCGGTCAGGGTGACACCTGCTTTCGCCGGTCCCTTCTCCACCACCACGATCGTGCCCGGCCCGGTGGACTCCGCCGCCGGCACCTTTGCTATGCGTTTATGCACCACCCCCGCCACCAGCATGGCGTTCAACCCCAACGACGCGATGATGAGATAGGACAGTTTCATGGCGACCTCACCGTCGTTGTGACGCGCGGGGCGATATTATTGAACCAATACCCGCCCTGTTGCCGGTAATACTTGTATCCCTTTTCTCCGATCTCTTTGGTGACCGCCGCCTCCGCTGCCATCCGTATTTCCTGCAACGCCTGCGTGCGCTGCTCAGGCGTCAGGCTCTGGTTGCGCCGGACGTCGTTCGCCGCGCTCTCCGATTCCTTCTTCACACTCATCACCCGTTGCGCCGCCGATTTGTCGAAACCCAGGAACGGTGCCGCGCTTACCAGTTGTTGATAGCCATACTCCCGCGCCATCTGCATCTCCTGGTAACGTTCCTCGCCCATTGTGGCCTTCACCACCGCCTGAGCCTGATTGTACGCTTCCTGGTTGGCCTTCATCTGCTCCGGCGTCAGCTTCTCGCCCGGCATTGGGCGGCCATCCTCCTGCGCCCGCCTGGCCGCGAACATCGCGCGGAACTCAGCCTCCGTCACATCCATTCCGCGGACCTCATGCTTCAGATTCCGCGCTGTGTCCGAGGTCCGGATGTCATACTCGAAGATCTGCTCCGGCGTCATGAACCCCTTCATCTCCTCCATCATCTTCTTCCGCACCATCGCCAGCTCCCGCTGCGTCTCCATGTCGATGTAGCCGCCCGCCTCCTCATAGATCTTGCTCCGCTGCTCGCTGAACTTCCGGTCCAGCTCCTTCACCTTGTCCCGCTGCTCGGCCGAAAGAAATGCCAGTTGCGTCTGGCTGTTGTCATCATAAGTCGAGTAAGCCTGCCGCAACTCCCGCTCCTCCACCCCCAGCAGTTCCTTGATCAGCGCCGCGCGCTCCTCCGTCAACACCTTCAACTGCGCTGCCTTCTCCGGGTCCCGCTTGCGCCCATAGCCATAATTCTCGCTGATCCAATACTTGTCCGGCTGATAATTCGGCTGATCCCGCAACGCCACCATCCGCGGCTCGAACAGCTTGTCGATGTCCGCCAGGATGATGTCCCGGATCGTCGCCTCCGGGCAGCCGATGCCCCGCAGCTTGGCGATGTATTCCTTGTAATCCTCCGCCTCCACCTCCCGCCAGTGAAACGCCGTCTCCAATTGATTGGTCACCACCTCCGTGCGCGTCCCCTTGGCTGCCATCGCTTCCTTCCTCGCTATGACGCTCGCCGCCTCCTGCTTTCCTTCCGTCGGACCGCCGGTGGACGCCTTCGGCGACAGGACATAGGCAAAGACCAGCCCCGCGTTCAGACAGACTGACACGAGCAATATCACCTTGGGGGACATAGTCATAATCACTACCTTACTCCGGTCACTTTCACAAGTGGCTTGTAAGGCTGGTGAACTCCACCACTCCTTTCTTCTGACCAATTAAACACCCGACCGCTCAAACAGTTTCGCCTGCCCTTCACTCCTTTTGAGCTTTGCGTTTTGAACTTTGCGCTCCCATGAGATTCATCTTTCATGATGCAGACTCTATCTGAGTCACTAGGACAACCGCTGTCCTACCCCCCTTTGTGCTGAGAATATTTTAAGGCAATTTAACCTGCTCAAAATCAGATAGATACGAGTCAAAACGCCTTCAAAACGTAGCATGCTTGAAAATTAATTCGCGGAAATCAGTGAATTTAGTGTCAACCCATTCCCTCCCTGTTTTGCACCTTTAGCGGGCTCAGTTCCCTGGTTACGAATTGCGGATTACGAATCACCTCCCCCTAACCGGAACGCTTTCCTTGGCACCTTAGAAAAGGCCAAGGGAGGAAACCTGGTGTATCAGCGTCTCCTCCCCTCGCGTCCCGCCACCACTATCGTATCGCCAACGGTGGTGGCAAAGCTCCCGTGGCCGGTCGTGTCTGGCTCGCCCGCGTGACCAGTATCTCTCCCGCTTGCTGATCCAGCTTGAGCGCAAAACCACGCGGCGGCTGGAGTGATACCAGCTCCGGCTGATGCTGCTGCAACTCTTGCAACGAACCCGGCCAGCGCTGTTGCTTCTGCCGGTAATCGGTCAGTGCCGCATTCCAGCGCAGATAAACTTTCTCCGTGTAATCCGCCAATTCCGTGCGCCGCTCGGCATCGCTCTCCGGGACAACAGCCTCGTTCGTAACGGGTGACGCATTGTCCGCCAAGGAGTGGCCGGATGTTGACGGAGGTGTCAGCGAGATATCCACTGCGGTCGCCACCACCACCACCGCTGAAGTATCACCCGGCACAGGCACGACCAGATGGTCCGTTTCTTCCGAGGCGCAGCCGATGACCAGCAGAACCAGACTCAAGCAAGCTAGATTGAAGCAAGTTTTCATGATTCGCACTCCGTTTGGATCAGTCGCGAGCGTTGATCGTCCAGTAACCGGTCTGGCGCTGAAGCACCGTATTGGTGGCTCCCAATGTTTTCTCCGGAGCCAGCGTTTCCACATGCCCATCCACAAACAGGAAGTTGAATCCGCCATTGTGGAAGTTCGGCGCCGTCTCCGCACTCTGCGCCGAGGGCAGGAACTGGTTCGGCCCGGCATGCGGGATGCCCGCCTGGTTCTGGTTGCCCAGCACGTTGTTCGGATGCGTGCGCTCTGTCAGCGACAGCGTCGCATCCGGCGCATTGATCACGCCACCGCGCACCGCCAGTTGATGCCGCGGATAGCCCGATTGCGCGTTGTCCCGCGAATCCCACACATTGAACGTGGCATCCTGCCAGTCCCAGCGCAGGCCGATGCCCGTGCGGTTCACCGGATTAGGCGGCCAATCCGCGGCGCTGGGTGCCTGCGGCCCGATGGTCAACTGCCCCATGTTATGCTCGGGCATGGCGTAGCTGCGCCGGAACCCTTGCGGGAATCCTTCCAACGGCAATTTGTCCGACGGGCACAAAAGCGCGGGGATGCGTTTCTGGACATTGATGTGGTTGGACCGCTTCTCATCCTCCGTCCAGGTGCCGCCGAGGTAAGCATTGATGAGATCATCCCAGCTCCAGTGCCAGTTGCCCTGTTGCACCAGACGGATGCCGAGATAAGGCAACTTGTCCGCCTGATCGTCGCGATACATCTGGAAGGCGAGGCCGCTTTGCTTGAGATTGCCCAGGCAGCGGGTGGTCAGCGACTTCTGTTTGGCTTTCGCCAGCGCTGGCAGGAGCATGCCCGCCAAGATCGCGATGATGGCGATCACCACGAGCAGTTCAACGAGGGTGAAACCCGATGCACGTCCGGAGACACAGCGGGACGACTGAGGAGACAAGGTATGCATGTATTTTCATTTTCATGGCCTTCCTCCAGTGGTCTGGTGAGAGTAACCGATTTTCAGTGAACCAAGCGCCTGCGGTCAGGTCGCCGTTTTATTCAGCGTCGCGTCCCGTTTTATCGAGCCGGACTTTTTCCGTGCACTCGATCTGGACCACGCGCCCTTCATGAACCACCACTTGCACCACGCCAAAGCGCAGTGCCGACACTTTCTTCCGCACCACGACGAGCCAATCCTCTTCAGACTGCACTGCCGAACTGCGATTTGGTGTCGGTTGGCTATTCATATACTACATTAACTTGCTAGAGATTATGTAGAATACACCTTGAGCGCAAGAAATATTTTACTGCAGGCTCACTTGGACAACTCGTAACTAACTCGTTATGAGAATTTTAAGAGATTAAAAAACCGCCCGAAAATAATCCTTAGCCCGAGCACTTCAACTTATCTTAGCCAGTTCCAAATTCCTCTTTAATCAAAGCCAGCTCTTCATTTGAGCTTTGATTTTGAGGGCATGGAACTCGTCCCTTTCCACCGTTTCCCGCTAGCCTCTGGTGCCCCTAACTGTTACAAAGTCCGCCCATGCGTCACCTGAAACAGAAACTGTTGCTGTCTGGACTGCTGGCCGTCGCGCTGGCCGCGGGCAATGGCTGTTCGGTGAAGAAGCTCGCCATCAACAAACTCGGTGACGCCCTGGCCGGGGGCGGCACGACTTTCTCCAGCGACGAAGACCCCGAACTCGTCAAGAGCGCCATCCCTTTCAGCCTCAAATTGATTGAGAGCCTGCTCGCTGAATCCCCTGAGCACGAGGGCCTCCTCCTCGCCGCCGCCAGCGGCTTCACGCAATACAGCTACGCCTTTGTCCAACAGGAGGCGGATGAAGTGGAGGAGGAGAATTTCACGCGCTCCCGTGAACTGAAGGTCCGCGCCCAGAAACTCTATCGGCGCTCCCGCGATTATGGTCTGCGCGGTCTGGAAGTCCGCCACGAAGGCATCACCGCCGCGCTGAAGGCCGATCCGAAACAGGCGGTCCGCGTGCTCACCAAAAAGGATGTGCCGCTCATCTACTGGACGGCCGCTGCTTGGGGTTCGCTGATCTCCCAATCGAAAGACCAGCCGGACATCGTCTCGCAACAACCCATCGTCGAGGCGTTGCTGGATCGTGCGCTGGAGCTGGATGCAACCTTTGAGTCCGGTGCCATCCACGCGGCGATGATCTCCTACGAACTCTCCCGCCAAGGCGCGGAAGGCAAACCCGCTGACCGCGCCCGCAAACATTTCGCCCGCGCCATCGAGCTCTCCCAGGGGCAGCAAGCTGGTCCCTACCTTTCGCTCGCGGAAGGCGTGAGCTTGCAGGAACAGAACGCCCAAGAATTTCGCGCACTGCTGGAAAAGGCGCTCGCGATCGATGTGGATGCCCGGCCGGAATGGCGTCTGGCCAATCTCGTCATGCAACGCCGTGCCCGGTGGTTGCTGGAACGCATCGATGACCTGATCATCCCGGAATTGCCCCCAACTGAAACGAAGCCATGAAGGTTACCCGTCGCAAAATGTTGAGCTCGGCGCTGGCCGCCGCTGCTGTCACTTCGCTGAACCCCTCGTCCATTTTCGCACAGGACAAGAAGGTGACGATCCGCCTCGGCACGCTGGTGCCCAAGGGCACTTCATTCCACACGACGCTGCAAGAGATGGGCGATCAATGGCAGAAGGCTTCCGCCGGCAACGTGAAGCTGATGATCTACACAGATGGCACCCAAGGCGGCGAGGCCGACATGGTGCGCCGCATGCGCATCGGCCAGCTCAATGGCGCGCTGCTCTCCGCCCCCGGTCTGGCGGTCATCGAGGATTCCATCCGCGCCCTCCAGCTCATGCCCATGATGTTCGCCTCGCTCGAGGAGTTCGACCATGTGCGCACGAAGCTCGAAGCCAGTCTGGAGAAGAAGTTCCTGGATAAAGGTTTCGTGGTGCTCTACTGGGGCGATGCCGGCTGGGTGCATTTCTTCTCGAAGTTCCCCGCGCAGAAGCCGGACGACTTCAAGCGGGGCAAGATGTTCGTGTGGTCGGGCGACAAGGACAGCATCGGCGTCATGAAAGCCATCGGCATCAACGCCATCCCGCTCGAGCAGACGGACATCCTCACCGGCCTGCAAACCGGCCTCATCGATTCCGTGCCCTCCGTACCTTTCTACGCGCTGGCGGGCCAGTTCGACAAACAGGCACCCCACATGCTCGCGGTGAACTGGGTGCCGCTCGTCGGTGCCACGGTCATCACCAAGAAGGTCTGGGACGACATCCCCGCCAACGTACAGGCGCAGTTGAAGAAATCCGCGCTCGAAGCCGGCGTGAAGATCAAGAAACGCAGTCGCGAGGAAGCCTTGGAATCCATCGCCGCCATGGAGAAACGCGGCCTCAAGGTCACGAAGCTGACACCAGAATTGCAGGCGGAATGGAACAAGTTCGCCGAGACCGTCTATCCCCAGTTGCGCGGCAAGATCGTGCCGGCGGACTTGTTCGATGAAGTGCAGAAGCTCGTGAAGGAATACCGCGCGAGCAAAGGTGCCGCCCAATGAGCGAAGCCGCCGCTTCAGCTGCCCCGTCTCCCCTGACGCCGCTGCAACGCGTCGGCGCGTTCCTGCGTGGCACCGAGAACTGGGTACTGACGCTCGCACTGGCGGTCATGATGCTCCTGCCACTGATCGAGATGGGTCTGCGCAAGGCGGGCCATACCGGTCTCGCGGGCACCAATTCCATCGTCCAGCATCTTACTCTAATCCTAGGCATGCTGGGCGGGGCCGTCGCCGCGCGGGAAGCCCGGCTGCTCGCGATGTCTTCGGCGAACACCTTCTTCAAAGGCCGGATGAAAGAGTTCGCTGGCATCTTCAGCGGGGCCTTCGCCGCCGTCATCACCGTCTTCCTCTGCGTGGCTGGCTGGCAGTTCGCCCAGAGCACGCATGAAGCTGGCGACAAGCTCGCCTACGAAGTGCCGGCGTGGCTGGTGCAGCTCGTGATGCCCGTGGGCTTCGCCCTCATTGTGTGGCGCCTGCTCTGGCATGCCTCGGCGAAATGGAAAGGCCGCGCCATCGCGCTCGCGATCACCGTCGCGCTGGTTTGGTTCGCGCTGAAAACGCCCATTGCCCCGGAGAAACTCGTCACCCCCGGCATCATCGTGCTGCTGTTGGCCACGGTGCTGGGTGCGCCCGTGTTCGTCACCTTGGGCGGTGCCGCCGTCATATTGTTCTGGGGCATGGAGATGCCCATCGCCTCCGTGCCGTTGGACCATTATCGCCTCGTCACCAATCCCTCGCTCCCGGCCATCCCGCTGTTCACTCTCGCCGGTTACTTCCTTGCGGAAGGCGGTGCCTCTAAACGGCTCATCCGGGTCTTTCAAGCTTTGTTCCGGCCCGTACCTGGCGGAACGGCCATCGTCACCTGCGTGGCGTGCGCGTTCTTCACCACGTTCACCGGGGCCTCGGGTGTCACCATCCTCGCGCTCGGTGGCCTGCTCATGCCCGTGCTCATCGCGGAGAAATATTCCGAGCGCAACGCCTTGGGCCTGATCACCAGTGCTGGGGCGCTCGGCTCGCTCTTTCCGCCCTGTCTGCCGCTCTTTCTCTACGCCATCATCGCAGGCAATGCGGGTGCGGACATGCCGCTGGAGAGCATCTTCCTCGGCGGCTTGATCCCGGGTCTGCTGCTGGTCGCGGGCACGGCCGGACTGGGTGCCTGGCAAGGGCGCAGCGGCCTGAAAGAACGCCCACCCTTCAATGGCAAGGAAGCTTGGGCCGCCCTCTGGGATGCCAAGTGGGAACTCGCCATCCCCATCATCGCGCTCGGCGGCATCTTTGGCGGCATCGCCACGGCAGTGGAAACCGCTGCTCTCACTGCCTGCTATGCCTTCTGCGTGGAGACCTTTGTCTATAAAGACCTGAAGCTGACCAGGGACGTCCCGCGCGTGATGACGGAAGGCGGCCTTGTCGTCGGTGGCGTGCTGCTCATCTTGGGCGTGGCGCTGGCATTCACGAATTATCTCGTCACCAGCGAGATGGCCACCGCCGCGTTGGATTGGGTTCAGGCGAATATCAAGTCCGCCTTGCTCTTCCTCCTCGTGCTGAACCTCTTCCTGCTCGTCGTCGGCTGCCTGATGGATGTCTATTCCGCCATCATCGTCGTCGTGCCTCTGCTGGTGCCGATGGGTGAAGCCTTCGGCATCCACCCCGTCCACCTGGCCATCGTGTTCCTCGCCAATCTGGAGCTGGGCTTCCTCACGCCGCCCGTGGGTATGAATCTGTTCCTTGCATCCTACCGCTTCAACAAGCCGCTGCCGGAGGTGTATCGCTCCGTCGTGCCCATGCTCATCGTGCGTTTCCTTGTGGTGCTGCTCATCACCTACGTGCCGTTCTTCACCACCTGGCTGCCCGAACTGTTCCAAAAGATGAATGCCGCGCCGGTGCCGTGATTCGGAAGCAGCGGGTTTATTGTAATCGCCCCCGCGCCGGGTTTGAGCTAATTTCCTTCGATCAGCGCAACGCAACTGTCCGGGAGGCTGCCATGGCAACCGATCTCATAATCGAACAAGACGCCAAACTGAACCGGCATGTGTTGGATCTGTCGCCCATAACGCGGAGGCAGCGGCTGGCTTGGATGAAGCAAGGCTTGTTGCTCGCACCCATCTGGTTCTTAGGCATGGCCATGGTGACGATCGATCAGTGGATGGAAGACAAGCCAGTCATTTTGCTGCCAATGCTGATAAGCTTTCTGACCCTCACGCTGCTTGGATGTTTAGGTGTCTCGGTCACGCTCGCATGGCTGGACCAGCGCGAAAAGACCTCGGCCAGAAGACTCATCATCAAACCAAAACAGATCACCCTGTTCCCACGCCGGACGGTGCCTTGGAAGTTTATCAAAAACTGGCATCTGTCCCCGTTGGACGGCATTCCTGCTCACCAGATGCTGACCGTCGTTTATTATTCGTACGCCAAGGCGCGCTATACCCGGCAATGGAAGATGGTCATGACAGACCCGGCAAAGTCGGAGGCACTGCGTGAGTTGTTGCATCAAAGAACACAGGCCGGTCAACCCGGCGCAGCCTTGCTGCATGAAGAGCCAGTTCCCGAGACCATGCCGTTTTCATCTATCTTCATTGGCATTTCTTTCATATCCCTCAGCTTTGTGACCGTGGTGCTTTCAGTGAGTGTCATGTTTGCGGGAATGATGTTCCAACTCTTCAACTTTCCTATCGACTCGGAGTTGTTCCAGTCGCCGGAGGAGGGGAACCGCAACCTGATAGGTTTGTTCGGCACTCTGGCGTCTCTTTTCCGCAGCAATAGCACATACGAACTCGGCTGGGCGCTGGTCACTGCCGGAGGTATCCTGCTCCTAACCGCTTTTACCCTGTACAAATCAGGCGACTGGCAGTTAAGCCGGGAGCCGTCTTCCTGAGATCACCTCTTCCCCGCCACCAAAAAATACCCGATCAGCAACCGGTTCCCTTCGCTCGTTTTGTCTCGCTCCTCCAGCACCTTGATTTTCAGCGTGTGTTTGCCCGGCTTCAAGCCGCACGAGAGCATCGCATAATGATTGCGCGCAAAGTAAGGCCCGGGGGCCGTATCAGACTTGCCGCTCTTCACTCCCTTCGGACCGCCGTAATTCTTCTCACCCGGCTCATTCACTCCGTCATCGATGCTCCACTCGAACTTGCCGCCATCCTTCTGCACGTTGAGGAACAGGCCGAGTGCGGTCCCTTCAAACTCGAACTCCAGCGCATCACCCGGGCCGCGCGCATTGATCGTTCCGTCCACATAACGGGCGAGCAGACCTTGCTTGGAGGGTTCGAGCACTTCCCAGTTGCCCGTGAGTTTGGCTTTGTTCGCGGGGATCATCGCCGCGTGCGCGAACTCCTCGCTCACCAGGGGCGCGCCAAGTTTCGGCAGCGGTGATGGCTTCGCATCGATCTGCGTCTTCAGATACGCGATGATGGTGTCCGCATAGATCGTGTGGCCGAGATCGTTGGGGTGAACGGAATCGCCCATGAAAACTTGGCCCTTCGCATTCCAGTTGTATTTCTTGTCCGCGAGTTGCGCCTCGGTGGGCTTGGGCAGATCGGGACGGTTCAGGGCCTCGATCAAAGCGGGCTGCAGATCGATGTCCGCGATACCGTAATGCTTCGCTACGGCGGGATGGCTGCCGCGTGCGTTGTTCAGATCGCGGCTGGTGGTGTAGAGGAACACGATCTCCGGTTTCGATTCCGAAGCCCACAACTGCCGCACGATGCCTTCCATGGTGGCCTTGCGGAATTCGTTCGTGGGGCTGCCGTCATTGATATTGAACTCCACGAACACGAGGTCCGGCTTCTTCGCCACCACATCCGTGCCACAACGGAAGGCGCCCAAATCGCTGCCCGTGCCGCCGATGGCCGCATGCACCTCTACCAGCTTGGCCTGTGGGAAAGTGTCCTTGAACCATTTGAACGTCTTCACGCGATAACCCGGCGCGGCGGTGATGCTGCCACCAAAATAAGCAATAGTGACCGTCCCGTTCCGTTTCAGTTTTTCGAAGACCCGTCCCAGCGAACGTGTGGGCGTTTCGGCGGCTTGCAGAGAAACGAAATTGGCGGTGAACGCAGTGGCGGCCATGCCCAGAACGGCCCGACGACGGGAGATGAGTTGCATCCCCTTGGTGAACTCCATTCAAGGAGGGGCAGCAAGCTTATTTTGGTTCTGCTGCCAGTGCCGGTAGAGATGTACCCACCAAAAATCCACACATTGAAAAGCCGGATGCGGCGAGTGTGCCAGCGTTTCTGGAGCGGCGGCTTGGGCAGGGGTAGGCACCTCGCACAAGACACGAACCAGTTCCGCTGCGTGCGCGGCCAGAATCGGTTGGTCTGCCTTGGACAGTTCACGCCTTTGCCAGGCCGCCAGCGCATCGGTCGTGACACCGAGCACCTGGACGACGAAACCGGCGGCAGCAAAGACTGCAAGCAACCAGTATTTCCATGATCCGCTCGCGGGCAGGCAATACGGCCAGGCCAGGGCCAGCAACGGGATCATGAACACCAGCAGCCGTGCGCCAAAACTGATCGGCCCCAGCGCCGGGCCAAAGTAAGCGAACAACAGGAGTTGGCCGCTCAGAAGGAGCAAGACACAGACTGGTTCCAGCCACTCAGTCCGCCACCAGCCCCTGGCCCCAAGCACGAACATGACCAGCAGAACCGGGCTGAACAGAAACAGCCCCTGATAAGAGCCGAAAAGATTGTACCAAAGCATGCTCGCCCAACCCAACGGCCCGGCCGGAGTCTCCGCATTGACGAAGGCGTAAACTTCGAGAAACGGATTCCCCCAGCGCGCGTAGTTATAGGCCAGATGCACCAGCAAAGGCGGTAGGAAGCCGGTGAGCAACCCCAGCCCGACACCACGCCATGCCGTGCGTGGGCATCGCAGCAGCAGGTAGAGAACGATGACGGGCATCACCGTCTGGGCCTGTTTGCGGCACAAGAGCCCCAGTCCCAGAAAGACACCGGCCGTGACGGCGTGCCGCCAGACCGTCGCCCGACGACCATGACACCAGGCACCCAAGACGGTCAGCGCGAACAGCAGATCGCTCGTGACGATCTTGGTATATGGCCAGACCAGCGTGGTGAGGCCGACCAGCCACAGGCCGAGCCGCACCTGCTGCTCTGCCAGCCCGCGGGAACGCCACTCCCATACCAGATAGCCCAGCAGCACCAGCACGATGGGCACACCCGAGAAGCTGACAAAGAATTCCTCCCACATCACCAGAGGAACGCCGGGGACCACGGCGGCCACCAGCCGGCCCAGCAGCACAAAAGGCATCCAGTACAACGAGGTGAGCAGGCCGAACTGGGAGTAGTGCTGACCGTCCGCCCCGGTGGCTGTCAAGACGTGTTCCGGCAAGGCCACGTGGCCACCGAGCAACGAGCGGGTCACTTCCAGCATGATGCTCGAATCGGCCAGCCCGACCCGACCGCTGGCGGTGAAGAGATAGACCAGGGCCACGGCCACGAAGACAGCGAGCGGGAATCTCTTCCCGAGCGACTGGATGGATGACCACACCGGCATGCCCGCTTTTATATCGGGCCGGGCCGCCCAAGGCCAGCGATGTATCTGGTCAAAAATTGCCCATAAAAGAAAGCGGCCCGGTCAAACCGGGCCGCTTATCAAATCCTGCGGGAAAAGCCTGTCAGCTCAGTGCCGGAAATGCCGTGCGCCGGTGAACACCATCGCGATGCCGCGCTCATCGGCAGCGGCGATGACTTCGGAATCCTTTACAGAACCGCCCGGTTGGATGGCAGCGGTCGCACCCGCGTTCGCGGCGGCGATCAGACCATCCGGGAACGGGAAGAAGGCATCACTGCAAACCACGCTGCCTTGCAGTGGCAACCCGGCCTCGCCCGCCTTCCACACCGCGATGCGGCTGGAATCCACGCGGCTCATCTGGCCAGCACCCACGCCGAGCGTGCGGTCACTCCCGACATAGACGATGGCGTTGGACTTCAAATGCTTCACCACGCGCCAACCGAAGAGCATGGCTTTCAATTCGGCTTCGGTCGGTTGACGCTTGGTCACCACTTTGAGATCGGCCGCTCGCGTGATCTTGAGATCGCGCTCTTGCAGGAGGAACGATTCCGCACCCACGCTGCGCAGATCCCAAGGCGCAGGCGTGGCCGGGTTCTGCTTGATCTTGAGCAGGCGCAGATTCTTTTTCTTCTGCAAAACTTCGAGCGCTTCCGGTGTGAAGTCGGGAGCGACGATCACTTCGCTGAAGATTTCCGCGATGGCTTCCGCGCACGCTTTATCGAGCGGCTGGTTCACGGCGATGATGCCGCCGAAGGGAGCTTGCTTGTCGGTCGCGAATGCCTTGTCCCAAGCATCGCGCAAGTTGCTGCCTTGGCCCACACCGCACGGATTCGTGTGCTTGAGGATGGCCAGCGTCGGTTGCTCGCCCTCGAATTCCACGATGAGATTCGTCGCGGCGGTGAGATCGAGGATGTTGTTGTAGGAAAGTTCCTTGCCGTGCAGTTGCTGGAAGTATTCCGTGAACTTGCCGTAGAGCGCCGCCTTCTGGTGCGGGTTCTCGCCGTAGCGGAGGGACTGTGCCTGATTCGCGCGGACAACCAGTTCCTTGGGCAATTCTCCGGCCGGTTGCACCCCGAATTCCTTGCCGAGATGCGCGGCGATGGCGGCATCGTAAGCGGCGGTGCGCGCATAGACTTTTGCGCAGAGTTTGCGACGGAGTTCCAGCGTGGTGCCACCTGTGGTTTTGATCTGTTCGGCCACTTCGGCGTAGTCCGCCGGATCGGTCACCACGGTCACACTGTCGTGATTCTTCGCCGCGCTGCGGAGCATGGAAGGGCCGCCGATGTCGATGTTCTCGATGGCGTCATGCAACGCGACGTTCGGCTTCGCAATGGTCGCTTCAAAAGGATACAGGTTCACCACCACGAGGTCGATGGATTGGATATCGTGCTTCTGCACGGCGGCTTCGTGTTCGGCATTGCCACGGATGTAGAGCAGGCCGCCGTGGACTTTGGGATGCAGCGTCTTCACGCGGCCATCGAGCATCTCGGGGAATCCGGTGTAATCGCTGAGGTCCTGCACGGTCATGCCCGCATCACGCAGGGCCTTGGCCGTACCGCCCGTGGAGATGAGATGGACACCCGCTGCCGCGAGCGTTTGGGCGAAAGGCACCAAACCCGTTTTGTCCGAGACTGAAAGCAATGCACGCTGAATCTTAGCCATAATCAAAGACGGCTAAAATCCTCCAAACGGGCAAACCCCGTCAATCGTCAAAAGCAGGAAAAACGGGCTCGTCGGGAATTCCGTGGCGGCTCAGGCCGTCCGTTCATCTTCGAGGTCGGCACGGACCAGGGCCAGTTCGGCCTCGATCTGGACCGCCAGGGGAATGAACTGGTCCAGTTGCCCCGCTTTGGCCGCTTTTTCCAGCTCGGCACACAGGCGGGCAAGTTTCTCGGCTCCCAAGTTGGCGGCGCAACCTTTCAATGAGTGGGCGGCTTGCCGTACAGCCTCTGCTTCACCCTCCGCCGTCCTGGTCTGGATCTCCAGCAGCATCTGCGGACTATGGTTGCGGAACGCCTGGATGATCTCGTTCAAGGGGTCCGCCCCGTCCGTATCTTTAAGGCTGCGCAATTCTTCCAGTACGGAGCGGTTAAGATGCGCTGCCGGGATGGTGGCCGGGGCGGCGGGCTTCACTGCGCGCGGGGTGCGTTCCAAGGCCGCCTGCAAGTCCTCCCGGCGGATGGGCTTGGAGATGTAATCATCCATGCCGGCCGCCAGGCAGGCTTCACGGTCACCCGCCATGGCGTTGGCTGTCAGGGCGATGATATACAGTTTTCGCAGGTCCGTTTTGTCGGTGCCGTCCGCTTGCGCGGCTTGCTGGCGGATGCGCCGGGTGGCTTCATAGCCATCCATCTCCGGCATCTGGCAATCCATGAGGATGACATCGTAAGGGATCATCTGGAGGGCGGCGAGCACCTCGTGGCCGTTGGCGACGACATCGGCCTCATAACCCAGCCGGGCGAGGATCTTCATCGCCACCTTCTGGTTGACGGGATTGTCTTCCGCAAGCAACACGCGGAGGTTCTTGTTCGGGACCGGAGTCTCCGTTCCCTCTGGGATTGCCGCACTGGACGGTTTTCTCACTTCCACGGACCGGGCCCCGCAAAGCCGGGCCAGACAGCTCAAGAGTTCGCCCGGACGGACGGGCTTGGCCAGCGAGGCCGCCCAGCCCTCCGATTGCAACACGGCTTCGGCGGGCCGGTCACCGGTGCTGCCCAGCCAGACCAGTTGCGGTTTGACGGCCGCCTCGAGGAGGCGGATCTGCCGGGAGAAACGGACGGCCTCTTTGACCGGCAGATCCACGAGGACAAAGTCTAACTGGTGGCCTTGCGCCAGTTCGCGCTGCATGAGGCCGAGCGCTTCCTTGATGTCCGGAGCGCTGCCATTGCGCATCCGCCAGGCGAGGATGTAATGGTGGATGACCTGGCGGCGGGTGGCATTGTCACTGATGATCAACGCCCGCTTGCCCACCAACTCCAGCGGCACCGGCAGGGTGCCAGCGGGGATGCCGGTCTGCTTCTCGAACCGGATGGTGAACCAGAAAGTGGACCCTTGGCCGGGCACACTGTTGAGGCCGATCTGGCCGCCCAGCATCTCCACCAACTGCTTGCAGATGGCCAGCCCCAGCCCCGTGCCCCCGTAGCGCCGCGTGGTGGAGCTGTCCGCCTGCGTGAACGGCTGGAAGAGCCGGGCCTGCACTTCCGGCGAAATGCCGATGCCGGTGTCCGTGATGGCGAACCGGATGGTCATGCCGGTCTCCGTTTCCTGCTCCGGGGTCACTTGCAGGAACACCTCGCCCTCGCCGGTGAATTTGATGGCGTTGGCGAGCAGGTTGAGCAACACCTGACGCAGCCGGCCGGGATCGCCGCGCAGCGCGGTGAAGCAGTCTTGATGGACCAGATAGAGCAGTTCCAGCCCCTTTTGACGGGCCCGATCACCCAGCAGATCGATGGTGCCGTCCACCACTTCGTTGAGGTCGAAATCGACGCTTTCGAAATGGAGTTTGCCGGCCTCGATCTTTGAAAAATCGAGGATGTCGTTGATGATGTCGAGCAGGGCCTCGGCGCTGTTGCGGACCGTCTCCGCGTAGTCACGCTGCTCGGCATCAAGCCGGGTGGTGAGCAGGAGGTCCGTCATGCCGATGACCCCGTTCATCGGCGTGCGGATCTCGTGGCTCATGGTGGCGAGGAACTGGCTCTTGGCCACATTGGCGGCCTCGGCCGCTTCCTTGGCCTGGCGCATCGCCTCTTCCGCGCGTTTGCGTTCGGTGATGTCATGCCACACCACGAGCATGACCTGCTTCTGGTTCAGCACGACGGGCGTAAGACTGACTTCCACGAGGAAATCCTCGCCGTCCATGCGCCGGTGCATCCATTCGAAGCGGTTGTGCCCGCGTTCATAGGCGATCCGGTCCATCTCGATGCACTTTTCCATGGACCGGCGTCCGTCCGGTTGCAGCTCTGGTGACAAGGCCGCCGGATGGATGGCCAGCACCTCGGCCTTGTCCGGGCAGTGAAGCATCTGGATGGCGGCGTTGTTGCAATCGATGATGCCCTTGTCATCGAACAACAGGTGGGCATCGGAGGACTGCTCAAAGAGGACGCGGAATTTCTCATCCGCCGCCTTGCGCTCGGTGACATCTTCCGCGACGTAAGAGAAACGGGAGTTCCCATCGGGCGTGGGCCCGACAAAGCTGACGGTCACGCTGATCCAGCGTTTGCCGGTTCTGCTTTCGGAGGCGTATTCAAAACGGGCCGGCTGGCCGGTCGTCTCGCTGAGCTGGTAGTGTTTCACCCAGAGCGCGATGGTGTCCGCCGGGGCACCCAGTTTGGAAGCAAGCTGGTTCTCCATTGCCTCCGGCTTGACCCCGAAGAAACGGGCCGTGGCCACGTTATCACGGATGTGCAGGATGTCTTTCCCGCGTACCTCGATGATACCCATCATCAGCGGGGCGCTGTCATAAAAGCTGCGAAGAATGGATTCGCTGCGGCGCAGATCATCTTCCGCCCGTTTCCGTTCGGTGATGTCGGAACAGGCGCCGACGAAGCGGACGGTCCGGCCTTCGAGATCGCGGATGGGTTTGCCGCGCTGGGCCCAGTAACGCCATTGATCGTGGGCATTGCGGATGAGATATTCCTGGTCGAAGAGGCTGCCTTTCTCACATGCCGTCAGATAGGCCTGCAAAACGCGGGGGCGGTCCCGCTCATGGATGCGTTCATGCCATGCGGCCAAAGTACGGGGAAACTCGCCTTCCTCGAAACCCAGCAAGTAATCCACCTGGCCGTAGTAATCCACCATCTCGGCCTCGGTATGGATCACGTAGAGCAGATCGCTGGCATTGAGCGCCATCTGGCGGTGGAGCTGCTCGGATTCGGACATCCGCCGCTGGGCGCGCTCACGCTCCTCGACTTCCTGGCGCAGTTCGCTGGTGCGCTCGGCGACGCGTTTTTCCAGTTCCTCATGGGTCCGCTGGAGGGCCTGGTCACGCGTCTGGATCTGGACGAGCATCTCGTTGAAGCGGTCAATGAGCCGGCCGATCTCATCCTCGCTGCGTTTGACGGCGCGGAGCGAGTAGTCGCGCTTTTCCGCGACCTTTTGCGCGGTCTCCTCCAGTTGCAGGATGGGCAGGGAGACGACATTCTGGAGCCGGGTGGAGAGGAGGTAGGTGACCAGCCCGGAGACGAGCAGCACCGCGACCACGATGCCGACATAATTGCGCAACCGTTCGTCCAGCTCACCCAGATCGGCTTCGAGGTAAATGGTGCCGATCTGCTTGTTGTCGTAGTTGATCGGGCGGGGAATGCCGAGGCTTTCCGGCAATTCCAGCAGCCCGGGCGGGACGGTTTGCGGCGGCCGGTAGGTGCTCTTCAGATCCTCGCGGACATAACTGGCGAAGACGGTGCCGTCCGAACGGTAAACGATGGCCGCCATGATGTGCGGCCGTTCCCGCAGCAGGGAGAGCGTGTCTTTTTCCGCCGCCTCAGCATCATTGAACGTGATGGCGGCGGAGCTGTTCGCACCGGTGATGTCCGCCAGGCCGGTGAGATCGCCCTGGATGACCCGCCGGTAGTTGCTGACGTCGTAGAGGATGAAGCCGGTGCTGGCGAGGAGCAACGCCGTGAGCGCCGTCATCATGATGATGAGCGTGAGCTTGCGGCGGAGCGCCAGTTTTTGCCACCAACCCATGGTTACTTCTTAACGTCTTTGCCGTCACGCGTGACGCGCGTCGCGAGTTTCATGACTTGCGAATGCAATTTCAAGCCGCTGCGCTCGAACGCGGCGACATTTATCTCGAAGCGCAGTTTGTTGTCCTGGATGAAAAGGCGGACATGCCCGCCTTTCCGGGTGAACTCCTCCTCTTCCCCTACCGTGAGAACGGCCTGGTCGCGGAGGGCGGAGACGATCTTCCCCGTTTCACTGGCCGCACTTGCGCCCATGAAGAGCAGATGGCAGTTGGTATGGCCGGTGTTCGCTGATGCCGCCAACCGCTTGATTTGGAAGTCGCGCACGCCAATCTTCTGGTTCTTGAGGACGGTATCGATGGCACTGCCAAAGGGATCCTGGCCCACGATGCAAAGGGTGATGGGTTCGCTGCTGGAACTGAACCGGTTCGTCGGCCACTCCATGAACTGGGTGAGCCGGTAAATGAACGCCGCCTTGATCTCGTATTCTTTGGAAGTTGCTGTCTGGGCGCCAAGCCGGGGCGCCCAGGCCAGGCAAAGGCTGCAACCAAAAGCCAGCAACCAGCGGAGCATCATCCGCCGCCGACTGGACTGGCTGTACAGCAAAAACAACATCGGTTCAAAAGCGCCAGGTCAGTTTACCGTAAATCGTCCGCTGGATCTCCGAGGAACTCACCAGCGAGTTGATGTTTCCATACTCCGGATGCTCCGGATCGAGTGCGTTCTGCAACGTCACACTGGCTTCGAACCGGTCACGATACTTCCAACCCACCCGGAAATCCAACCGGGTGTAGGCGGGCACGCCTTGGCCGGGCAGGGAGTCCTGATGGTAGAGCAGGGTGTCGAATTCAAAGCCCTTCGGCAGATCGATGCTGGAGCGCAGATGAAACTGCTGCTGGGGATTGTCTTCCGCACGATAGGAAAAGGTGGAATCCGGCAGCACGACCCCATTGCGCAGATGCATCTGCAACAGAGTATAACCGGCCTGCCAGCGCCACCAGTCGACCGGCTGCCAGTTCAGGGACAGTTCTCCGCCATAGGTGTGGCCGTTCATGGCGTTGTTGGCCGTGAACGTGGCGGTGGGCGGCACCGGGGAGAACCCAAAATCAAACGCCCGTAACCGGTCGTAGTCGTTGTAAAACAAGGCCAGATCAGTGCTGAACCGGCGGTGCAACCGGGCGCGCCAGCCAAGTTCCATCGCCAGCAGTTCTTCTGAATTCATCGTGCCGCCACGTACGACGGTCGTCAGTCCGGGCGGGCCGCCGCTCACGGCCGTCACATCAGCTTCCGCCCGGGAGGGGGAGCGTACTGCCCGGGAGATGGAAGCCCATAGTGTGTGTCGGTCATGCGGTTGCCAGCTCAGACGGGCGGAAGGCTGCACTTCGAAACCCGTGTATTGATTGTGTTCCAGTTTGGTGCCCAAGGTGAGGGATAACTTGTCCGGCAGCAGTATGATGTCATCTTGGAGAAAGAAGCTGGCCAGGTGATCCTGGCTGTCTGCCGGGGTGAATGTCACCCTGGTTGTACCAAATGTTTCATCGCTGGTGTAACGATAGCCGCCGCCCCAGATGAAGGTGTGGCGCTCGCCCATGGCAAATTGATGCTGGGCTTCCAAGTCGAAGGTGTTGCGATATTCGGTGAGGATATCGAACCGGCGTTCAGTACGGTCGAACCATGCCTGAAGCCGCAGTGAGGAATCATCCGAAAGTTGCCTCTCCCAGCGCGCCAGCACATGTCCGCCAGCGGTGGTGGAAATGATCGGTCCGGCTCCAGTAGCGATGTTGCCCGCATAAACCTCGCTTTGCAGCATCCCAGCCGAGCCTTCCTGCGGCCGCCAGTCCACCCGGTAACCTCCCCGCCAGAATTCGACGCCATCATTACCCGCAACACTTTCTTCGCGCTGGTTGTATTTCACGAAGGCCCGGTAGGCGGTGTGCTCGCCCAGCTTGCCGCCGTAACGCACCGCCCCGAAGGCCGTCTCTTCCCAACCGCCACCGCCGCTGAGCATGCCGCCCTGGGTGGCAAAGGCGTCCTTGGTGATGATGCTGATCACCCCATTGACGGCGTTGGCACCCCAGAGGCTGGCTCCCGGTCCGCGGATGACCTCGATGCGCTCGATGTCCTCCAGCAACGTATCCTGCACATCCCAGTAAACCCCGGAAAAGAGCGGAGTATAGACACTACGCCCATCGATCATCACCAGCAGCTTATTGGCGAACCGGCTGTTGAACCCGCGCGCGCTGATCGCCCAGTTGCCGGGATTGATCTGCGCCACGTTGATGCCCGGCACCATCCGCAACGCTTCCGGGATGCTGGTGGCTCCCGAGCGCCGGATATCATCGCCCGTCAGCACATGGATGGCCGCCGGCGCCTTTGCGATCGGCTCGGCATGCTTGGATACCGAGGTCACCTCGAGCGACATCAACTGCTCCAGCGAAAGGCTCGTGAGCTGGTTGGTGGCGACAGATTCGGCGGCGATGACGCCCCCGGAGGCCGCCGAGAGGAGCGCCAGCATGAGTGCGGCCAGCCGGGCGCGAGGAGGAGCTTCAATTTTGAAAAGATACATGTTCAGCCTGAGTTGAGGGCGCACAAACTCACTGTTTGCCTGCGTCTGGACCTGTCCCTTGAAGGTATCACTCCCACTTGCCCGCTGAAAGCCAAATTGGTGCCACCTTGTCCGGACAAAACAGGCTCCTCGATTCCTGGACGAGCCAGCAATTCGTTAACCTCTCCCCTTGGTGAAATCCGGCACCATTTGAATCGCCCGGCGAAGCACTGGCAAGGCTGGATTACGTGAAAATCGGCCGTGAAAACAATCCCCTCTCGCGGACCATTCAGGACAGGACTACCAGGTACCGTCCACCAGATACGTCGTGATATTACGCGACAGATCCTCCGCCAGATTCGGCAGATTCTGGCGTTCTGCGCTCGCCAGATCCGAACCGGCCCGCAACGTCGTCCGGCCGCTGATCACCCGGTCCAGCAGCACCTTCCCGCTCGCCCGTTCCTTCGCGACCACCCGCGCCGCGAGCGTCACGTTATAATCCCGCACCGTGCGGATGTCCGACGGCTGGAACGTCACCCCGCCCCGGTCATACTTCAAGAGCGTCCCCGTCACGATCACCGTGCTCTCGCCGCGCGTATCCAGCTTGTACGTGCCGTCCTGCTGGAGCGTCTTGCGCAGCGACTGCGTCACCGCCTCGATGAGCCGCGGTTCCCCCGTCTCATTCTGGAAGAACTGCACCTCGATGGAACGCGCTCCCGCCGTGGTTCCATTCGTCGGACCGAGCTGATACCCGGCGCACCCCGTCAGGAACAACGCCGCCAGACATGAGAACATGAAGCGCATCATCTTGCTCAATTCTCCTTGCTTGCCGCCGCTTTGGCCTCCAGCCGCTGTTTCAAGACCTCGATGCGCTCCTTCGCCTCCACCGCATACTCCGAGTTCGGGTCACGCAACACCACCTCGTTGTAATACACCAGGGCGCCCTCATACCGCCGCGCCTTCTCATAGAACTTCGCCACCTTGAAATTGCCCCGCGCCTGCTCCGTCCGCAGCTCCTCGATCACCTTCCGCGCCTCCGGCACCCGCGCATCCTCCGGATACAACGCCATGAAATCCGTCAGCACCGCGATCGCCTGTGCCGAGGCACTCTGGTCATACTCCGCCGTCTTCGCCTGCTTCTGGTAGGCCAGCCCCGCCTTGAAGAGCGCATCCGCCGCCACCGGCTTGCGGTCGTTGTAACGGTCCGCCGCCTTCTCATACGCCTTCACCGCATCCGCGAAGTTCTCCTGCTTCTCCTTCGCCGTGCCGATGTCCATCTGCGCCTGCGGCGCCACCTCGCTGTAAGGTCCGTTCTTGATCAGCTTCTCATACATGTCCGCCGTCTTCTCCATCGAGGGGAAGATCGGGATCACCCCCCACAGCTTGAACCACTGCCCGCCCAGGAACCGCTGCGCGATCTCATACTGCCGTTTCAACACCTCGTCATACTTCGCGTACTTCGGATACTTCTCGATCAGCTTCTGATACTCCTTGAACGCCTTCTCATCCGACTTCCGCTCCTCGTACGAGCGGCCCATGATATACTGGGCATCCGGCGCGTAATCCGAGAGCGGCCACTGCTTCACCGTCCGCTTCGCCGCCCGCATCGCCCCCTTGTAATCCTTCGCATCAAAGGCCTCCTGCGCCACCGCGAGCTGGTCCTTCGCCCGGCCCCGGATCCACTTGCCCTCCTGGCCCACCGCCTCATACACCCAGCCCTCACCGGGACGGTAAATCAACGGCGCCGGCGACACATGGGGAAACACCACCAGCGCCACCAGCAACAGCAACAGACATACAGGCCGTTTTGTCATCCTGCGAACCGTATTGAACCACCGCACCCAAGTCAAGAAAGCCAAGTCCCCGTCCAAGCACCACTCCAACCGCCCATTCCCCACCTCCCGGGTTCCGATGCTTCCCATACATCTCATCGGTCCCATACGTCCCATTCCCCATGCCCGCTAAATGGTTAAACAGGTTGAACCATTGAATCGCTTCCCGATTCAACCCGTTTAACTCTTTAACGAACCGCCTATCCCCAAAGTTTAAACTTTGAGTTTTGAGCTTTGAACTTTTATAGGCCCGTAGTGCAACTACCCGTTCCCTCGAAGTGGCCTCCCATCCAGTTTGTTCCGTGTGACACTCCGCGATAGCATCCTGTTCTGCGGCACTCTAGCCACCAGTCCACACCTCCCGCACCAAACCCCCGCCAGCCACTTCAAAACCATCCCCGGTAGGGCGGAGGTGCTCCTCCGCCCAAACTCTTTGCGCACCTGCGCCACCGAACTTCACCAGAGACTTCGATGCAAAAGAGCTGTTCCTCTCGGCCTTCGCCCCTCTTACCTCTCACGTCCCCTTTGACGGCTCCATAAGGACTCGTCACCTCCCCGCCAACGCAGGACACATCGACACAATAACGCATCGCTATGATTGATGACTTTGGGATTCTCCAGAAGCTGCCTGCCGCTCTGATTGAGCGCCAACCTCTGTTCTCACCTGCCTTTACCGACAACGATTTGCGGCACAAGAAATTACACCTGAAGATTTTTCCTTTTGTTTTCCTTTTCGCGTTTCTAGCGGGCCACTCCCCTCCAAAAATCCACCCCTTGCCCAAAACCTCCTATCGAAGTAAATTTGTCTCAAGAGCCACCGCCTTTCCCAACCATCAGATTATCCATGGTCCCTGCCGCCCAACCAGAAGCCAGACCCCCGTTCGGACCGATTGCCATCGCAGTCGCCCTCCCATTGCTGTTCTTCATCTTCCGCACCACCGCTGCCGTCGTCTTGCTCCTCTTCATCTTGCTCTACCTTTTATTTCCACTCCACCACAGCGTCCGCACCCTCAAAATCACCATCGCGACCTTCCTCGCCGCCATCATCCTCCCTGTGGACGTTTATATCGAAGGCTTCAATGGCCCGATCTACGGCAACCAACACAACGGCCTCCGCTTCGTCCAAGTCGTCCACGGCAAACCCAGGATTCAATACTGCCTCGACCAATATGGCGAATTCGTCGCCGACGGCTGCCTCATCGGCCTGCACGATCCCCGCTGGAGGTTGGTATGGGACTGAGAAAACTCCCCCCTCTCACAACGGCACCAAGGAAGTTTTCTACTACACCGAAATCTGCCGCCACCACTCCATGTGACCAAACCCTCCCCATTATGCTGGCTCGCCGGTTTGCCCCGTGCTGGAAAGTCGGGGTGCAACCGCCTCTGTTCATCATGTGAACCCTGTCAAAAATACTCTACGCATGCCCCACCAAGGCCACCGCATCTTTGAAGTCATCGCCTTGCCCTCACCCGGGAACATCCTCTGGGTTGCCAAAGGCCACACCATTTCCATCGGCGATTTCGGCTGGGAAAACGATGTTTCCCCCGAGCTGATCCACCTCACCGGCTATTCCAAAGACGGCGGCACGATTTGGTACGCCAACTTCCTCCCCACCCAAGTCCGCTTCAGCACACTGAAACCAGATCCCATATCAAAACCCTCCGCCACCCCTTACGTCACCATCTCTTGAGAAAAACCACTATCCCCACCCTATCCTGCATCAAGGGCCAAAGGCCCGTGATATTCCAGCCCAGGGTGCAGCCCACACCCGGCGGGCGGAGCCCTGGGTCACACGCCCCCAAAAACACTAGCCCTGAAAGGGCGGGATAGTTTCACTGTGCAGGCATCCCTTTGCCCCTTTCCATCAAAAGAGCGAGAATAAAACCAAGGATAAATCTGAACCAAATCATGATCACCTGCGCCAAATGTCAGGAAAATTTCGAAGCCGACTACCGGATCGGCTATCCCGGACATGTTGATGCCCCCGGCTCCTATCTCCACAAAGCCGGGTTCTGCGGATTGGTCGCCGCCGGATTCGGCATCACCGGCCTGTTCATCCTTCATCATATTTTACTCACCTTGGCGGCGGCCTTCCTGATCGGCGCGATGATGTCACTCATCTACCTTCCCCAGGCTCGCGCAGGCTGTGAAAAAAGCGGCGGCGGCGTCTGCCCGGCTTGCGGACACCAAAACGAAGTCCGCTGGAATTCCTGAACCATAGATTTGCTGCCCCATGACCGATAAAGAACACTGGCTCTCAAAAGTTAAACCGCTTCCAAAACGTCGTGTTCGAGTGGCCTATCAACGCACGTTCACAGCAGCAGAGGCGGAAAAGCTGCGGACCGGATTTTGGCCGCAGAGCATGGATGACAGATGGGTGATCTTCCTCGGTGAATCGTCCTTGGACCTCTGGCGCAGTTGGACCGGCCATTGTATCTACAGCCTTCCTGCACATATTACGGATAACGGCCTCACCATTGGACCGCTCTTAATTAATGACGATCCCGATCAATATCGCCGTCCCACAGACGCGGAAAACATCCGGTCGTTCAATGCCCTTATCGATCGCGTTTTGGAATCATAAACACCTTCACTATGGACGCTGCCTCACAAAGACGCCCTCTCGGAAAAGAAGCGACCGACCGACTCCTCAAACGCCTGCAAGTAGCTTGGGGCATCGAGCAACACTACTGGTGGCCACTGTCAGGTCCACGCCCTCCTCATGCCGAATGCTTTCAAGACCACTTCTTCACGCGCGAATGCTCGCCGGAAACCTTACACCGGATCCTCATCGCCCATGGCGTTTCCACCCTCTTCGAGATCCCTGAATCCGATGACGGCTGCTCCATGGATGTCACTGATCTCGACCCTTGCTACAGCGGCCAAGAATGCTTTTGGACAGATGATAAACTCGACTGGATCATCTACGCCTCCCACGAAAACTCCATCACTGTTGGTGGCGAATGGCTGCTGAAGGAGATAAAAGCCGTCTGGCCCAACTGGTCAGAACGCATCTGGACCACGCCATTTTTCGGACGTCCAGAATAAGCTGGTTCCATTCTCAGACTTGACCCATCCCACCATTGGTTGAAAATCTCTGCTCAAGGACATACTCATGGGCATAGCCATCCACTGCATCTTGGAGATCGACATCGCCGTGAACGCTCGCATGGAAGGCAAGTCCCTGGCCATGGCCTACTCCAACGACTCCCTGCACGATGACACACCAAACGCAGAAAACCCCTCCTCCAAGATCATCGCCGTGGATTTCGGTGGCGCCAAACCAACTCCACCACCAGAACAATCCAGGCACTCCGAACCGCTGCTCTCCTCATTGACACCCTTCCTCGCTGAACTCAGCGGCGACCAATGGCATGATGCCACAGCCGGACTCGCCGCCGTCCGCAGCATCCTCCATAGAATCCGTGCCGGAGAGAAAGTCTCCCTCGCACCCGATTTCGAATTTGGCCGTGATGATGAGGACGAAAACGACCTCACCGCCGGCGTCCGTTACGATCTGGAACAACTGGAGAAAATTTTGACCGCTGCGGAAGAGACCAGCATCGGATTTCGCCTGAACTTCTTATGAGGCTCTCCATCAATGGACAATCCTCCCACCATCACATTGCTATTCATCTGCCATTGCCACGCCGATGATGGCAGCGAAGGTTCCCTCTGGCTCATCCCCGGCGGCATGGCCGATCATGAAGATGACGTCAATCATGCGCCTCTCCACATCACGGAATATGTGGAAGCACGCGGCATCCTGCTTAAAGTGGTGCATTCATCCCTAGAAGAGAACTTGATCATCGAAGACGTAAAAGCCAAATTCACCGCGCAGGGATTCAAAGTGGAATACGAAGTCACCGCCGACGATTGATTCAGCGTGCTGCCCCAAAAAGAAATCATCATGCCACTCCTCAGATCATGGATCAGCCACCCGCTGGAGCATGAATCCGGCTCACTGCTCCGCCGCACCGGCGTGCCGATCACTGCTCAGACACTGGGCGAAGCTCTGGCTGAAGCCAGCCGCATCCTCAAGGTAAGATTCGAGCCGCACGAACCGCCCAAATGGTTCCGTGTCTTCGGCATCCCGGACTTCGGTGAACACTCCATGCTCGTCGATATCCACATCAAACGCGACGGCACCGAACTCTGCCCCAAACAAGACCTCACCTTTCCCATTCTGGACTCCGACATAGTTTATATCTACACGATCACCTGTTGACCCGGGGAGAATCCTTCTTAGCCCTCCCACGGATTGAACACCGTCAACAACGGCAACTCCATATCCCGCCCGTTCCGCGTCACCATCGTCAGCCCGTGATACAATGCCGTGGCCGAGATCAATGAATCCACCGCCGGCAAAGGCCGCCCAACCTCGGCTAACGCCTTGCCCCACGTCGTCGCCACCTCTTCATCAATGGCCAGCACCTGTCCCGCAAAAGTCGTCTTCACTTCCCTATCCAACCACACGCGCAATTTTGCCCGCCGCCGCGCATCCGTCACTCGCGCAATCCCCTTCTCAATCTCTCCCAAACTCAACACCGAAAGAAACAAAGTTTCCGCCTCCTGCGCTTCCAGCCATGCGATGACTTTGGCCGATGGCTGTGGCCGCACCAACTCACTGATCACCTGCGTATCCAGCAAATACCCGCTCATAGCTCAAGCTTACGCGGTGCCTTCTTGGAACGTCGGATGTCCAGCTCCACCCCGATCCCCTGCGAACGCCGGATCAGCCCCGCCATGGATTTCTTCTTCCCCGCCAAAGTCTGATAATCCTTCAGCGAAATCACCACCGCCACGCTCTCACCATGACGCGTCAACTCCTGCGGCTGCCCCTGCTGCGCCGCCTTCACAATCCGGCAAAGATTGTTCCGCGCCTGCTGGATCTGCCACGTTTTCATCCCCTAAACTATCGCCCAAAAATTCTAGCCAGTCTAGCCAGATTTTACCAAGGCCACTCACACCGTAGTGGGACAGCCCGCCCCGTATTGACAAGTCGGGGGCGCCTCCGCCTGTCCAGTCCGTCAGGCGCCCTGGCCTGACACCTCGTTGTTCGATGCTTTCCCAAAATAGGCCTACCGGTACAACCGGTTTCGTTTGTCCCCATTCGGTTGAAGTCTTTCCCCCTCTCGATGTTCGATGTTGGGCGTTGGATGTTCGATGTTTCCCTTTTCAGTCATTGGTCATTCATGCCGCCACCCGCTCCCTCACCCCGAACTCCGCCACCAATCTCGCATGCACCTCCGCATCCATATTTCCGCCCGTCAACGGCAGCACCACCCGCTTTCCGCTCAGTGACGGCACCTTCCCGCTCAACAACGCCGCCAGCCCTGCCGCCCCCGCGCCTTCTACCACAGCGTTCTCTTCCCGCGCCAACACCGCGATCGCCTCGCCCAGCTCCTCTTCATTCACCGTCACCACGTCATCCACCCAAGGCGCGGCATTCGCATACGTCACGCGACCCGCCTCTGCCACCGCCAATCCATCCGCCAACGTCGCCGTCGTCTCCACCTTCACCGGCCCGCCGTGCTGCAACGCTTTCGTAAAACACGCCGCGTGCTCCGGCTCCACGCCGACCACCTGCACCTCCGGCCGCAGCGATCGCAACACCGTCACCACCCCCGCCAGCAACCCGCCACCACCCACCGGCACGATCACCGCATCAAACTCCGGCACCTGCTCCAGTAACTCGAGCGCCAGCGTTCCCTGCCCCGCTATGACGCGCACATCATCGAACGGCGGAAGATACGCCAGCCCCCATTCCTCCGATAACTCCAGCGCATACACCCGCGTCTCATCAAACGATTCTCCGTGCAGAACCACATGCGCCCCAAGCTGGCGACATTTGTTTATCTTCAACTGCGAAGCATTACGCGGCACCACAACAGTCACAGGTATGCCCAACTGCCGCCCATGCCACGCCAGCCCCAGCGCATGATTCCCCGCTGAAGCCGCGATCACTCCCCGCCGCGCCTCATCCCGGCGCAGCAAGCTCAACGCACTCCGCGCCCCGCGCTCCTTGAAGCTGCCCGTGCGCTGCAAGTATTCCCTTTTGCACCACACCTCGCTGCCGGTCAGTTCTGACAGGCCCATGGACCGCTCACACGGTGTGCGCACAATCGCCCCGCCGATCCGGGCTTGGGCGGCTATGACGTCAGTGAGCGATATGTTTTGGGCTGTTCGAGTTTTCATGGGATTTCGGAAAACAAAAAAGCCCTGAGAGGATTCTCTCAGGGCTTAAGGGTGGAAATCTATGTATGCGCGTCTCTACCCTTGCCCCGAGGAGGAGGCAATAATCATGATCCCGGCGATCATAATAGAATTGGCAGAGTTAGAACGCATCAACGGCTGGAAACTCGCAGAATCCGCCCTTTTGTCAAGGGTGTGGAGAAATCCAACAGTAACAGGTAACCAAAGCTTGGTAGGGCTGGCTGTCCTCAGCCGGCCGATGACGAAGCCCGGCGCGATCAATTTCCCCATTGCTGGGTGACGTCAAAAACGATCCGATTTTTTACCATAAACTTGATCGCGAACTGATTTTTCCGACCACACAGCTCCTCCGTCCTCGGCGCGCTGAGGATAGCGCCCTACTACCTCTGAACATTTTCACAAACCCAAACTTCTCCTCACCTGCACCAGACAATCCGGGCAGTAACTGTGCGAAAAGGTCGTCGGCGTGCGCGCCATCAGATACCGTTCGATGTTGCTCCAATCACCCCGGTCATCGCGGATCTTCTTGCACGTCGTGCAGATCGTGATCATCCCGCGCAACGTTTTCATGTTGCTAAGCGAGGTCTGCAGGCTGCGGATCAGCTTGTCCACCTCCTGCTCAAACCGCCGCCGCCGGGAGATGTCCCGCATGAACACCGCCAGCCAGCGTTGCCCCTTGGCTTCCACCAGGCTCATCGTCGCCTCCGCCGGAAAGGTCGTGCTATCATGCCGCAACGCATGGATCTCCATCCAAAGATCGCCCTGCACCTTGCGCCCGGCCCGAAACTCCTCCAGCTCCTGGTTAAACCAGCCATGCCATTCAAACGATACCACCTTCTCCACAAAGTTTTTCCCCGCCAGCTCCTTCGCCGCCAGCCCCAGCATCTGCTCCGCCGCCGGGTTCGCCTCACGAATGGTGCCGTCCAGATCCAGCACCAGCACTCCATCAGGAGCCGCATCCACCGTTACATCTCCGCGCGGCGAGCGTGATTCATTCTCGATCTCCCGCTGGTGCTTGAAGAGCGCCACCTCGATGGCCGCGTGCAATTCCGGCTCCACGAACGGCTTCAACAAATACCCGTAAGGCTCCGTCTGCTTTGCGCGATCCAAGGTGGAAGAATCCGAATACGCCGTGAGATAGATCACCGGCACGTTATGCTTCTGTCGCAGGCGCGAGGCCGTCTCCACTCCGTCGATCCCCCCGCGCAGATTGATGTCCATCAGCACGAGGTCGGGATGGATGGCTTCCGCCTGTTTCAAGGCATCTTCACCGGTCATGGAGATGGCCGGCACGCGGTAACCCAGATGGGTCAACCGTTGGCTGAGATCGCGGGCCACGATGCCCTCGTCTTCAACCACCATGATGGATGGTGCTTCTTTCATACGATACGGCTCCTTAATTCCGCCGGCAGCGGAAAAGTTATGGTAAATGTCGTGCTCGGCTCACGCAGCACTTCGATCTGCCCGCCCAGTTGTTCGGTCAGGGTCCGCACCAATTGCAGCCCGAGCGTATTGCCGCGCTTGGTGTCAAATTCGTTCGGCAGCCCCTGCCCGTCATCACTGATGACCATCTGGACCTTGCCCTCGGGGAGTTGTTTTAGTTGCACGGTCACCGCACCTTCCCGTCCGCCCGGAAAGGCATGCTTTAGCGCATTGCTCAACAACTCGTTCGCGATCAGGCCGCACGGAATGGCATAATCGACCGTGAGTTTCACAGGTTCTGTTTGTAGCACATACTGTACCCTTCCCACCGCCCCGAAGGAACGAAACAGGTGCGTCACCAAATCGTGCAAATAGTCCTGAAAATCCACCTTGGCCAGGTCCGCCTTCCGGTAAAATTTCTCATGCACCAGCGCCATCGACTGCACCCGGTTCTGGTTCTCCTTCAACATGGCCGCCATTACCGGATTCGATTGCTGCGAGGCCGCCAGGCTGAAGAGGCTGCTGATCACCTGCATGTTGTTCTTCACGCGATGATGCACCTCCTGCAACAGCACCTCCTTCTCATGCAGCGAATCATTTAGCCGCTGCTCGGCCTCCTTGCGTGACGTGATGTCGATGCACGAGCCGATATACCCCACCAGCTTGTTATCCCCCATCACCCGCGGCTGGCCACGGTTCAGGAACCACCGGTAAACCCCGTCCTTGCGCTTCAGCCGGTATTCCAGCTCGAACGGCTTCTGCGCGTTGAACGCCTCCAGATAACGCTTCATGCTGGCTTGCGCATCGTCCGGGTGGATACACGAAAGCCAGCCATCGCCCAGTTGGCTCTCTAGGGTCTTGCCCGTGAAATCCAGCCACGGCTGGTTGAAGTAGATGAACTCCCCCACACTGCCCGCCATCCAGATCAAGGTCGGCGCGGAATCCGCCAGCATCCGGAAACGCTTCTCGCTCTCCCGCACCGCTTCCACCGCCTTTTCCCGCTCCTGCTCGGCCTTATGTCGCTGCAAGGTCCCCAAGATGGCCTGCGGCAGCCGCCCGATATGGTTCTTCAACACGTAATCCGACGCCCCCGCCTTCATGCACTCCACGGCCGTCTCCTCGTTGATGGAACCCGTCACGATGAGACAGGGGGTACCTTGCGCCAGTTGCCGGGCGGTCTCCAACGCATCCAGGCCATTCAGCCCCGGCAACGTGAAATCGCACAGGATCACGTCATAGCGGAGCGTTTGCAGTGCCCGGATGAAATCCTCACGCCGTTTCACGTGATGCAGGAGATAATTCATCCCGCTGCGGCGCAGGTGCATCTCCACCAGTGCCACATCGTCCGGGTCGTCCTCGACCAACAGGATGTGCAATTGACTGTCCACTCAGCCTTATCTCCCTAAATTTCGGCTTATCATTTTTGCGTCCTCCTCCTATGAGGCAACTCCCTTGCCACTTGGCAAAAATTGTCATGATTTCGCTCAACTAACTTAGCGTGAACATCATGCAGTATGGAATTGTATAACCATTTTTTGTCTTTTGCGAGAATTTTACATCACTGTCACATTATCAGACAGCCCGCTGGGTGATTCTCCGTTGACCGATTTTCTCCCCGTCCGCAATATCGCCCGCGCTTGGCTGCCCGTCAAATGGCTGTCGGCTTTGCTTACATTGAATTGCTGAACTTGAACTAGGACTATGAACCTCGACGCACTTTACTCCGAACTGACCATCAAAACCAAAACCAAGCTGGCCCTCATCGTGTTGGACGGCTTGGGCGATATCGCCACCATGGGCCAAGGGGAAGTCACCCCCCTCGAAGCTGCCAAAACGCCAAACCTCGACAAATTGGTCGCCGCTGGTGTCGCCCAAGGCCGCATGACCCCCGTCGCCCCTGGCATCACCCCTGGTTCCGGCCCCGGTCACCTCGCTCTCTTCGGTTATGACCCGCTGGAATACCAAGTCGGCCGTGGTGTGATCGAAGCCCTCGGTCTCGGTGTGGAATTAAAGGCCGGTGACGTTTGCGCCCGCGCGAACTTCTGCACATTGGATGCCAAGGGCATCGTGACCGATCGCCGCGCGGGTCGCATCCCGACGGAGACCTGCGAAGAACTCTGCGCTCTCCTCGCCAAGAAAGTGAAGAAGATCGGTGACACGGAAGTCATCATCAAAGCCGGCAAGGAACACCGCTTCGTCGTCATCTTCCGCGGCAAAGGTCTCGAAGGTCCGCTGACGGATGCCGATCCGAACCGCGAAGGTCTGCCTATCCCCACGGCCCAGCCGCGCGATGCCAAGTCTGCCAAGCAGAAAAAGGCCGCGAAGCTCATCGCTGAATTCTACAAGGCCGCCCTGCCGGTGCTCGCCAAGAAAGCCCCGGCCAACGGCTTCCTCATGCGCGGCATCGCTCATCAGCCGGAGATCCCGTTGTTTGAAGAGCGCTACAAGCTCAAGCCCGTCTGCATCGCCGTTTACCCAATGTACAAGGGCCTCGCCCAGCTCGTCGGCATGACGAAGCTCGAAGGCACGCAAACGATCACCGAACAATTCGAGACGTATAAGAAGGAATACGACAACTACGACTTCTTCTTCATCCACTACAAGTACACGGACAAGGCCGGTGAAGATGGCAAGTTCGACGCGAAGAAGAAGGCCATCGAAGATTTCGATGCCGCACTGCCGATCCTCCTCGAGAAGAAGCCGGATGTCATCGTCATCACGGGCGACCACTCCACACCGTGCTCCATGAAGAGCCACTCTTGGCATCCACAGCCTGTCCTGCTCCACTCCGAGTGCAGCGGCTCCGACAAGCTGGAACGCTTCAGCGAGACCGGCGCGAACATGGGCTCCCTCGGCGTGTTCGAGGCCAAATACCTCATGCGCTACATGCAGGCGAACGCCAAGATGTTCGATAAGTTCGGCGCGTAATCGCTAACTGGATACCAGATTCTTGATGCTGGATGTGGGCAGCGAAACTGCCTCATCCAGCATCCGTCATTTCGCAGGTTTAACCAAACTCATCATCAAAACTTGCTATTGACCCATAAAACCATATAGTGACCCACATGAAGACAACTTTGGATATAGATGATGCCTTGCTGGTTGAGGCCAAAGCTGTCGCTGTTCGGCGTCGAACAACGCTCAAAGCATTGGTAGAGCACGCGTTACAACGAGAGATTCAACCAGCTGCTACTCCTTCAAATATCGCTTCCAGCGATTTGATTGAAGTCAGTCCTTACGGTTTGCCGCGTCTGAAACGTAAAGGGACCGGCACCGTCACTACAGAGATGGTTAGACAGTTGATGGATGAGGAAGGTGTTTGAACGATGCACCTGTTGGACGTCAATACTCTCATCGCTTTAGTGGATTCTTTCCACGTGCATCATGACCGTGTATCTCGTTGGTTTGTCAAAAATCATCATGTGGGTTGGGCCACGTGTCCGCTCACGGAAAATGGTTTCATCCGCATCGTAGGTAACCCGCAATATCCGCAAGGTCCGGGTAATTCAGAAACGGCCCGCACACTTTTAGAAAGTCTTCGCCTGCAACCCGGTCACCAATTTTGGTCAGACTCCGTTTCGTTGTGCGATCGTCGGCGATTCTCTGTTTTGCCCAGTTCCAGAGATTTGACTGATTTTTACCTCTTGGCACTCGCCAAAGAACATCACGCTCGACTGGCAACTTTGGATCAACGTTTTGATCCCTCCATCCTTCCGGGTGGTGCCGCCTCCTTTTTCCTGATCTCCTAAATTTATAAAATGAAAGCCGTCATCCTCGCCGCCGGTAAAGGCACCCGCATGAAAGATCTCACCGCTGAGATCCCGAAACCCATGCTCAAGGTTCAGGGCAAGCCCATCCTCGAACACATCGTGGAGGGATTGCTCAGCGTGGGTGTGCGCGAGTTCTGCATCATCACCGGCTGGCACGCAGAAGTGGTGGAAGGCTATTTCGGAGACGGCTCCAAGTGGGGCGCGAAGATTTCCTACGCCCGCCAAGTCGTCCAGGACGGCACCGGCAAGGCACCCGAACTCGCCAAGGCGTTCGTCGGCAGCGAGACCTTCCTGCTCACCTACGGCGACATCCTCGTGAAGCCCGAGACCTATGCGGACATGCTTAAGCGCTATAACAGCGGCAAGTTCTCCGGCCTCGTGACCGTAACGGGTAGCGAAGACGTCACCAAAGGCGGCCTCTTCTTTTTCGACGACGCTTTCTGCCTGAATCATCTCGTGGAGAAGCCGTCGCAAGCGCAACTCGCCGAACTCCGTCAGCAAGGTTATCTGAAAGCCGGCGACACCGCGTGGTACAACGCCGGTATCTACATCTTCGAGCCCGCCCTGTTCGATTTCACCGCCAAGCTGGAGAAATCCCCGCGCGGCGAATACGAACTCACCGACGCCCTCACCGCCATGCTCGCCGCGAATCAAAAGCTCGCGGGCTTGCAGATCGCCGGGCGCTGGGTGGATGTGCGCGATCCGGAAGTGCTGGCGTCCCTCCAAGCCTGACCTGTCCGCATTCATCCAGGCTTACTCGAATGCCTGGTGCAATGCCTCAACGACTAGAAGACTTAGCGTGACAATCACGACCACCGGCCAGTAACGCCGCCACCACAATTCCCATCCAAGCCAGCGGCAAGCCGGGCGCTGCCCAAGCGTCTTCACCACGCGTTTGAAAAGCCGCACATCAAATGGCCTGAATTTCCGGCGGCCGGCGAGTTCAATCAGATCGGCCTTGTCACATTCGGCCACGCGATAATCTGGCCGGGTCATCGCTGCGATCAGCAAACGCGCCACTCGTTCGTATATTTTTTGGTAGTCATCCAGATCTTGCAGATTCGCCTTCGCCAATAGCGCAGAGGCTTCGGTGGCATCTCCGGCCAAAGCCCGGGCGATGGCCGCACGACAGCAGATATGCGCAGCAAAAGGTTCGCGCCGTGCCAGTTTGGCTCCGGCGGCGTAGGCAGCAGAGGCTGCAGCATCATCACCCATCCGTTCGGCGATCAGACTGATATTGGCCAACATCCACAGCTCCATCCCTTTTCGGTTTTCCCAACCTGAAATCCATTTTGCCGCCCGCCGATAATTCTTGATGCTGATCAACGCATAAATCACCGCACCCCATAAATCATTGTTCCCCTGCAAAATCTCCCCGAAGCGGCTTAGGCACTTTTTCAGATACTGATAATCCACAAAGCGGCTGACGGCATTGTCCTCCTTGTTTCTCGCCTCCTCGGAAAATGCATCCAGCCAGACCTGCAACGCCGCTTCCTTCAATTTTTGGGGCACGGTCTGGCTTTCGATCAGATACAACCTGCTCCAGTTGGCTTTCCGGACATGCAGCTTCATCCACTTTTCTGCCGAGGCCGCATTGGCACTGCCTTCGACGATGCATTTTTGCAGTTGCAACAAACCTTTCTCGGCCAGACCGGCACCGCTCACCACCTCCCAGGCCAGATCAAGGTGATGCGCCTGCACTTCCTCCGCTTGCGCAAGACGTGCCAGAAGATCCATGACGCGATGCCGTTCCTCGCGCGCGACCGCCAGACTGATATCCCGGCAGAGCACGCCCGGACCGGGCGTGTGTTTCCTTAGAGAATGCAGAACTTCCGCTGCCGCTACGGTCTGCCCCATTTCCAGCAAAAGGTCGAAGAGCCTGTAACCGGCAAAACTGTAACCGGGCGATAACTCGTAGCCCTTGCGGAAGCAGTTGATGGCAGCCTCCTTGCGACCACGCTCCAGCTCCCAGATGCCCTTATATCCCCAGGCCACCGGCTCCATAGGGTCCAAACGCGCGATCTTGTCGGCAGCCTGCGCTGCCTTCTCGTATTCATCCGCATCACCATGCCAGCTCGCCTTGAGCCGCCAGCCTTCGAGATAATCGGGGTGCGCTTCAAGCAGGCGCTCAAGCAAAGTCATGGCGCCAGCGGTGTTGCCTAGCGAGCGTTCCACCCGCGCCTCCAGACGCAACAGGTCGCGCGGGATGTCCCCGGCATACACATCCGGACGGCACGCTTTCAGCGCTTCTTGTAACCGTTGGGAGTCCAGCAGCAGGTTCACCTTGGTAGTGTGCGCCCACAAGGAACGTGGTCGCAATTGCAGCGCTTTTTCCACTGCAGCCTCTCTCTCCGCCAGGGTTTCCTCACCTTCCAGTAGCTGAACAAGCAGCAACCATGATCTGGCTTCGCCACTGCGGTTGGCCACCAGATTTCGCACGGTTTCCTCGGCCAGACCGGGATATCCCCGGTCCTTTGCCCAGTTCCGCAGCTGATCCCAGGACCACATCATGTCAGGGTCGATCTCAAGACCTTTGCGCAGACGGGCGAGGGCTTCATCCCGGTCTCCCGTCCTCCAGGTGAAGTGGGCAAGCAGTTCGTGCAGCGAGCCGTTCAACGGCTGATGCACCACTGCGGCTTCGATCACCCGGCGCGCCTTCCAAAAATCTCCCACACGCTCGTATGCCTCGGCCAATTGCTGGGCAGACCATTGCCAGCCCGGATTCAATTTGACGGCGATCTCCAAGTGTTCGATCTCTTCCGCCGAGTTCTCCTGCATGCGCTTGATCTGCGCAGCATCCACCCACATCCGCGGCGAGAGGGAAAACCTTCCCGTCGCCTGATTGGCCAACTGGCTGGCTTCGTTTAGCTGGCCTGCAAACGCGAGATGAAGCATGAGTGCTGACCAGCTTTGCCACAGGTCCGGCCTTTCATGGTGTGCTTTTCTTAAAAAATCCAGCAATTGAGCCGGCTCCAATATCGGATGTGCCAGTTCACGAAAAACCAGCAAACCGCCCCCAAAAGTCACCTGTCTCAGCAATTCCTGCTGGATGAACTCCAGGGCGATCTTTTTCTCCGCATGATCAGCGCACCCTTCCAGCAAGGAACGCATCGCATAGTCGTTGTCCACGGCCAGCTGCAGCGCCTGCTTGAAGTCCGCTGCGGCTTCCTTGTGCCGTTGCATTTTTCTATGCACGAAACCTCGGATGCAGTAGCCGTACGGCACATTCGGCTCCATTTTCAAGGCCAGTTCCGCCTCTTGCAAAGCGCGTTCCGTCTGGTCGGACTCTGCAAGCATGTCGGCCAGCTCCCGCCTGGCCCAACTGCTCGTCGGCTGCGACTCAACCAACTGCTCGGCGGCACTGATGGCCTTGACCAGATCATCGCGCCGCCACCAGCCCACCACCAGTTGCTGCAGATCGATGCTGTAAGGGAAATCCTTTTGCAACCGCTCCAGATGTTGCCCCAGCGCCTGCGGCCCCTCCGTCTCGGCGGTCAGTTGCAGAACGGCTTCATGCGCATCCCGCGCCATCGGCTCCGCTTGCAGCACCTCACGCCAAAGCGTCAGCGCGACCGCCCGTTTGCCTTCCATGGATGCCACTTGCGCAGCAGTGCGTCGCCAATCGATTTCCCGGGTGCGGCCACGCGCTGCGGCCAGGTGGCGTTGCGCCTCATCATACCGGCCGAAGCGCGCCGCCACATCTGCGGCAAAACACCGCAGCTCGGCATCATCAGGACGCCACTCCAGGGCTTGCACCAGATGCTTGAAAGCCTGCGCTGTCTCCGACATCTCCACCTCCGCCCAGAACAGCGTGACCAGTGACAGATGGGAATACCTCCCAAACCGCGCGAAGCGGTCCCGCAAAAAGGCGATCATCTCATGGTGCCGCCGCAGATGCCGCGAGGCGGCGAACAACGCCCGGACCGGCTCCTCCCGTTTGTCCTCCAATGAGGCCGCGAACCGATATAAATCGTAAGCCGTCTCGATCTGCCGTTGCTGCCAGCGCAGGTCCGCCAGCACCTGCATGGTGACCGCTTCATACGGCCGGCCGCGCAAACTTTTCTTAAGCAGACGCTCGGCTTCTTTTTCCTGCCGCGCATCCGTTTGCAGTTCCGACGCGAGTTGCTGCAGAAAGATCGGCTCAGGTGCTTTCTCCCGGCAAAGGCTGGCGAGGAACTCGATATGCTCCTGCCGCGGACCCGATCTCAAGAAGGACAGCTTGCTCAGCAACAAATTCCCGTCCTTGGGAAAAAGCTTGCGCAAGGCGTCGACACTCCGCTCGTTTTCCTTGAGATCCCCATCAAGGTACGCGATTGAACGACGGGCTGTCCACGTCAGCCGGTGGCCCGAGTCCAAAGCTTCCAACTTCTTGAGCACAGCTATCGCCTGCTCACGTTCAAAACGTGCGAGCGCCCGCTCCAGCTCATAGAGCAGATCATAATGCCCGGTTTCAGGCAAGGTGAGCGCTTGCAACCGCTTTGCCTCGCCGGCCGGAACCATTGCGAATCCGCGCGGACCGGAGCTGGCATAATGCTCAAGGAACACCTTGGCCTCGACCTCCCGGAGATAAGGATTATACGGGTCGCGCAACAGCAAGGTGCCCCGGATCGTGTCATAACCGACCACTGCTTGAAGATGTGCGTTTGCCGTATCGACGGTGGTAAGCGCGAAGGGAATGCCTTCATCCAGCAGTGCAGTCGCCGCCTCCCACGTCAGCTTGAACTCTCTCACCGTCCAGCCATTTTTCTCCGCCCACTCTCTTTGCTTCTGTTGCGGCGTGCCGTCGTAGCAGATTTCTGCCACGAGCTGGAGATGGTCGGTGGGAGATTTCCAAAACCGGCCTAATGCCGCCAGTGTCGCTGGCGCGCATGTCTTGTAGTTCTGCCGCACAAATCCCACCGGCAACACCACCCGCTTGGGCTGATGCTGGGGATCCTCCAGACGGGCAGCTATGGCTTTGTGGAACTCATCTTCCAGGCTTTTGGCGAGCTGCAAGGCTTCAACAGGCCGGCCCGCCAGATGCATCAACCGGCAGCGCTGGGCTCGTAACCATTCATCAGTTCCCTTCTGCCGCAAAGGAGTCAGCCGTTCATACCGTTCGAGCGTCTTCAACGCTTCATCTGTCATCTGCATCTCCACCTGCAAAGCGAACAGCAAAGTCTCCACGGACGAGCTTTCCAAATGAAGGGAGGCCTCCTGCAAAAGCTCCAGTGCTTCGCGGTCCCGGTTCAAGTATTGCAAGGCTTGCGCCTGCGCGATGACCCCGGGCCGGTAATAGGGATGCGGATGCAGCTTCATCGCCTGCCTCGCCGCCTCAAGTGCTTCCGCGTAACGGTCTTGGGCTTCCAACAGATAGGTCCGCTGGATCGCCAGCCAGGCATCGTTCGGATGCAACTGCTCCGCCTTCAGCAACCAGTGTTCTGCCGTTTGAAAATCACGCAAGGAACCCGCCACTTGTGCACGCAAAGCATAAAGGTCAGCTTGCTGTTCCGGCGTCGCCCCGGACAACTCACCCAAAGCCACCAACCGGTTCCAGGCAGGCAATGGTCCACGCCATTCCAAGACCGTGAATGTGTGATAATACTGGACGCCGGGATGGGTAGGATACTTTTTCGCAGCACGCGCCGAGACCCGCATGCTCAAGCTGCTGGAGCCAAGATGACTCGCCAGCCGTATGGCCATGATCAGTGCTTCCGGACCGGACCACGACGTCAACGGACCATACTCCTTGACGGACCCATATGCCTGCACATACAGCCCGCGATCAATCAAATCTTCCAGCCGCGCTCTGACGTCGGCGGGCATCTCCACTGTCACATCGGTTGGGCTCCCCATAACCTCTCTTTGAACAACACTTGCGGCGCAGATGACTCTCTTGCTCCGCTCCCTAAAAGAAGCCCATCAGCCCTGAACCGTCAAGCGGCGAACCACAAAAATTCACGCCCGCAATGCATCCCTGACCACCGACAAAAACTCCCCTTCTTGCAGTGACACCGCACTGTCGCTGGTGACCAGGTCTCCCAACAAGTCGTGTACTTTCAAACGTTCTTGCGGTGTGGTAAATGCTCCCGCCAGCGCCACCGCATGCTCTCTTGCGGATGCTTTCGTCAGCGCCTTGCGGCTGACTCGTGAGATGGCGGCATCGTATTGCTTGTTGCGGTCATACTCCGTGCCATAGCCCAGACCATCCAGCAGCCGGTGCACCCGCACATCCTCAGCCGAGGCGAGATGCCCGTCCGCGTACATGGCCAGCATCGTGAGATCAAGCAGCGCCTGCTTCTGTGCTTCGGTGAAGTCTTTGATATTCATGGTTCCTCTCTTCAGCGCCTCCACCTTCTCCCAAGCCAAACCTTTTGTGAATTACAAATGGAGGACAGAAACGGAACTGCCCTTGGAGTGTGCCCGTCTCGGGCACAGCAACGCCCATAAGCAAATGTAGCTTACGTTTTGCCCAAAGACATTCGCACAGAGTTTCTTCCCTTTGCCGTCAAGTTTTCTGACCCCGCCTGCAGCATTTCACCTTGCCGTGCCCGAGACGGGCACGCGCCAATAAAAAGCCCCGGACACAATGTCCGGGGCTTTCGATATTTTATGTCCGCTTAACCTTAGGAAGCCACCGATACTTCCTCGATCTTCGCGTTGAGCTGGAGGAAATCCAGCACCTTCGCACTCAGGATGCGCTCGTGGATCTCGTTGAACCCGTTGTTCTTCTCCAGTTCCTTCACCAGCTTTTCCGGCTTCATCTGGTATTGCTGCGCCATGGCCATGACCTGCTGCGCCACTTCCTGCTGCTCCACCTTGATACCTTCCTTCTCCGCGATGCGGTGGAAGAGGAACATCGCCTTCACGCGTTCCTTGGCCGAGTTGTTCGCCGTGGCGAAGATCTGGTCCTTATGGGACTCGATCGTCTCCCGGTCCACGCCGCGGCGCTGGTTCTCATTCACCACGTTGTAGATCATGTTACGCGTCTCGCTGTTCACCACCGTCTCCGGCAGTTCATAGGAGACCTTCGCGAGGAGCGCCTGCACGAGTTGGTCCTTCAGGGACTGGTTCTGTTTGGTGGTCAGTTCGTTCTGGAGGTCGCCCTTCACGCCTTCCTTCAGCTTCTCCAGGTCTTCCGCACCCCAGGACTTCGCGAACTCGTCGTTCAATTCCGGCAACGCCTTTTCCTTCACCTGGTTGATGACCACTTGGAATTCGCCCTTCTTGCCCGCGAGGGGCTGGGAGACGAAATCCGCCGGGAAATCCACACTCACCTTGACGGTATCGCCCTTCTTGGCACCCACCAATTGCTCGGTGAAGCCGGGGATGAACTGGTCCTTCGCGATGTTCATCCAGAAATTTTCCTGCTTCGTCAGGCCGCGAGCTGTCGGCGCGATGTCCGTCAGCGGTTTGCCTTCGCTCGTGCCCGTGTAGTTCACGACGACGTAATCGCCGTCCTTTACTTCGCGCTCCACATCCGTGTAGGTGGCCCGTTGCTCGCGCAAGGCGGTCATCGCGCGTTCCACATCCGCATCCGTCACCACGGACTTGTCGCGCTTGATCTCGAGGCCCTTGTACTCCGGCAGTTCGAACTCTGGCTCCGTCTCGATCGTCGCGGCGAACTGCAGGGCCTGGCCCTTGCCGAACTGGATCTCCTCGATGTCGGGATAGATGACCGGCTTGAGCTTCTCCTGGTCCAGCGCCTTGCGGTACGAGTCCGGGATGAGCTTCTTCTTCACTTCTTCCTCGATGCGACCGGCGTAGCTCTTCACCACGAGGTCACGCGGGGCCTTGCCCGGGCGGAAACCCGGGAGCTGGGCGAAGCGTTGAAATTCTTTTGTGACGCTGTCAAAAGCGGCGTCCACCGTCTGCACGTCCACTTCCACGCGCAACAGCTTCTTGCACGGGGCCAAAGTCTCAACCGTTACATTCACAGCAATGTCCTTTCCGTCGGTAAACAAGGCCATACGCCCGGCCAACATGACCGGTCGCTCAAGCCATAAGGGCGAGCAAAATAGGTGCCTGAGCAGAATGCGTCAAGCCCGCTGGCAGGTTAATTTGGGTTGTTTTAAGCCCGACCCTTTACTCCAACCGCACCCAACCGAGTCTAAGGCTCGTAAATCGTAATTCTAAAATCGTAAATGGTCACACTCCCCCACAGGCTTGCAGTCCCGGCCATTGTGTGGAAGATACTGCCCATGAAAACGTTCGCACTTGCCCTGACGCTCATGCTCGGCCTGCTCCTGGCCGTCCCCACGTTTGCTGCTGACAAGCCGAAAGCCGCCAAGAAGCTCCAGCACGTCGTCTGCTTCAAGTTCAAGGAAGCCGCCACCAAGGCGCAGATCGAGAAGCTGAACAAGGAATTCGCCGCGTTGAAGGAAAAGATCCCTGGCATCACCGGCTATGAAGCGGGCGTGAACAACAGCCCGGAAGGCCTGAACAAAGGGTTCACCCACTGCTACATCATCACCTTCAAGACGGAGAAGGATCGTGAAGCGTATCTGCCGCATCCCGAACACCAGAAATTCGTCACCATCGTGAAAGAGATCGTGGATGACGTGTTCGTGATCGATTTCTGGACGGAGTAAGTTACTTTACCTGACTGATCGAATGCACAACGTGCCTGCACCTGCTTTCCCCGCCTTGCGCCCGCGTCGCTTACGCCAGTCCCCTGCCCTGCGTCGTCTCGTACGTGAGACACGGCTGAGCGCGGACCAGCTCATCCTCCCGCTCTTCGCCCGCAGCGGCAAAAAAGTGCGCCAGCCCATCAGCTCCATGCCGGGAGTCTTCCAGCTCTCCGTGGATGAACTGGTGAAGGAAGCAGCGGCAGCGTATGCGGATGGTGTGCCCGCAGTATTACTCTTCGGCATTCCTGATGCGAAAGACGCGAAGGCTTCGGGTGCTTTTGCGAAGAATGGCATTGTGCAACAGGCGGTGCGCGCGTTGAAGAAAGAACTGCCGGAATTGCTCGTCGTCACGGATGTGTGCCTCTGCGAGTACATGAGCCACGGCCACTGCGGCATCGTGCATCAGCATGAGCATGGCGCGAGCATCCTGAATGATCCTTCGCTCAAGCTCATCGCGCGCACAGCGGCGAGCCATGCGGAGGCAGGTGCGGATATCATCGCGCCGAGCGATATGATGGATGGTCGCGTGGCAGCGATTCGCGCAGCGCTGGACAAGGGCGGCTTCACGGACACGCCCATCATGTCTTACGCCGCGAAATTTTCTTCCGCTTACTACGGGCCTTTCCGCGAAGCCGCAGAATCAGCGCCGAAGTTCGGTGATCGGCGCAGTTATCAGATGGATGCGGCAAATGGTGATGAAGCCATTCGCGAAGTGGCGCTGGATATCGCCGAGGGCGCGGACATCGTGATGGTGAAACCGGCGCTCGCCTACTTGGACATCATCCATCGCGTGAAGACGACGTTCGGTTATCCCACAGCGGCTTACAATGTGAGCGCGGAATACTCGATGATCAAAGCGGCTGCCGCGAACGGTTGGGTGGATGAAAAAGCGGTGACGCTGGAGACGCTGCTGGGCATGAAGCGCGCCGGGGCGGATATCATCATCACGTACGCGGCACGGGATGTGGCCAGATGGCTGAAAATGGACCGCTGAGAACTAGCGCCGGGGACTGCCACCGCCGCCGAAGAAGGCCACCGCCAAAGCCCCGATGATCACCAGGAACAGGATGATGCCGATGACCACGAAGACCTTGGCCACCTTGTTCGACTTCTTCTTGAAGTGAGCGGAGGTATCCGCCCGAAATTCTTTCTTCTCCAGATCGCCCGCCTTGATGCCCTGCTTGATCACCTGCGTGCGATCCATCGGTTTCGGCGGCGGTTGCGCGGAACCATCTTCCAAACGCATCTCGATCTGGCCCAAACGCAGGATCTGCCCGGTCTTTAACGGTGCCGACTCCGTCACCTGATCTCCACCGATGAATGTGCCATTGGTGGAATTGAGGTCGCGCACCACCACCTCATTGCCTTTGAGGAGTACCTCGCAATGGTGGCTCGACATGGAGCCGTCAGGGATGGAAAAAGAATTATCGTCCACCCGGCCAATCGTGGTTTTCTCCACGGTCAGCTCGTATGTCCGGCCTGTGTAACCTTCGCTAAGAACGACAAGTCTGGGCATAAGTGGAACGTTGTGACTGCATTATTGACATTGAGCCGCTCAAGTCAAACCGTTTTACCACATGTATCTCCGTCAGGCCCACTAAGTTGCGCGACTTTTTCGAAAATACGTATTTCCGCGTAGCCTAAGCTTACTAACTGCGGGAGAGGACAAGCTGCCGAAATTCGTTAAAAAGTGGGGCAGAATCGTGCGGTCCCGGGGAAGCTTCCGGGTGATATTGCACGCAAAAGACCGGCTTGGTCTTGTGCCGCATGCCTTCCACCGTCTGGTCGTTCAAGTTGATGCGGTTCACCGCCACCTCCGACGGCAAGGAGGCCGGATCCACCGCAAAACCGTGGTTTTGCGAGGTGATTTCCACCTTCCCAGTCTCCAGATCCTTAACCGGTTGATTGCCACCGCGATGGCCGAACTTCAACTTGAACGTCTTGCCACCGAAGGCCTGCCCTAAGATTTGGTGCCCCAAGCAGATGCCAAACACCGGCATGCCTGTCTTCACCAGATCCGAAGCCGCCTGCACCGCATAGCCCAAGGCCGATGGGTCACCCGGCCCATTCGAAAGAAAGATACCCGCCGGCTTGAACTTCAGCGCCTCAGCCGCTGGCGTTGTCGCCGGAACCACCTGCACCTTGAACCCGCTCTGGCGAAGCTGGCGCAGGATGTTGTACTTTATACCGAAATCATACGCCACGATCGGGATGTCTGCGGCAGGCAAGGGATTGCGCATCTGCCGGGGATCGCCTGTTTCCACCCCGCGCAGGATGCGGAATTCCGCGCTGTCCTTGTCGTCCTTGTCCCACACGAACGCTTCCTTGTGCGTGACTTCCTTCACGTAATCCACGCCCACCAAGCCCGGCCAGTTCTTCGCCTTGGCCACGGCTTCTGCCGGCGTCAACCCTTCCGTCGAGATCACCCCGTTCAACGCTCCACGCACGCGCAGCTTCTTGGTCAGCGCCCGCGTGTCCACTCCTTGGATACCGGGGATGCCGTTCTTCTCCAGATAATCGGCCAGGGAAAAATCCGCGCGCCAGTTGCTGACGATGGGGGAAAGTTCACGGATGACGAAGCCCGCCACATGCGGCTTCCAGGACTCCACGTCCTGCGTGTTCACCCCATAATTGCCGATGAGCGGATAGGTCATCGTCACGATCTGTCCCTTGTAGGACGGATCGGTCAAAATCTCCTGATAGCCCGTCATGGAGGTGTTGAAACACACCTCACCACAGAAGGTCGCCCGGGCCCCAAAGCCCTGCCCCTCAAACACGCTGCCATCTTCCAAGGCGAGAATCGCTTTCATACGTGCAACCGCAAATGTTGCGAGATGCTAGGTCGCGAGGCGGGAGGGTCAAGATTTTACCCAAGAAAAAAGCGCGGCCTCAGCCGCGCTCGTGCAAAAAACAGTGATTATCACCAGAGATTGTCACTTCTTGCCCAGTGCCTTGTTCAGCTTGGCCACATAATCCTTGGCAGAACTGCCATCGTAACCGGAATCCCGGAAAAGCTCTTTGCCCGCGGCATCCACCAGAATGATGGTCGGGTAACCGTCCACCTTGAACTTCTTTTCCAGTTCCGCGTTGGCCTTCTTCAAGGCGTCGCTCTGCTTCTTGTTCTCCGGGAAATCCACCTCCACCAGTACCAGCTTTTCCGCCGCGAACTTGGTGAACTCCGGATTGCTTAACACCGTCTTCTTCAACTGCATGCACGGCGGGCACCAGTCCGAGCCGGTAAAATCCAATAAAATGGCTTTTTTCTGTTCCTTGGCCAGCGCCTGCGCTTTCGGATAATCCGTCAGCCAGGCATCCTTGCCATCCGCGGCGATGATCTGTCCCAGCCCCAGCGCCAAAACGACCGCTGCCAATGCGAGAGAAAGTTTCTTCATAAGCCTAATATGTCTCAATTTTTCCCAGCCGCCAAACGGTCACCCGTCGTGTATTCACAGGTCAGACGTCGGCCACCTTGCTTTTATTCCCGCCAAACAATCTTGCCTCCCACGATGGTCATCGCCTGCTTGCCCTTCATCGCCCAGCCGTAGAAGGGGTTGTTTACCGATTTGCTCTGCGTCATTTCCTTCGTGAACATCCATTCCTTGTCCAGATCGATAACGGTAACGTCCGCATCCGCACCCACCGAGAGTGTGCCCTTCTTGATGCGCAACAGCTTCGCCGGAGCCGTCGTGTATTTCACGATCAAGTCGTTGATGGACAACCGCTTGGCGTGATAAAGCTCCGTCAGGCACAGGCCCAGCTCGTTCTCCAGACCCGTGATGCCGAACGGCGCGTAATCAAACTCCACTTCCTTCTCGTAATCCGTATGCGGCGCATGATCGCTGCCGAGGATCTCGATCGTGCCATCCGAAATGCCTTCCAAGATGGCCTCGCGGTCCTTCGCCGTGCGCAAGGGCGGGTTCATCTTGAAATGCGTGTCAAACACCGGCCAGCTCGGCATCACCCCCTGCTTCGCCGTGAACAAATCCTTGCCGTCCTCTTTCCAGAACACCTCACTGCCTGCGATAGACGCATCTGTGAGAATGAAATGATGCGGGCAAGCCTCGCCGATGATCGGCACCCCGCGCTTCTTCGCCTCGCGGATCAGCCGGATGCTCTCCGCCGAGCTCATGTGCTGGCAATGGATCGGCGTTCCCGTCATCTCCGCCAGCACGATATTCCGCGCCACGATGAGTTCCTCACCCGCCGCCGGCCAACCGCGCAAACCCAAGGTCGTGCTCCAATAACCCTCGTTCATCACGCCATCCGTCACGATCGAGTAATCCTGACAATGGTCCAGCAACGGCAGATCGAACATCTTGCAGTATTCCAGCGCGCGCCGCATCACCTCGTTGTTCTGGATGCAATGCCCGTCATCCGTGATCGCCACCACACCTGCCGCCTTCAAGGCCCCGATCGGCGCCAGCTCTTCCCCCGCGATCCCCTTCGTGATGGCTCCCGTCACGAACACATTGATCAATCCCGCCTTCTCTGCCTTGTCCTGGATCAGCGCCACCGTGCCCGCCGTGTCGATGGATGGATTCGTATTTGGCATGCACAGCACGGAAGTGAACCCGCCTGCCGCCGCTGCCTTGGAACCCGTCTCGATCGTCTCCTTCGCCGACTGACCCGGCTCCCGCAAATGCACATGCATATCGATCAAGCCCGGGCAAACCACTTTGCCGGAAACATCAATACGCTCCACATTCGCCGGAGCTTTCGCAGCGGCATCGCCGCCCACAGCGGCGACTTTGCCATCCACGAGCAGCACATCAGCGGTCTGGTCAATCTTGTTGGCGGGGTCGATCACCCGGCCGCGGGTCAAAAGCAACGCGTTCATCTGGTGCGTCACATTACACGGACGCGAATTGACAACGCAAGCGCCGTGGCTACCATGCCCGCCGCAGTCAGACAGGCAGCGGGTGTAGCTCAATGGTAGAGCCCCAGTTTTCCAAACTGGTCACGAGGGTTCGATTCCCTTCACCCGCTCCATTTTCACCTAATACGTTCCGGCTCCATAGGTTGGCGGATTTGCCCACACATGGCTTATCGCAATCAGCGATCAAACTGATGCTTCACCTTCACCGCAGGCCCTTGTCGCTTTCCGTATTCCATGGGCGAACTCACGTTGGAAGAATCTGTCGAATCCGCGGGGCTGCGAGTCGCAGCGAAAATCTGATATAGGAAGCTACCGAATCACTTCGGTGTCAGACCGACTAGCCAGTCTTTTCATCAACCAACTCAATCTTCATTCTGTGTGTTAGCTGAAGGATTAGACAGAGCACCACTAGCAAACATATAAACAGCACCATACTCATCAATCCGGTTAATACACCACCCCTTGGAATTAACAGGAAAATTACCGTGGCTAAACTTGAAGCCACCAAATACTCACGCCTCCTACGTTCTGCCAAGTGATGCATATCCATACGCCCCTTGGAGCTCACTAAATCCATGTATCCCCCCAGCAGGAACCACATCATAGTTAAATCCAGCACGGTTGCCAAAAAAACAAAAACAACGACTGCTTTCCCGGATAGAGCGTAAGCGACTACCGAAAAAATGAACGCTCCCCAAGCCAGGCGGGCTGCAATCAAGAAACGTCGGGAAAAACTGGATAAGCCTACGCAGCCCGTAGCGACCAGAATACATCCGATGAAATCCGGCAGAATATCCACCCCACTGATTCTCAAATCCAAAACCGTTAACAGCAGGCCCCAGAATATCTTTCCCAGCGCATTGACCATAACTTGATTCTCAAAACACCTTGGTAAAGCTGAAGACAAACAAACGAATATTCGTTTCGTGAATGAACATGCCCAAGCATAATGCAAATTCAACTATTAAAATCTATTCTCATCCTTCTCCTCTCACTGAGAGCAACCCTTGCCGCTTTTTGATACTCAGCGTAGTTTACCACGCATGGGCGAAATGACACTGGAAGAATCCATCGAGGTACTGGGCCTGGAGAAATTCAAGCGCCACATCTTCCTCTGTGCCGGACCGGACAAGCCCAAATGTTGCAGCGAGAAAACCGGCCTGAAATCCTGGGACTTCCTGAAACAACGTTTGAAAGATTTGGACCTCGTCGGCTCGGAACCTCAAGTATATCGCACCAAGGTGAACTGCCTGAAAGTCTGCACCCAAGGCCCCATCGCTGTAGTCTATCCCGAAGGCACCTGGTATCACTCCTGCACCCCGGAAGTGCTGGAGCGCATCATCCAGGAACACCTCATCAACGGGCGCATCGTGCAGGAATATGCCTTCGCGAAAAATCCGCTGACGGACGAATCCGCAGCGGATTGATTCTATGCTGGTTTGCGCAGTTTACCTCTTCTGATATTCCTTCAAGAACCCGATGAACTCGCGGCGGTGATCTTCCTCACCGGACAAGATGCCGATCACCATATCCTGCGTCACGTAGTCCACGCCGTCGCACAGCTTGATGATCTTGTTATACTGCGCGATGGCGTCTTCTTCCGCCGCAATCACCCCTTTGATGCACGCCACGATGTCCGTGGTATCCTTCGGCGGTTGCAGGTATTTCTGTCCACGCGGCAGGTCCAATGATCCCGGCACGATGCCGCCGATAGTCTTGATGCGGTTGGCCAGTTGTTGCGCGTGGGCGATCTCCGTCGCCACATCCGCCGCCAGCGCCTTCTTGATGACGTCTGAGCGCACGCCGTCCAGATTGACGGAGGCCGCGATGTAGTTCTGCACTGTCTCCAGCTCCATCGCGTAAGCTTTGCTCAGTTCCTTGATGATTTTTTGGTTTCCCATGGTCCCAAACTAGCACACTCCGGACACCCGGACAACTGCCCCGACAGCAAAGAAAAGGACGCCCGGAGGCGTCCTTCTCTGAAATATGTCTGGCAACGATTAGCGGCGGGTGCGGCGCTTGACGTGAAGCTGGGCCAGCGAGTGCGCCAGTGCTGCTTGCACCGACGCAGTTTCCTCGTCGCTGAGCTTCTCCTGCAAGCGTGCTTCGGCGCGCTTGCGGGCTTCCTCAGCCTTCGCCTCATCGATGTCGTCCGATTTGATGGCCATGTCCGTAAGGATGGCCACGCGGTCACCGGTGATCTGCACGAAGCCGTCGCCCACCGCCAGATGGCTTTCCTGCGCACCCTTGCGCACGGCCACTTCACCGGCCACCACCTGCGTCATCAGCGGCACGTGCATCGGATAGATGCCCATCTCGCCTTCGACACCTGGCAGCGTCACCATGTCCACGTCTTCGGAATAGATCTTCGCTTCCGGCGTGACGATTTCTAGTTTCAGTGTAGCCATGTTGATTTACGAATTCAGATTTACGATTTACGTGCGCTCCGTTTCACCGGCTCGTCATTCGTAAATCGCAAATCGTAAATCGGCGTTAGCCTTTGATCTGGTCGATCGAGCCCTTCATGTAGAAGTCGGCCTCGTTCACGTCATCGTGCTTGCCTTCAATGATTTCCTTGAACGCGCGCACCGTCTCAGCCACCGGCACCTGCTCACCCTTACGACCCGTGAACTGCTCGGCCACCGTGAACGGCTGGCTGAGGAACTTCTGGATCTTGCGGGCGCGGAACACCGTCGTCTTGTCCTCGGGCGAGAGTTCATCCATGCCCAAGATCGCGATGATGTCCTGCAGGTCCTTGTAGCGTTGCAGGATCTTCTGCACGCCACGGGCCACATTGTAATGCTCTTCGCCGACGATGTCCGGCGTCAAAGCGCGGGAGTTCGAGGCCAGCGGATCCACGGCCGGGAAGATGCCCAACTCGGCGATGGAACGCTCCAGCACGATCGTCGCATCCAAGTGCGCGAACGTCGTGGCGGGCGCCGGGTCAGTCAAGTCGTCCGCAGGCACGTAAACGGCCTGGAATGACGTGATGGAACCCTTCTTCGTCGAGGTGATACGTTCCTGCAAGTTACCCATCTCGGCGGCGAGCGTCGGCTGGTAACCCACCGCGGACGGTGTGCGACCCAGCAGCGCGGACACTTCCGAGCCGGCCTGCGAGAAACGGAACACGTTATCGACGAACAGCAGCACGTCTTGGTTCTTCTCGTCACGGAAATATTCCGTCACGGCGAGAGCGGACAGTGCCACGCGCAGACGCGCACCCGGAGGTTCGTTCATCTGGCCATACACCAGTCCGATACGGGAACCGGGTTCGATGATCGGCATGCCATGCTCATCCTTCTTCGGATGACCATGCTCGTCCTTCTTCACCTTGATGACGTTGGACTCGATCATTTCGTTGTAAAGATCGTTACCTTCACGGGTACGCTCACCGACACCGGCGAACATCGAGATACCGCCGTGCAGCTTCGCGATGTTGTTGATGAGCTCCATGATCACGCAGGTCTTGCCGACACCGGCACCGCCGAACGCGCCGACCTTGCCACCCGTCAAGAACGGGCAGATCAGGTCGATGACTTTGATACCGGTGGTCAGGATCTGCGGGCTCGTGGACTGGTCCACGAGCGCGGGAGCTTGACGATGGATCGGGTTATACTTGTCCGCCTTCACCGGGCCCTGTTCATCGATGGGGTCACCCGTGACGTTGAACACGCGGCCCATCACGGCCTCACCGACGGGCATCGAGATGGGTGCGCCCACGTCTGTGACTTCCATGCCGCGACGGAGACCTTCCGTCGTGCTCATGGCCACGGCGCGGACCCAGTTGTCGCCCAAGTGCTGTTGCACTTCGAGCGTCAGCTTGACCTCTTGGCCGCCGGGCGGCGTGAAATTGATGGTCAGGGCGTTGTAGATCGCAGGCAGATTGCCTGCAAACTCCACGTCCACCACGGGACCGATGATTTGAACGATTTTGCCTTTGTTCATGCGGATCTAGAATTAGCCCATCGCCATCGCGGCGCTGGTGATTTCCAAAAGTTCTTTCGTGATGTTTGCCTGGCGCAGCTTGTTGTACTCCAGTGTAAGGTCTTTGATGAGCTGCTTGGCGTTGTCCGTCGCGCTCTTCATCGCCACCATCCGCGCGCTGTGCTCGGACGCCTTGGCTTCCAGCAGGTACTGATACACCTGATAGTTCAGGTAATGCGGCAGCAAGTTGCTGAACACCTCGCCAGCGCTCGGTTCGAAAAGATATTCCAGCTCGCTCTTCTGCAGCTTGCCGGATTCATTGTCACCGCTCATGTCAGCCTCCAGCGCGCTCACTTCGCCGATCGGCAGTAGTGTGCGGGTTTGGGGCTTCTGGGTGAGCGTATTGATGAAGTTCGTGTAGAGCACGTCCACCTGATCCACCTCGCCGCTCAGGAACAGTTCTTGGGCGAACTTGGAGATCGCACGCGCTTCGCTGAACTGCGGCGCGTCCTTATAGGTGAACTCCGCCGCCAGATTGCGCTTCGTGCGGGCGATGAACTGTGACGCCTTGCGACCCGCCGTGATGTAAACCGTCGTGTTCTTGTCCAGCTTGCCCGCTTCACGCAGCAAGTTGGAGTTCAAGGCACCGCACAGACCTTTGTCCGTGCTGACCACGATCACCGCGCGTTTCTTCACTTCGCGCTTTTCCATCAGCGCGTGGGTGAATTCACCGGCACCTTCGCTCACCGCTGCCAGCACCTCGTTCATGAGCGTGGCATAGGGACGGCCCGCGAGGGCGGCCAACTGCGCCTTGCGCATCTTGGACGACGCCACCATCTGCATCGCCTTGGTGATCTGCGCCGTGTTCTTCACCGACTTGATCCGTCGGCGTATGTCGCGCGTGCTGGGCATGGTTAGTTAAATGCGTTTACGGCTTTAGTAAGTCGCTTAGCGGTAAGACTGCTTGAACTCGGTCACCGCCGCCTTCAACTCGGCTGCGAGAGCGTCATTGATGGCCTTCTCGGTGCGGATCTTCTCGAGCAACGACGCCTTGCGCGTGCTGAGGAAGTCAACGAGCTTGCCTTGGAAATCTTTGACCTTCTCCACGGCCACATCATCCAGCAGCGCGTTCTGCATCGTCCAGAGGATCGCCACCTGGTTTTCCACGGGCAACGGATTGTACTGGTTCTGCTTGAAGAGCTCCACGATGCGCTTGCCGCGCTCGAGCGTGGCTTGCGTCTTGGCATCGAGATCGGAACCGAACTGCGCGAAGGCCGCGAGTTCGCGGAACTGCGCCAGGTCCAGCTTGATCTTGCCGGCCACTTGCTTCATCGCCTTGATCTGCGCGGCGGAACCTACGCGGGACACCGAGAGACCTACGGAAATCGCGGGACGGACACCTTGGTAGAACAAGTCCGTTTCCAGGTAGATCTGGCCGTCTGTGATCGAGATCACGTTCGTCGGGATGTACGCGGACACGTCACCGGCTTGCGTCTCGATGATCGGCAGCGCCGTCAAAGAACCGCCACCAGAGCGCTCATTCACACGGGCGGAACGCTCGAGCAAACGGCTGTGGAGGTAGAACACGTCACCCGGATACGCTTCACGGCCGGACGGACGCTTCAAGACGAGGGAAACTTGGCGGTAGGCAACAGCTTGCTTGGAGAGATCATCATAGATGATCAAGGCATCCATGCCGTTATCCATGAACCACTCGCCCATCGCCGCACCGGAGAACGGAGAGAGGTATTGGTTCGCGGCAGAGTCGGAAGCGGCAGCCACGACGACGATAGAGTATTCCAACGCACCCGCCTTGTCCAACTCCGCGATCACGCGCGCCACGTTGGATTGCTTCTGACCGACGGCCACGTAAATGCTGTAAACCGGGCGGAAACCCTTTGGGAACGAACCATCCGCCTGCTTGGCCTGATTGTTGATCTTGGCCTGGTTGATCATCGTGTCCACGCCGATCGCGGTCTTGCCCGTGGAACGGTCACCGATGATCAGCTCGCGCTGACCGCGGCCCACCGGGATCATCGCGTCGATGGCCATGATACCCGTCTGGAGCGGCTGGCTCACGGATTGGCGCTTGATGATGCCGGGCGCGATCTTTTCCACCGGATACTGGGTGGTCGCTTGGATCGGGCCCTTGCCGTCCAGCGGACGACCGAGCACGTCCACCACGCGGCCGAGCAGGCCCTTGCCCACCGGCACGGAGAGCAGTTTGCCCGTGGTGCGCACTTCGGCACCCTCTTTCACGCCGAGGTAATCACCCAAGATGATCGCACCGACTTCGGTTTCTTCGAGGTTCAGCGCGAGGCCGATGACGCCATTGCCGAAGTCCAACATCTCGTTGGCCATCGCGTCCGTCAGACCTTCGATCTTCGCCACACCGTCAGAGATCTCACGGACGATGCCGACGTTTTGCTTGGAGACCGACGTTTTCACGCCGGCGATCTGGGCTTCAATATCCTGGAGAATGGAGCTCATAGCTGTTCGTTAAAGTTCCTAAAAATTACAGAGATTCTTTCAAGGCCGTCAGACGGGCGGACACGCTGCCGTCATACACATCGCTGCCTACTTTGATACGCAAACCGCCGATCAAGGCGGGATTCACCCCGAAGGAGATGTTCAAACCTGTGCCGTAACGCTTTTCCAAGTTCGCCTTGATGCTGGCCATCAATTCCGGCGAGGTCTCAGTCGCGTTTTCCACGCGCACCGTACGGCGGTCAAGGTCCAGCTTCACCAAGCGCTGGAAATGCTGGAGCGTCCCCACATAACCACGCGGCTTGCGCGCGATCACCTGGGTCACCGCCTCCCGCACGCGGCTCTCGTCCAACAGACCGTTCACCTTGCAGGTCAAGAAGAGCTGCTTGGCATCACGACGGGCTTGTTTGCCGATTTTCACAGTGAATTATTAAATTGTTCAGGCTTAAGCAGCCAACTGACGGTTTGTTTCCTCGGCCAGACGCTTCTGGTCTTCCGCCGTCAGGATCTTGCCGGAAACTTGCATCGCGGCCTTAACAGCGAGACCGCCGATCTCACGCTTCAACTCGGTCTCGAGGCGCTTGAATTCGCTCTCGTTCGCCTGCTTGGCCTTGGCGATGATCTCCGCTGCGGCAGTAACTGCCTTCTGGCTTTCACGCTCGGTGATCGCAGCCGCTGCCGCCCGGGCTTCTTCGATGATCTTGGCGGCCGCAGCGCTGGCTTCAGAAATCAAACGCTTGCGCTCCGTCTCCGCCTGGGCGAGTTCCGCCTTGATCTTCTCGGCGTTCTCCAAGCTCTGCTGGATCGTCTTCTGACGCTCCGCGAGCATGTTCAAGATTGGGCCGTAAGCAAACTTCTTGAGCAGGAACGCGACGACGCAAAAAGAGATGACCTGGGAAATGAACAGCGAGGCGTTCCAGCCGAATGTCTCCGCGATTTGCGCCGGAATGCTCTGGTCCGCACCAGCCGGAGCAGCCGCGGCTGCCGCAAGCATCAGATGATCGATCATATAATCTAAAATTTAAAAACTTGTCCGCATTAATCCGGGCTGCCGAAGCAGCCCGGATCAATTAACAGGCTTACTTCACGAGGAAGATCGCGAAGAACACGATACCTTCCGCCAACGCGGAGCTGATGATCGCCTGGGTCAGGATCTTGCCTGATGCACCCGGGTTACGACCAACTGCTTCGGACGCCTTCATGCCGATGATACCTACGGCGATAGCGGAGCCGAGAGCCGCGATGGCTACGTGCAGATTGCCACTGATTTCTGCGAACATGTTATTTACCTTTCTTTGTCTTTCCCGGCAGCCCCCACAGTCATAGCCAATGGTCAGGCTGCCGAAATTGTTAAAATCTTAATGATGCTCGTGTCCGGCCTCTTCGTGCGCGTGGTCATCCCCGCCGTGCGAGCAGATCAACTGGGTGAAAATCGCCGTCAACAAGGTGAACACCAAGGCCTGCACGAAGCCTACCAGCAGTTCCAACAGGTAGAACGGCAACGGCACCAGCCAGCCAAACCACTTGCCACCCATCAAAGCCATCGCTTCCAGCAGGTTTTCACCGGCGAAAATATTACCGTAGAGACGGAAGCTGAGGGACACCGGACGGAACACGATGGAGATGACTTCCAGCAAGCCCACCATCAAGAAGACCAAGATCAGGAACGCTTTCATACCACCCACCGCGTCACCATGATAACCGAAAATATGGCTGAACGTGCCACCCACACCATTCGCCTTGATCGCCCAATAAATCCACGCGAAGAAGAACACCATCGCCATGGCCGAAGTCATGTTCAGGTCAGCATTCGCACCACGGAAAACCGGACGGCTCAAGTGATGCAGATGACCATCCGCATCCGGCACACCCCAACCGATGGAGCCAACACCCGGAACCAGACCAAACCAGTTAGCGAACAAAATGAAGAGAAAAACAGAAGCGTAGAACCAAAACGTCTCACGAGCGAGCTTGGGCCCAAGCAAACCCGACAAAAAGCTCTCCAAACTCTCCACAATCCACTCAACGAAGTTCTGCAAGCCAGTGGGAACCCTCTGCAGCTTGCTCGTTGCCATCTGCGCACCGACGATAAGGAAAACCGCCACGATCCAAGTAACCACCATGGAGTTCGTGATCTTGAAGAAACCCAAATCGACCAAGACCGGCGCATAAGCCGGCAAACCGTGATGCTCGCCATGACCGTGATCCGCATCGGCTGCCTGAGCAGCCACCTCACCGGCAGCATTCGTAGCCGCCGACAACGTTTGCTGCACAGCTGGAGCCGCAGACTCAGCTGCCAGACCGAACAGTGGCAGCGCCAATAAGGCCACTGCCGCCAAAATGGATTTCAGCGTGCGCATCTAATTTACCCAATAAAGCCGTTCGCGAACCCCAGTGTAGGGACGCACCCGTGCTTCGTTACATCCGAAACGGTCCGGCAGAGTGTCTCATCGTGAAATTTTTCACAAGCGATTTTTTTGAACAAAAGGGACGAATTTGGGTCCCCTAATCCGCTTAATCAGAAATTCCGTTCATACCCCCTGATTTTGACTGGTTTCCAGCGGAGCGCGACTCTCCGAGTCGCAGCAACTTTCCTGAGCAAATATGGGATTCATCGCCAAAGTAACAGGCATGCGCCAATACATCTGACATTTTCAAAACCTGCTTTGCTTATGAACCTTGCTGCGACTCGGAGAGTCGCGCTCCGAAAAGCAAAACCGCCGTCCAGCGCCAGCCGGACGGCGGTTTGCTATTATTTCTCAGCTTTTCCGCTTAAAAGCCCACCAGCTCCACATCGAAGATCAGCGTGGCATTCGGCGGGATGACACCACCAGCACCGCGCGCACCGTAACCGAGCGCTGCCGGAATGATGAGCACGCGTTTCTCGCCCTTCTTCATATCCACCAAGGCTTCGTCCCAGCCCTTGATGACCATGCCGGTGCCGACCGGGAACTCGATGGGTTCTCCACGCTCGATGGAACTGTCGAACACCATGCCATTCACCAGTTTGCCGGTGTAATGGGCCTTGATATTCGTGCCGGGTTTGGGCTTATCGCCCTTGCCCTCGGCCACGATGAGGTATTGCAGGCCCGTCTTGCTGGTCACCAATTCCGCCTTGGGATACTTCGCCTTCAAGCTCGTGATGACACCTTCCAACTGCTTCTGCTCGCGGGCACCCGCATTTTTGCGGTCTTCCTCCACCTTCGCTTCCGCCTTTTTCAGCAAGGCATTGAAAGCCTCCTGATCCGCCTTGAACGCCTTGGCCTTGTCGCCTTGGCGGATGACTTTCACGGTGTTCATCTTCATTTCCGTCACCGGCCGGTCTTGCGGAGTGCGCGGGGTGTTGCCGATGGCTTCCACCACGTCCTGGCCCTTGATGACCTTGCCGAAGATGCTGTGTTTGCCATCCAGATGCGGCGTGTCAGCAAGGGTGATGAAGAACTGGCTGCCATTACTGCCGGGACCGGCGTTCGCCATGGAGAGGATGCCCGGGCCCTTATGCCGCAGACTGGGATCGAACTCATCCGCGAACCTGTAACCCGGACCGCCCGTGCCCCGGCCATCGGGATCGCCGCCCTGGATCATGAAGCCCGGGATGACGCGATGGAAGATGACGCCATCGTAAAACTTGGTGCCTTTCGGCTTGTTGGAATCCTTGGTGCCCTCGGCCAGACCGACAAAGTTCGCCACGGTGAGCGGCGCCTTCTCGAATTCAAGCTGGATGAGGATTTTGCCCTTCGTGGTGTCGAGTTCCGCGTAGAGCCCGTCTGGGAGGTTGTCTTGTGCCATGATGGAAAAAGGGGCATTGGCAGCCATAAGCAGACCACCCAGTAACAGCGAACGGATTACTGATTGCTTCATATAGTTAGTCTCAAAAAGTCTCAAACCCGGGACGTTCAGCCTATTGGACGCCCCAACCGGCCTTTGGGTTCAACCGTAAAATGACGTGACAAACCGCAAAGTGCGGCAAAAGCTAGCTTACATCCGGCCTAAAAGGCAACGGACAACCTTATCATGGAAGCAAATAAAGAAGTGGCCGTCATCAAGACCAACAAGGGCGAAATGGTCGTGGAATTCTGGCCGGACGTCGCCCCGAAGACGGTCGAGAACTTCAAAAAGCTCGCCAACTCAGGCTTTTACGACGGCACCTGCTTCCACCGCATCGTGAAAGGCTTCATGATCCAGGGCGGCGATCCGCTCACCAAAGATCCGGAAGAAGAGCACCGCTGGGGCACCGGCAATCCCGGTTGGAAGGTGAAGGCGGAGTTCAATACGCGGCCCCATGTGCGCGGCGTGCTCTCCATGGCTCGCTCCAATGATCCGAACTCCGCCGGGAGCCAGTTCTTCATCTGCCTCGCGAAAGCCGATTTTCTGGATGGGAAATACACTGCCTTTGGCAAAGTCATCACGGGTGACGACGTCTTGGGTGTCATCGGTGAAACTCCCGTGGGCATGAGCAACGGCGGCGAGCGCAGCAAGCCCAGGGAACGCATCGCCGTGGAAAGCGTGCGCATCACGGCAGCGACAGCTTAACCTTTTCTTCACCATGGACCACGAACAACTTGCCCAAGTGCTCGTGGCCATGGGTTGCCCGCAAGCCAAGTCTCTGGAGATGGCAGGGCAACTCGACAAGCGGGCCCGCCAGCTCGCCGAGAGCAAGGGCAGGACGTACGAAGAGGCGCTCACTCATCTCCTGACGCTGATGCGTCAGGGCTGGGCCGCCAAAGAAAGGGGATTGTAGTTGTAAGCCACAAGGAGACACATGAATGACGAGATCAAACCATGGCCGCTGGTGGAATCGAAGCCGCTGAACAACTACCGCATCTTCACCACCCGCAGCGACCGCAAGGTCTCTCCCCGCACGCACAAGGACCATGAATTCTACGTCATCGAGTCGCGCAACTGGGTCAACGTCATCGCGGTGACACCCAAGAACGAACTCGTGATGGTGGAGCAGTTCCGCCACGGCACGAACACGGTGGAACTCGAGATCCCCGGCGGCATCATCGACAGCCATGACTCCGACCCTGTGGAAGCCGGTTTGCGTGAACTGCTGGAGGAAACCGGCTTTGAGGGCGAGCACGCGGTGTTACTGGGGCAGATCGCCGCGAACCCGGCCATCATGAACAACACCTGTTACACCGTGCTGGTTCGCAACTGCCATTTCACCTCGGAGACCCGCTTCGATCACGGCGAGGACATCATCACCAAGCTGGTGCCCGTAAAAGACATCCCGGAACTCATCCGCTCAGGGAAAATCCAGCACGCCCTGGTGGCCGTGGCACTGTATCACTTCGATCTCTGGCAGAGAGCACAGAACGGCAAGTAGCCGTCCCGCATGCGGGATCAGTCCGCGCAAACTCTTTTCGCCAGCTGGCGCCGACTAACGTCGGCGGCTACAGCAACTCCTTCGTCATCAGGAATTTATTTTCAGCGGTATCATAAACATTCACCGCAGTCAGACTGCCCAGCCGATTCAGCACAAAGTGCGCGATGTCCTTCATCTGCCGGAACTGCTGATACGTCAGCACACCGAGCAAATTCTCCTTGCTCCAGGGACTCTGCTGCATCGTGAGCGCGAGCAATGATTTGCCGAGATACGGCTGGCGATCCACCTGCAACTGCCCCTTCACATGCCGTGCGACGAGCTTGCGCTCCGCTCGCTTCAGCCACGCGTGATTGTCACTGCGCCCGAGCGCGATGACATTCGCCTGCGCGACTTCGGCCGCCGTCAACTCCACATCACTACGCACCAGTAGATGCCCCGCGCGCATCGTATTCTCACCCCAGGAGAACCGCGCCAGCCGCTCTGCCTGCTGCCGGAGCATCTCCACCTCACGCGGCACCGGCGAATGCGCCGGATAAGTGATGATCACCCGCTCGCTGAACAGATCCATGAACGTGCCGCGCCGCTTCGGCGCCAACACCGGCTGCGGCACCTTGCTCTTGCGATGAGTAAGGAACCATTCCGCCAGCGAATCCTTTTTCCGCGCCGGATCGTAGAGCCACTCCCACGAATTGTGTCCCCAGCCGCGCAATTCATCGTAACGCACTTTCCCGCCCGCGAGCTTGAGCGCATCCACCATCCGCCGCGCATTCTCCACCGGCACCACGTCGTCATACTCGCCATGCACACACCACACCGGCACGGATTTCATCGCCGCCACTGCTTTCACATCACCACCCCCGCACACCGGCGCGATGCCCGCCCATTGCTCCGGATACTCACACGCCAGTTGCCACGCCGCATAACCACCGAGCGAAAGCCCCGTGAGATATTGCCGCCGCGCATCCACGCGATACCGCTCCTTCACCCAGCGCATCGCCTCCCAGAGATCCATCTCGCCCGGTCCTCGATAATCGATATCACCACGCCCAAACGGACTGAGCACGATCACATCCTCCCGGAAACCACCCTCGTGCATCTCGAAGCACTCCTCCGGAATCATGCGATGATCCGCATCCGAACCGTGCAACACCACCATCAGCGGATACGCCTTGCGCCGCGAATAGCTGAGGGGAACCCACAAGGCAAACGGCTGCTCCGTGTCATCCACAGAGGAAACGTAGGACGCCGTAAAATAACCTTTGGCTAACATGCCGCGCGGTTTCGAAAACCACCGCCCGACCATCAGGCCAAAAGTCCCCGCCCATTTCACGCCAAATCGCACACCTCCCATCTCTCGAAGTTCAGAGTTCGATGTTGGATGTTCGATGTTTCCCCATACGTCCCCTCGGTCCCATGAGTCCCATTCCCCTTCATAACTCATACTTCATAATTCATACATTCCCCGAAGCAGCTTACCATCCAGTTTGTTCAGTGTGACACTCCGCAATGGCATCCTGTCCTGCGGTACTCTAGCCACCAGTCCACACC
>JAEYXS010000025.1 GCA_023431185.1 Verrucomicrobiota bacterium
GCATCACGCCGGTCGCCTTTGACATTTTTACAAACCAACTCGGCTCAGCACTTCAAGATCGAGAAGAACTGCTTCATCGCCGGCGAGAGCACCTTGCTCTTCTTGTAGATCACCGCCAGCGGACGGAAGAATTCCGCATCCTCGATCTTCACCTCCACCAGGGTCTGTTTCTGGATCTCTTGTGTGATGGTGTTGTGCGGCACGATCGAGATGCCCGCATCGATCTCCACCGCGCGCTTCACCGTCTCGATGTTGTCGAACTCCATCACCGGCATCAGCGAGACACCGTGATCCTTGAACACCTTGTCGATGGCCCGGCGCGTCGGGATGTCCGGCTCAAAACCCACGAACTTCTGCCCCGCGATCTGCTTGAGCTTGATCTGCTTGGCTTTCGCGAACGGATGTTGCGGATGGCAGATGAGCACCATCGGATCTTCGCGCAGCGGCACGATCTCCAGCCGCAACTCCTTCTGCGGATAGGCCACCAGGCCGATGTCCACCACATTGCCCAGCACATCATCATACACCTGGTTCGCCCGGCGGTACTCCACATGCACGTTCACCGTGGGGAACTGCTTCAGGAACTGCTTCAGATACGGCGGCAGGTCATGCAGACCGATGCTGTAAATCGTCGAGACCCGGATCGTACCGGACACGATGTCCTTGATCTCCTGGATGCGGTTCTGCAGCGCATCGTAAGTTTGGATAATCTGCTTGCTGTATTCGTAAAGCACCTGCCCCTCCCGGGTCAGGCGGAACTTCTTCTTGCTGCGCTCGATCAGGATGGATTTGAAGTGCCGCTCCAGCGAGCTAATCTGCTGGCTCACAGCAGACTGCGTCACGCTGTTGATCTGGGCAGCCTTGGTAAAACTCTCCGTTTCGGCTAGATCAGTGAAAACTTTCAGGCTCTCAATTTGCATGAGAGAGTCTATTATTAGGGAAAAGTAATAAAGTCAACTAATGTTACGCAGTATGGTATTCTTCCGGATTAAGCACCTTCTTGACTTTTAACAGAAGGTCTTGACTGCTAAAGGGTTTCTGCAGGTAAACCTCCCCGCTGGCGTCCTCGGCATTTTTCGAACGGACATAGCCGGATGTACAGATTATGGGCAGATACGGGAAGTTCGGACGCACCTTCTCGATCAGTTCCCGGCCGCTCATCTTCGGCATCACCAGGTCGGTGATCAGCAGATCAATCCGCGGCCCGTGCTCTTCCAGCAGCTCCAGCGCCCGCTGCCCGCTGCTGGCCGTGATCACCCGGTAGCCAAAAGAGGTAAGCACCATCTCGCCCATCGTCAGCAGCAGGTCTTCATCATCCACCATCAGGATCGTCTGCGTGCCCCGCAGTTCATCATCGTTGTAAACCCGGTCCTGCACCACCCGCTTCTGCGCGGGCAGGTAGATGCGGAAAACCGCTCCCTGCCCCGGTTGGCTGGAGACCGCGATGAGCCCCCCATGATTCGACACGATGCCATAGACCCACGCCAGCCCCAGGCCGCGATGTCCGTACTTCGTGGTGAAAAAAGGCTCAAAGATTCTCGGCAAGATCTCTTTGGTGATCCCCGCGCCGCTGTCGGAAACTTCCAGGCAGACGTATGATCCGGGCGCCAGCATGACGCTCCCATCCTGGGTGGCTTCCGCTACATCGCGGTTGCGCGTGACCACCGTGATGCGCCCCTCCTTGCCCACGGCCTGCACGGCGTTCTCCAGCACCTTCATCACCGCCTGCTGCATCTTGCCCTCTTCAAAATTCGCCGTGTAAAGCTTGCTCTCCAGATGCAACTTCCATTCCACCCCGCTGCCTGCCAGCCCGCGGAAGGACTCCACTCCGTGGCGCAGCAGATCGTTCAGATTGCCCGCCACCTGCGCCTTGGTGTCCTTCTCCTGGCGGCTGAACACCGCCAGGTCATGCGCGATCTCCGCCGCCTTCTCCGCGGACTTCTCCACCTCCACCAGGGAATTGCGCCACGGACTGTCCGCCGGCAGCTTGCGCAGGATGAGCGAGGTATGCCCCAGCACGCTCGTCAGCGCATTGTTGAAATCCAAAGCCACCGTCCGGGTAAGTTGCAGCGCGCAATCCAGCTTTTGCTTGTGCACATGCGCCGGATCCATCGGCCCGGTTGCCGGCTTTTCCGGCTGGCGGAAGAACATCGTCGTATGGCCCGACGCCGTCGGCACTTCCTGAAATAGTTGCAACAGGCAGCCCGTCCCCCCGGAGACGCGGATGGGACTGGAGTAGCTGGCGAAAGAGATTTTCTTGCCCTCGCAATCCTTGAGCTGGACGACCGTGGGCGTCGCCGAAGTATTGGACACCTGATGCAAGAAAGTGGCGGCATCGGTCGGGTTGGAAACATCCCAGAAATCACTGAAAGCGCGCCCGCTCACCTCCAGGCCAAAACATTGCAGCGCGGCATCGTTCACGTCTGCCACGCGCCCGTCCGTTCCGACCGCCAGGACCGGCCAAGCCGCCAGCCCCAGCACATGTGTCCAATGTTCGCTCATTCCTCAATTCCTACCAACGGCCCGGTCTTAAGCGGCGGTTTGGCATCATTTATTAAATATTAAACACCCTTTCTCACGGGCGCAAACTTCTGTGCAAAAATACGTACCACTTCTGTGTTTCGTGGACTGTTCCGCCTGCCCGTGGCCATCACCTCGTCATGGCAGATGCCTTGTCCCGCCAAACCGGCCGCCATATTGGTCAGGCAAGATACCGCCGCCACCCGCAGGCCCAGCCGCCGGGCCATTATCACCTCCGGCACCGTGCTCATACCCACCGCCTGCGCACCCAGCCGCTTAAAAGCCTGGATTTCCGCGGGCGTCTCGTAGCTGGGCCCGGACACCGCCAGATAAACCCCCTCCCGCAGTTTCAAACCGGCCACCCGCCCGGCCTCATGCAGCCAGCTCCGCAACTCCGTGTCATAGCTTGCGGTCAAATCTACAAAATCTGCAAAACTCTTCCAACCCATTTCGCACAAGGGATTTACTCCCATTAAATTGATATGATCCCGCAGCACCATGAGGTCGCCACATCGCCAGCGGGTGTTCAGACAGCCCGCCGCATTTGTTAACAGCAAGTTTCGGACCCCATACTCCGCTAAAACTCGGACCGCAAACGTCACCGCCCCCGTTTTGCCCGGGGGCTAATTTTTGTCCCCCGC
>JAEYXS010000070.1 GCA_023431185.1 Verrucomicrobiota bacterium
CACCAAAACGATTCCATCGAATCACTTGGCTTGAGGATTTTCGGCGCGTTCTTCTGTTCCAGACCTGAAACCTGAGACCGAGCCTTACCCCGTCCTTTACCAGCAGCGAGCTGCCAGCACCTGCACTTTCCCACATCCCCACCACTCAAACCACTACTATTTGTTGTCTAAAAGCGACATTTCTCCCCAAACCCTTCGCATCCAAGAAATTCCAATCGAAGATTTCCGCTTTTCCCTCAAAACCTCACCCGCCATTTTTAACTAACTCAAATTTTCACGCCAAAACCTCCCCTGACTTGAGCCTTTGGACCTGAGGCCTGAGACCATCCCCCCTCGGCTATCGCCTATTTGCGATTGGCTATCCCACCCCTTGCACACCGCCTCACGCATGGCCACATCCCGTGCCCCGATACCAAGTGTCAGGGCCGGCAGTCCGCGATGTTCTCCGTAGCCAACCAGATCCTTTAGATTCTGAAAACCCCTGTTCCCGTTGCACTTTTTCCGGTGCTGGCTTACGGTGGTGCCATTCCATGACCAAGCAGGAGTTCATCGCCAGCCAGCAGCGCCAGACCCGGGCGATCAACCGGCGGTTGGGCATTTGGATGGTCATCCTGTTCGTCGGCATCATGGCCATGATCCCGCTGGGCGACTATATCGAGAAAAAAGAGATTAACGAACCGTGGGCGAAAAATGTGTCCATTTTCATCCTGCTCGGTCTGCTCACCAGTTTCGCCTTGCTGGCCTGGTATGCCATCCGGCTGCAAAACCGGCATAGTTATCACTGCCCTCATTGTAAGAAGCCTTTGATCGGGCTCGCCGCGAACATCGCCATCGCCTCCGGCAACTGCGGCGAATGCGGAGCAAATGTATTCACGGACCCAAAATGACGAATAGCGGATTATGAAGGCATACCGGCTGGAACTCATCATTGCGTTGCTGGCGCTTGCTGCCATTTATCCTGCTTTCTATCTGTTCGGATATTTTCAAGGGAACATCATCCTCTTTTCAGCCCAGGAGAAAACGGTGGTCCTGCCTGATGGACGCAAGCTGCCGACCAATCGTTGGTTGAATGAGAAAAAATTGTTCCCCAACAGCGAGGGCCTGTCTCTGCTGCAAAGTAACCAGATGTTTTTCCTGATTGTTAACCATAACAGCGGGGCACCTGTGACATCGGGCTCGGTATCCAATGCCATGATCAGAGTGGACAGCAACATCTACCATTCAGCAGAAAACAAAACACGGTTTTGGATATCCATCCACCGGTAGTGCTGCCGCTTCACTGTCGGCCTCTGGCTCAGGATACGAACAGGCATGTGATCCTGATTTTCACCTCGCTTGACTTCATGAGCCCTTCTCCTTGATGTTTTCCATAGCACCCTTATGAAATCGCTGCTCGCCACCACCCTCGCGTTCTTGCTGGGCCTTTCCCTCAATGCCGCCGAGTCGGCACCCAAACCCATCCGCGTCCTCATCTGGGATGAACAGCAGCCCGAGCAAAAGCAGGCTTACGGCGACAAGTTCCTCGGCGAGACCATCGCCGCGCACCTCCGCACCTTGCCTGGCCTGGTCGTGAAGACCGCCCACTTCGATGCACCCGAACAAGGCGTGGATGAAGCCACGCTGGATGACACCGATGTCATCATCTGGTGGGCCCACCGCAAATCCACCCTCTTCACCGATGAACACACTGAGCGCGTCGCTAGCCGCGTGCGCGCCGGCAAGCTCGGCTTCATCGGCCTGCACTCCGCGCATTGGGCCAAACCTTTTGTGAAACTCATGCAAGACCGCGCCAAGGCCGATGCCCTCGCCCAGATTCCCGCTGCCGAGCGCGCCACCGTCAAATGGGAATACCAGAACGAAAACCCCATCTACAAAATGATCCGCAAGGACGCCCCGCTAACCCCTTCCGTGACCAAGGGCGAAGGCAACCTCTGGAAACTCGCACTCCCCACCTGCGTCTTCCCCACCTACCGGAATGACGGCGCGCCCTCCCACGTCACCACCCTCCTGCCGCAGCATCCCATCGCCAAAGGACTGTCGGTGAAATGGGACATCCCGCGCACCGAGATGTATGGCGAGCCTTTCCACGTCCCCACGCCCGATGCCGTCATCTTCGAAGAACGTTGGGACAAGGGCGAACACTTCCGCAGCGGTTGCGTCTGGCAGGTCGGCCAGGGCCGCGTCTTCTACTACCGCCCCGGCCACGAAACGTATCCGGTGTTCCAACAGACCGAGAATCTGCGTGTCATCGAGAACGCCGTCCGCTGGCTGGGCGCGCCAGCGAAGTAAAGTGAGGACGACCCGGCGATCACGGTCGCCATGCTAGGCTCCATCAAGGAGGCGGGCTCGTACATTGTATTCATTCCTGAAACCCCTTGTTCTCTCCGTTCCCTCCTGTTCAAAATCCCGTCCCTTTTCGCTGCTCATTCGCCCGCCGGTGCAACCGGCTTCGATGTTTCCCCTCCCATTCATAATTCAAACCTCATAATTCATAACTAGTCTTTCCCCCTCCGCCTTCTCCCGCTTAACTATCCCCGTTGCAAGCAACCTTCCTTCTCGGCCCTGCGGGCAGCGGCAAGACCTATCGCTGTCTCGCGGAGATCCGGGCGGAGCTTTCGGCCCGGCCCGAAGGCCCGCCCTTGCTCCTGCTTGCTCCGAAACAGGCCACGTTCCAGCTCGAACGCCAGTTGCTCGCCGATCCCGCGCTCGCCGGTTACACCCGTCTGCAGATCGTCGCCTTTGACCGCCTCGCCGATTTCATTCTGCGCGAACTCGGCGAGACGCCTCCGCGCATCCTCTCGGAAGAAGGCCGCGTCATGGTCCTGCGCGCCATCCTTGCGCGGCATCAACCCGAGCTAAAGATCTTCCGCTCCACCGCGCGCCTGCCCGGCTTCGCCCAGCAGCTCAGCCTGTTGCTCCGTGAAGTGCAGCAACACCGTCTCTCACCCACGAAGCTCGCGGAACTCGCCGCCCAAGTCCCCGTCGAAGGCCGCCTTGGCGACAAGCTCCATGACATCGGCATGATCCTGCGCGCCTACATCGCGTGGCTGAAAGACCACCAGCTAAACGATGTCAGCGCCCTGCTGGAGATGGCGGCTGACGCCCTGAAGAAAAGCGCGCGCGCCTCTGGCGGCACCTTCCAGCTCGGCGGCCTCTGGATGGATGGCTTCGCCGAGATGACCCCGCAGGAACTGCATCTCCTCGCGACTTTTCTCCCCTTGTGCGAACACGCCACGCTCGCTTTCTGTCTCGATGGCGAACCGAAGGAATCCGCCACCTGGCTCTCACAATGGTCCGTCGTCGCCCAGACGTATCGCCGCTGCCGCAACCGTCTCGAAAGTGAAGCTGCCATCGACGTCACCGTGCATTGCCTGGAACGCCAGCGCGAACGCAGCCGCTTCGCCGAATCTCCTTCGCTCTTCCATCTGGAGAAGCACTGGACCGATCCCCAAGGCTGGCAGTTCACCGGTGATTGGGTGAAGCTCGTCGGATGCTTCGATGCCGAGGCCGAGGTGCTCTACGCCGCCCGCGCCATCCACCAGCACGTCCGCAGCGGTGGCCGCTATCGTGATGTCGCTGTGCTCATGCGCAGCATCGAGGGCTATCAGGACATCATCCAGCGCGTCTTCAACCGTCATCGTCTCCCGTACTTTCTCGATAAACGCGAATCCGTCGCGCATCACCCGCTGGCCGAGCTGACCCGCAGTGCCCTCCGCCTTGCCGCCTTCAATTGGCGCAACGCCGACTGGTTCGCAGCGCTGAAATGCGGCCTCGTCACCGACGATGACCAGCTCGTGGACGAACTCGAGAACCAGGCCCTCGCCCGCGGCTGGGAAGGCCCGCGCTGGCGTGAACCCCTCGTCATCGAGAAAGAGCCCGGCCTCACGAACCGCCTGGAATTCTTCCGCCAAAAGATCGTCCCGCCCTTCGCCCGTTTCGTGGATGAGCTGAACCGCGCGGGCGGCGTCTCCGGTCAGGAACTCTCCCGCCTCATCCGCCAGCTCTGGGTGGACCTGAAAGTCACCGACGTGCTGGAGGAATGGAGCCGCCATCCCGATCCGCAACATCCCGAGTTCGCCGCCATTCACCAGACCGTTTGGGAACAGTTGAACGACTGGGATGAAAGCCTCCAGCTCGCCTTCGAGACCGACACCCTCAGCACGCGCGACTGGCTCGCCGTCGTGGATGCCGGTCTCGCGGGCCTGACCATCGGCGTCATCCCGCCTGCATTAGACCAAGTCACCGTCGGTGCCATCGACCGTTCGCGTAATCCCGATCTGCAAGTCGCCATCGTTCTCGGCGTGAATGAAGGCGTCTTCCCCGCGCCACCGGATGCCCCGGTCATCCTTTCCGAAGTGGATCGTCAGGTGCTCATGCAGCATGACCAGCCGCTCGGCATGACCGCGCAGCAACGCCTCGCGCACGAACGCTACTTCGGCTACATCGCCTTCACCCGCGCCCGGCAAAAGCTTGTCGTCTGCTGGTCGCGCCAGAACCAGAAGGGCACCGCGCTCAATCCTTCGCCGTTCATCGACCAGCTCGATCAGCTGTTCGATTACGATGAGCATGAGATTTTCAACGGCACTCTGAAACCCGCTGAAGTGGAGATTCTCCCGGAACTCCTCTCCTTGCCCAACTGGGTCACCAGTGTGCAGCAAGCGGGTGACGCGCATGAAGGCCAGCCCTTCTGGCATCCTGTGCTTGCCTTGGTGAAGCGCCAGCAGCGCATCCAGCACGCCCTCGCGCAAGATCACCTCTCGCCTGCGGCCGTCACGGCGCTTTACGGCACGTCCTTGCCCGGCTCCGTCAGCAGCCTGGAAGATTTTTCCGCCTGTCCCTTCCGCTTCTTCGTCGCTCGCGGCCTGAAAGCGGATGAACGGGAACGCTTCGAGACCGATGTCCGCGAACGCGGCAGTCTCCTGCACGAGATCCTCGATAAGTTCCATCGCGCCTTGAAGGCCGAGCAACGCCGCTGGCGCGATCTCTCGCCGACCGAAGCCGCTGCCCTCGTGCACAAGCTGGGCGAACAGATCCTGCCCGTGTTCCGCGACGGTCTCTTCGTGCATGACCGCCAACGCGAATTCCTAGGTCGGATGCTCATCACGCGCCTCGAACGCCTGATGGCCGTGCTCGTGAGCTGGATGCCGCAATACCGTTTCGATCCCGAAGCCGTGGAACTCAGCTTCGGCATGAGCGGCAGTGAACTCCCCGGCTGGCAGCTCGATCTCGGCGATGGCCGCACGCTCGTCCTGCGCGGCCGCATCGACCGCATCGATCTCTTTCGCAAACCAGAAAGCGATCAGGCGCTCATTGCCGTGTTCGATTACAAATCGAGCACCAAAAAACTCGAAGCTATCAAGCTGCACCACGGCCTGCAGCTCCAGTTGCTCTCCTATCTCGCGTACTTGCGCCAGCTTTCTGGTGCGCAAAATCCCTTCGGCACCGGCCAGCTCATCCCCGCCGGTGCGTTCTACATCAGCCTCCGTGCCGATAATAGCACCGGCGCAAATCGCGAAGCCGCGCAGGAGGAATTGAACCTCAACTCCCGCGAAGCCCATCGCCACCATGGCCGCTACAGCTTGGATTTCATCGACCAGTTCGATGGCCGAGCCGATCGCAAGCAGAGCGACCAGTTCAATACCCATCGCCAGAGCAAGGATGGCGTCGGCCGCGCGGATTTCACACAGTTGCTCGATGACATCGAAGGCCAATTGAAACGCATCGGCCTCGGCATCTTCGCCGGAGATGTCACCGTCTCGCCGTATCGCAAGAACTCCGAGACGGCCTGCGCTCACTGCGCCTATCGCCCCGTCTGCCGCTTCGATGATTGGAGCGACAAGTATCGCGTGCTCAAGCTGCCAAAGAAAGCGAAGGAGGAATCCAAGTGAGCAGCGCCAACGCGACTCTCCAACAACGCGCGGCCATCGAGGCCAAGGGCAACGTGCTGCTCGTGGCCGGCGCGGGCACCGGCAAGACGACTACGCTCGTGTATCGCTGTCTGCGCCTAGTCCTCGAAGAGCGCGTTGCCATCGATCGCATCCTCATGGTGACTTTCACCGAGGCCGCCGCCGCCGAGATGCGCCACCGCATCCGCGATGCCTTGCAGGAGCAGATCGCCGCCGCGCCAGATGATCTGCGCCTCGCCGAACAACTGGCGCTGCTGGACACCTCGTTCATCTCCACGCTGCACGCCTTCTGCCTGCGTCTCGTGCGTGAGCATTTCCACGAGCTCCAGGTCGATCCCCAGCTCACCGTCCTTGATGAGCAACAGACCCGCCCGCTCGCTCAGGAAGTGCTCGAAGAATTGTTCCAGCGCGCCTACGCCGACACCTCCGCTCGCGGCGAGCAAGTCCGCGAACTCATCGAACGCTACGGTCGCGGCGATGATAAAGGCATCCGCAAACTCGTCTGGCAATTGCACGTCTTCATGCAATCGCTCGCCCAGCCGCACGCCTGGCTAGCAGACACACTGGCCTTCTACGCGGGTGAGCAACCGGACCTCTGGCAGGACGCCTTGCTCACTGGAGCCGCCGATTGGGCGAATGAATGGCAGGGCATCGTCGCCGAAACCGCTCGTGACGCAGCAAACCTTTCACCCATCCGCGGTGCGCTGGACAGCTTTCTGACCGCTCCCTCATTGGAGCGGCTCAGTCAGGCGCTGGGAACGGTCGCCGAAGCGGATGAGGTCTGGAAACACGGCACCAAGAAATTCCGCAAACCGTTGGATTCCTTTTTCAACGACGCCGATTTCCTCCGCTCCCTGCTGCCTAAAGACGGCCACGACCCCATCGCCAGCGATTGGCAGCAAGTGCGCGGCATGATGCGCGCCTTGCTCGAACTCACGCAGGAGTTCACCGAATGTTATCGCACCGCGAAACGCGACATGGGTGGCGTGGACTTCGCTGACCTCGAACAGCTTTCGCTCCAGTTGCTCCTCGACGCCAATGGCCAGCCCACTGCCACCGCCCGCACGTGGCAGCAGCGTTTCGACCACATCTTTGTGGATGAATGTCAGGACATCAACGCCGCGCAAGATGCCATCATCCGCTCCGTCAGCCGCAGCGGTGCGGAAGCGAACCGCTTCATGGTCGGTGATGTGAAACAGAGCATCTACCGCTTCCGCCTCGCGAACCCGCACATCTTTCAGGGCTACGAGCATGAATGGAAGATGGCCGGCGAGCATCATCAAGTGCTGCCGTTGACGGAGAACTTCCGCAGCCGCGAAGGTGTCATTGATACGGTCAATACCCTCTTCAGTTTCCTCATGCGCCCGGCCTTGGGCGGCTTGCACTACGATGCGGATGCCGCCTTGCAATTCGGTGCCCGTGAAGCACGCACCTCCTTCTCTCGAGCGGGCAATGAGAACACGCCTACCACTGGCATCTGGCCAGAACCCGCCGTGCGCACGGAGCTGCATCTCGTCGTCGCCGAAAAAGATACTGAAGCTGAGGCCGATGATGATTGGGCCGATCTTCTCACGATGGAGCGTGAAGCCCGCATCGTGGCGAAGCGCCTGCGCGAACTGCACACCGGCCAGCACCAGATCTGGGATAAGGAGACAAAAGAGTTTCGTCCTGTGCGGTGGTCAGACATGGCCATCCTCATGCGCTCCGCAGCGGGCAAGGCCGAAGCTTTCGTGCGTGCGTGTCACGAAGCCGGTGTGCCCTTGCTCGCCGAACGCGCCGGATTCTTCACGGCCATCGAGGTGCTGGACCTCGTGAATCTGCTGCGGCTCTTGGATAACCCGCTCCAAGACATCCCGCTGCTCGCCGTCTTGCGCTCGCCGCTCGTCGGCCTCTCGCTGGATGAACTGGCCCTCATCCGCGCCACGCGAAAGCACGATTGCTGCTGGCTCGCCCTGCATCAATGGCATCGCGAACACCGCGACAATCCTGAGACACTGGACACTTGGCGCATCGTGGACGAATTCTTCCAGCATCATACGTCTTGGCGCGCGCTCATCCGTCAGACTTCGCTTTCCGTCTGTCTCGACCGCGTGCTGGGCGAGACGCATTACGAAGCGTATCTGCTCACCATGGACCGCGGTGAAGAACGCGTGGCAAACGTGAAACGCCTGCTCGATCTCGCCCGTCGCTACGATCCCTATCAACGTCAGGGTCTTTTCCGTTTCCTGCAATTCATCGACGCGCAGGAAGAGGTGGAGCAAGACATGGAGCCCGCTTCCCCGCGCCATCCGGATGCCGTGCAGTTCATGACCATCCACCGGAGCAAGGGCCTCGAGTTCCCTGTGGTCGTGGTCGCCAATATCGACGGCCGTTTCAATACCCGTGTCAAAGAGGACGATATCTTGCGCGATGAACAAATGGGCATCGCTCCGCGCGTCGTCTTGCCGGACAGCGATCAACGCTACCCGACGATCGCGCACTGGGTCGTGAAGCGCCGCGAACAACGCGAGACGATGAATGAAGAAGTGCGTCTCCGCTACGTCGCGCTCACCCGCGCCCGCGATACGCTCATCCTTACCGGCACGGGCAGCACCAAACTGCTGGAGGATCGCTGGGGTGAGCGTAGCGGTGTCAGCGCCCAAGTGGAGTTTGAGGCGAAACGCGCCTCCAGTTTCTACGCCTGGCTCAAGCTCTGGTTGCGCGAGACCACCACGCATGAGCACTGGCAGGGTGATTACCAAGGCGGCACGGATCTCATCCGCTGGCAATTGCACACGGGTGTGGAAGTGGAGGAAACTTCCGAAAGTTCACCTGAACCAGCTTCCACCGAAGCGACCGAATCCACCTTCGCTGAAGACTTGGCCGAGCGCCTCACTTGGACGTATGCGTATCCTGCTGCCACGGTGGAGACCGCCAAGACATCGGTGACGGTGCTGCGCCGTCGGCGTGATGAAACGGATGACGAGGCGAAGCCGCTGGTACAGACGCAGTTTCAATTCCAGTTCCCCGCACCCAAGCGCGAGGCTGGTTCACGCCTCAGCGGCGCGGATGTGGGCAAGGCCCATCACACCTTCCTCCAGTTCGTGGAGCTGACCGAGGCTGGCTCACTGACCGGTGTGCAGGCAGAAGTGCAGCGCCTGACCGAAATCGGTGTTTTAAGCGAAGAAGAAGCGGCGGCATTGAGCATAAAATCCCTTGCTGAGTTCTGGTCCTCCAAGATCGGGCAGAGCATCTGCGCACAGGTGGAAAGCGTGCAGCGCGAGATGCCGTTCACCGCCCGGTTCTCCGCTTCAGACCTGATCCGTTGCGGCGTAGCGGGAGTCAGCCCAAGTCTGCCAGCAGAAGAGTTCGTCATCGTGCAAGGCACAATCGATCTCGCAGTCATTCAGACGGAAGAAATCTGGCTGCTGGATTTCAAATCCGACCGGGTTAAGCCCGACGAGATGGCTTCAAAGCTGGCCGTATATGAACCGCAGCTCAAGCTATACGCACTGGCCTTGGAACGCATCTACCAACGACCGGTGAAGCATCGCTGGCTACACTGGTTGCATCTGGGCAAGACGGTAGAGGTATAGGAGCGAGGCTGAAAAGCCGTCACCTGCGGTTTTCCGTCAAATACTCCCATAGCAGCATGATGGACCATAATGCCCAGCCGATTTGAGCACCTGTCCGGGCGAGGGAAACTTGCCCCATTTTCAGCAACGCAAAGACAATCCCCATGCTGGCAAAGGCGATAAGCGACCATGCAGCGATGCGGGACTGGAACCATAGTCCTCCTGCGGCCAGCCCAAATAGTGCCATCGGGATAGCTCCGATAATGTTTCCATCTTGAGCAAAGCGGACCCCAGACCAAACAGCTATCAAGATCCAGAGGACGCTCAAGATGGTAAGAGGCCAACTGGTTGGCCGCGTAAAGTTTCCCATAGGTTTCCCCAAGTTTATTTTCTGGACTTTGCCTCAATCACATCCGCGATGGTTCGGATGTTGATGTCTCCAATATCGTCTTCTGTGAAATCGAAAGCATCTACGAGATCTGCGACCAAGAAATGTTCCTCCAGGTTCACCAGTAGTTCCGTGAGATCGAATCCATCTGAGATGTATTGGGGAGCGAGCGGTGTATCGTAATCCAGTTTAATATCTGGAGGCATACCGAAAGTTTCGATGGTGAGCTCACGCACCATGGCCAGCGTCTGCTGTGTTGCTTTCATGTCAGTGACTCTGAGGCAGCCTTATGATTCCCAACAGTGTTTGGAAAGTAAATCGTTTTGACACCACTAGGAGCGGCCAGGACTGCCGGTTCCTTCCGCTTATTCTTCCTCGCCCAACTCGTAGCTGGGTGAGGAATGGACGTCGAATTTCATTTTCTTCGCGCCTTGCTTACACAGCCAGTCCGCCAGTGCGGGCAGGCCTTCATCCGTCTTCTCAAAGGAGAGGAAGCCGAAATCGAGCAGCAGTCCGGCGCGGTCCACACTGCCAAATCGGGTGCTGTAAGCACGTGCCGCCGGGGCGGGTGTTTGGTCGGTCAAGGGTAACTGGCCGAGCGGGCCGCCCATGGCGGTGAGGGCGAGGCGGTAGTTCTGGTTCGTGTAGTGATTGACCGGAAGGGCCAGATAGGCGGCCGCCACGGCGGCATCCAGGCTCCGGTCTTTTTCCACCAACAGTTCACCGGACTTCTGGCGCAACATCTGGTAGCGCGCCTGTTGTTGTTCCTGCAGGGTGCGGGCTTCGGCTAGTTCACCGCGGCGACGGGCAGCGGCGGCTTCCTTGCTGAGACGGCTCCACTCCGGATCGTCCTGCGGTTTCACATCCAGATCGATCAATTTGAGAAAGGTGGCCCGGGCTTTGGCGTGTTCACTGCGGACCAACTGGCTGCGCTGGTCTGCGGGATGCCAGGGCGGGATGAGGTGCAGTTGGGCCGGGAGATGGAGATAATTCGCCAGTTCGGTGTAGGCCTGCGCCGCCTTGTTCGTGTCGGGCAGGAGGCATTGGATGCGCAAGGACGCCGTCATGTTGGTGTTCTGGACGAAGACGTTGGTGGCCCCGCTCTCGAGGCGGCTGATCCATTGGCGGCGGGCCGCATCGTTCTCGGCCGCCTGGCTGAACATGAGCAGGGAACCAAAGCGTGTCAGCCGTCCGTCATCACCGGCGACCTGGTCTTTGAAGCGGTCATAGGCGGCAGTGGCCGCCGTGTCATCGGCATACTGGCCGAAGATGGTCAGCCGATTGGTGGCGGTCAGGGTGCCGGTCCGCGACACGGTGCCGCAGACGTATTCGTGCTCGGGCTGGAACATGGCACTGTCGATGAATTTGCCCATGTCACCGCCCTTGTTCAGGATGAGCACGGCGGCCATCACGAGGGTCAGCACGATGGAACCGAGATGGACGAAGGTCAGGCCGATGGTGGCGAGAAGACCAGGCGGGCGGTTGTAGATGCCCTCGTAAACTTCCAGCGTCTGCTGGGCCAGAGTCTTGGCGTTCGTGCCTTTGGGCATGGCCGCGCGCAGGTCGCTGATGATGCGACCGGAGACCTGATACGGGATGTTTTCCACCTTCTCAGCTGGAGGCGGCAGTTCCTCCCGGCGCAACCGGTGCGTGATCTGGGCGAGCTTGTATGCGATCGGCAGCCCGATGAGCATCAGGATGCCGAGAAACATGAAAATACGGTCACCGGTCGTGATGCTTACGACCAGCAGACCGAGTCCGGCCAGGGAGCGGAAGGCCAGGTCGAGGTACGGATGCCGGGAGAAGTACAGCGTATGCACCACCCAACCACCGTCGAGCGGCAGGATGGGCAGCAGATTGAAACCATTCAGGATCAAGGTGAGCAAGGAGGCCTCCAGCATCCATTCCTGCCGGGTGATGAGACCGATGCCGCCCAGCACCGTGCCGAGCAAAATGCCGGGCAGCGGGCCCATCAGCGAGACCACCACCTGTTTCCAGGCCGCGACGTTGAAGCGCTGGCCGGTCACCGCCGCCCCGAAGAGCGGGATAAAGAACATGCGGAGATTCCGGTACCCAAAAATCCGCATGGTGAGGAAGTGGCCCAGTTCATGGAACAGCAGGATGGGAATGAGCATCAGGACGAACTTCCACTCCCACTTCAACGAACCGGCCCCGAGGAAGACCAAAATGGAGATGCCCAGAAAGACCAGACCGCTGACCCAGGAAGATTTGACCTTCCGCAGTTGCTCCATCTGGGTGAGGACGGCGGCATCACCCGGCGGAATGGCCGAAGGGTCCGCGTCCGGCGTGACAGGCGCGGGTTGCTCGGCTGGCGGGATGGCCGCAAACCGGCCGCTGGCGACATGAAAATCACGGATCAGGGTATGATAGGCATGGACCAACTGCCGGGTGCCTTCGGTGTCCGCCAGCGGCAAGGCCTGCGCCGGTTGCGCGGCCACGGCGGCTTGGTGCTTGGCCCATAATTCACCGACGGTGGCCTGAGGGGTGTAGGTCGCCTGGACCAAGGCCGGTGAGGGACTGTCGAACTTGCCGCCGCTGGTGACTACGTAGCCGCCGTTAGCAAAGCCTGTGATGAAAACGGGGAAGAGGTAGGTCTTGGCCGGATGGGGGACATCCCAGCGCCGGTAGTGCAGCCGCGCCACTACGGGATGCTCCGGGTGGCGGAAATCCTGTTCCAGTATCAGGTGGGAGTGGATGGGGTCCCGGATGAGATGGGCCAGGACCAGTTCAAAGCCCATCTCCTCCAGCAACTGCCGTGTGGGTGCGGTAAGCGCCTGCAAATCGGCGGGCACGGCTCCCGGGGCGATCTCATACGGCGTCAATTCCTGGACGTTCGGGTCATCCGAGGAGGCCGGCATGTCCAGCCGGAACAATTTGACGAAGAAAAAGGTCAGCGCGGCGCTGATGAGCGGATTGCCGGTCCGCATTTCCTGCCAGGACATCCTTGAAGTCCGTATGCGATAGAACATGTGTCTCCCCTTTTGCGTGGTTGGCTGTGGTCCGCAGTAAAGCCGGAGGGTTGGTGCAGTCACAAGCAAAAAGCTGATTCCAAGGGATGTTTTGCGGCAGATAGAGCGGCAAATGGCGGGGAATTTAATCGTCTTCTTGGTGCCGCTGGCGCTTGACACCTCTTGGTTCACTGGTAGTCTCTGCGGCTCCGTTTATGGCGGGGTGTCGGGCGCGGCGGGTTTGCCTGCCTGACATAGTGGCTTGCGCCACAGACATTTAAATCGAGAGACAGACGCATGAAACGCCAGTATCAACCTTCGAAGATGCGCCGCAAGCGGCAGCATGGTTTCTTGAGCCGTAATTCCACGAAGAGCGGCCGTGAGATCCTCCGCCGCCGTCGTAATTTGGGCCGCAAGCGCCTGACTCCGGTATAATTTCCCGCGAGGCCGCATGGCCGAAGACCGCCCAAAGGCGTTTGGTCTGCCCCGGTCCGCGCGGTTGCGGCTGGGGCATGAGTTTCGCCGGGTAAAAGAGGGCGGCCAACGGCTCGTACATGGCTGTTTGATCGCCAACTGGCTGGTCTTGCCGGAAGGCAGCGAATCCCGGCTGGGCGTCGTGACCAGCCGGAAAATCGGCGGAGCAGTGGTCCGGAACCGGGCTCGGCGATTGATGCGGGAGACGTTCCGGCTGAACCGGGGCCACCTGAAATCACCCGTGGAACTGGTTTTGGTGGCGCGGGCGTCCATCGTGGGCAAGAGCCGGCAGGAGGTGGAACGTGAATATTTCACGGTCTTGCGCCGGGCCGGTTTGCTGAAGGAAACAGAAACCTGATGCGCTTAATGCAACACCTTTTGACGGGCATCATCCGGCTGTATCGCTGGCTGGTGTCGCCGGTGTTGACGTCGCTCTTCAATCCGAACGGCCTGTGCCGGTTCAATCCCAGTTGCTCGGAATACGCCCTGCAAGCCATCCAGACGCACGGGGCCATCCGCGGTTCCTGGCTCGCTTTCAAGCGCATCCTGCGTTGCAACCCTTGGGGCTCCTTCGGTTTTGATCCCGTGCCGCCCAAGCATTCGCAAGATTGCGGTTGTGAAGCGCACACTCACTCTTTGAAGCCGGAAACCCCTGCCCGCCCGGCAGAACTGGCCGGTGGTTCCGCTTTTGCACCTCGTCCGACTTCCTCGTAATGGATCGTAAATCAATCATCATTCTCGCGCTTTCGTTTGGCCTGCTCATCGGCTGGGTGCCGTTGACCCACATGATCTGGGGTCCGCCACCGCCACCACCGACAACTGCAGTGACCGGCTCCAACGCCCCGGCCGGCGGCACGAATGGCACAGTGGCGGGCACGAACACAACCGCAGCCGTTCCCGCGCCCGCTTCAGTGAACGCTCCGGGCACGGCAGCAGCCACGTTGCTCATCGCGCCGAACACGCCGGAGCAGACGGAGATGCTCGTCACGGAGGACGCGCAATACACGTTCACCTCGCACGGCGGCGGCATCAAGCTGGTGGAGCTGGTGAAGTATCCGCATTCCGTGGGCTCCAAGAACGGCACGGACACGAACAAGTTCGCCTCGCTCAACACCAAGGCTCCAGTACCGGCGATGGCACTGCTGGGCGGCACTGACATCGAAGGCGATGGCGTTTACAAGCTGACGAAGAGCGGCAAGACGATCCGCGCGGAGATGGCGCTGACGAACGGCCTGCATATCGTGAAGGAGTTTACGGCGGGCACGAATTACCTGATCCACACGAAGGTGCGCATCGAGAACCGCACCGCCCAGAATGTCCGCCTGCCGTCACAGACGCTCATCTTTGGCACCGCCACGCCCCAGAGCGTGCATGATGATGAGACCACGATGGGCTTCATCTGGTATAACGGAAAAGATGACGAGCACATCGGCGGCACCTGGTTTGACAACCGTTTCCTTGGCTGTTTCCCGGGCAAACCCCGCCTGGAATATCTGGGCGGCATGAACGATGTGGCTTGGGCGGCGGTGAACAACCAGTTCTTCGCCCTCGCCGCCATCCCGAAGGAACCGGCCCCGCAGATCGTCTCCCGGCGCATCAACATGACGCCGCCCTCGGCCGCTGAGATCGCGGCCGACCGGCGGGCCAATCTGAACCCGCACGGTTTCCAGACGGGCTTTGTCTATCCTGAATCCATCCTGCCCGCCAACGGCTCCCTGGAGCGCGAGTACGATCTCTTTGCCGGTCCGCGCGAGTACAATACCCTGTCCCGGCTGGCCACGAAGTACAGCAACAATCTGGACCTGGTGATGAACTTCGGCGGGTTCTTTGGTTTCTTCGCCAAGGCGCTGCTGCTCTCCATGAACGGACTGGCCGCCTGGGGCTTGAACTATGGCTGGGCCATCGTGCTCATCACGGTGATCGTGAAGCTCGTCTTCTGGCCGCTCACCCATGCGAGCACCAAGTCCATGAAGCGCATGGCCGCCCTGGCCCCGGAACTCAAGAAGATCCAGGACAAGTACAAGGAAGACCCGCAGAAGCTGGCCCAGAAACAGATGGAACTGTGGCGCGAAAATAAGGTGAACCCCTTCGGGAGCTGCCTGCCGATGCTGTTGCAGATCCCCGTGTTCTTCGGCTTCTTCACGATGCTGCGCACGGCCATCGAATTGCGCGGCGCCGAGTTCCTCTGGGTGGCCGATCTGTCCCAACCGGACACGGTTTTCGTCATCCCGGGCATCAATTTTCCGGTCAATCCCCTGCCCATCCTGATGGGCGTGACAATGTTCTGGCAGGCCCGCATCACGCCGATGTCCCCGACCATGGACCCGGTGCAGCAGAAGATGATGCAATACATGCCGTTGATATTCCTCGTGTTCCTATATAATTACTCGGCCGGTCTGGCGGTTTACTGGACCACGAACAACCTGCTGACCATCTTGCAGACCAAGATAACGAATTCTCAACCGGACAAGCCCGTGGCCGAAGCGCCCAAGGCCCCCGTCGCCCCGGTGAAGAAGAAGAAATAGGCTCGTCAACCGTACACGGAACCATAAAACGTTACTCGTATGGCAGTGAAACCTAAGGAAACATTGGCAGAGTTGCTGGGCCATCTCGGCTTTCCGGCAACCGTGGAGGAACATCAACTGGAGGACGGCCTCCTGCTGGATGTGAAGGCAGATGATGCCGGCCGCCTGATCGGCCGTCAGGGCCAGACCCTCGGTGCGCTCCAATACCTCGTGAACCGCCTGCTCATCCGCCAAGACCCCGCCGCACCGAAGGTGATGGTGGACGTGGCCGGCTACCGCGCCGAGGCCCGTGATGCCTTGGTGAAGAAAGCGAAGGAAGCCGCCGAAAAAGTGCGCCGCTGGGGTGACATCGTGGAACTGGAGCCGATGAGCCCGTTCGACCGGCGTATTGTGCACAACGCCATCAAGGACGACCCGGACATCGAGACCCACAGCGTGGAAGTGGAAGGCACCACCAAGAAGGTGGTCATCCTGCGGCCGAAGCGCTGAGCTGAGCGAGAACCATTTCCTCCCCGCCCGAGCGCTGCTTGGGCGGGGATTTTTGCGTAAACTTCCTTGTGCAGATCAGCGATTGGCCGCTGTTTGGTACAGGGCAACCAGGTTTCACCCGGGTTAAACTTTCTTCACGGTCTGATATTCTCCTTTCCGTTCTTTCCCGTTGCGGTTAGAGGATTCCTGCGCTTATGAAATCGTACCGCCTGAACCGTCTATTTAATGCCAAGTCTGGCCGTTGCTTTGACGTCGCCGTGGACCATGGCTTCTTCAATGAACGCGGCTTTTTGCAGGGCATCGAAGACCTCGGCGAAAGCGTGAAAACGCTCGTGGCCGCAAATCCCGATGCCATACAACTCACGGTCGGCCAGGCGCGCCATCTGCAAGCCATTCCGGGCAAATTGAAGCCCGCGCTCGTCCTGCGCACGGACGTGGCGAATGTCTATGGCACCCAGCTCCCGCGCACGCTTTTCAGCCGCATGATCGAGCAACCGGTAGAACAGGCCCTGCGTCTCGATGCCACCTGCGTCGTCGTGAACCTCTTCCGCATCCCGGAACAGCCGGAGGTGACCGATCAATGCATCCAGAATATTTTGCGCATCAAGCCGGAGTGCGACCGCTACGCCATGCCGCTCATGATCGAACCGTTGGTATTCCAGGCGAACCAAAAGGCGGGCGGCTACATGGTGGATGGTGATCTGGATAAGATTCTCCCGCTCGTCCGTCAGGCGGTGGAACTCGGTGCGGATATCATCAAGGCAGATCCGACAGATGACGTGTCCGTCTATAACCAAGTCGTGAAGATCGCGGGCGGCATTCCGGTGCTGGTGCGTGGTGGTGGCAAGGCAGCGGACAAAGAAATTCTCGAGCGCACGGAGAAGCTCATGGGCCAAGGCGCGCACGGCATCGTCTATGGCCGCAACATCATCCAGCACAAAGACCCGGCAGGCATGACGAAGGCGCTCATGGCCATCGTCCACGACGGCGCCACGGCGATAGAAGCCGCCAAATTCATCAAAGCCTAGTTTTTCTCATTCGTATTACATGGAATCACCGATTGTCATCGCCATCGACGGGCCCAGCGCCAGCGGCAAGAGCACGAACTCGAAGCTCATCGCCAGGAAACTTGGTTATATCTACGTGGACACTGGGGCGATGTATCGCACCCTCGCCTGGTATTGCCTGAAGAACAACATCGACGTGGACGACGAGAAAGCCGTCGCCGCCGCCTTGCGGAAGTGGAAGACTTCGCTGGTGAACCAGGACGGCCATGCCCGCCTGCTGGTGGAAGGCTACTATCCCGAAAAAGAGATCCGCACCGCCGAGACCAGTGCCGCCGTCGCGAAGGTGGCGGCCGGCCCCAAGGTGCGTGACTGGATGAAGAAGAAGCAGCGCGAGTGCATCGAGTTCGGCAATCTGGTGATGGAAGGCCGGGACATCGGCACGAATGTGTTTCCGGAGACGGATTTCAAATTTTATCTCGATGCCTCTTTGGAAGAACGCAACCGCCGCCGGGTGGCGGATGGCGTGCAGGACAATCTGGCAGAGCGCGACCAGCGCGACAGCCAGCGCAAGGCCGCGCCGCTCATGATCGCGCTTGGAGCCACGCTGATCAACAACTCGGGCGAGACCCCCGAAGTGACCTCGAACCGCATCATCGCCGAGTTTCACAAGAAGCAGGCGGAAGTGAAGCGGTGAACCATTTGGGCGCGGCCTTGACCGGCCGCGCGGAAACAAACCGGAAGCAACCCATCATGCCAGCCGATGAGCATAGCGCGAAAGTGCAGACGGGATGATCTTTGTTCCCTAGACACATCTGGAGCAAGGCCTCTGGTTTCAAGGCTTCTTGGGCACATCTGCGGTCACACTCCATCGTGAACACCGTCTATGCCATCACCTGGTACGCGGGGCGCCTGGCATTCAAGCTCTGGTTTCGCTGGCGCGTGTATAACGTGGAGCGCGTGCCCTTGACGGGACCGGTGATCCTGGCGTCCAACCACGCGAGCTTTGCGGACCCGCCATTGCTGGGCTGCTCCATCCCGCGCCAGATCAATTATCTCGCGCGAGAATCCCTGTTCCGCTTCCCGCTGGTCGGCTGGTATTTGCGCCAGCTCAGCGCGGTGCCGGTGGACCGCGATGGCGGCGGGGCCAAGGGCCTGAAGACCATCCTCGACCGCTTGCTCCAGGGCGGCGGCATCACGCTCTTTCCCGAAGGCACACGCACCAGCGATGGCAAGCTGCAGCCCGCGCGATCCGGCATCGGCCTTACGGTCATCAAGTCCGAGGCACCAGTGGTGCCGGTGCATATCTTTGGCGCGTATGAGGCGTATGGGCGGCATCTGAAATTTCCACGCATGAAACCCATCGTGGTGAAGTACGGGAAGCCGATGATGTTCGAGGCCTTGCGCGCCGAGGCCAAAACATGCACCAAGCCGCGCCTGAAAGAGATCTACCAGGAAGTCGCCGACCAGCTCATGGCGGAGATCGCCCGGCTGGAGCCGAAGGCGGATTGAGGGACGCACCTCGGCGAGCGCAATAAAAAGCTTGCCCGGAAACCGGTGGCGGATTATCTCGAAAAGCAGCAACAATGCTGAATTCACCTAAAGGAGAGTTCAACCAGTCCCAAGAAAACCTATTCATCACACACATGAAAGCACCAGCCGTTTATCTGGCCGCGCTGATCGCGGGCGCACTGTTCATCGCAGCACCATTCCAGGCCGCCGCGCAGGAAGGCAAAGGCAAGGAGAAGGCCAAGGAAGAAAAAACCAAGCGCGATACCTACCCCTATCAGGGCAAGGTGAAGTCCACGGACAAGACGGCCATGACCATCACGCTCGAAGGCAAGGAGAAGGAACGCGTGATCGGGGTGACCTCTGAAACCAGGATCACCAAGGAAGGCAAGCCGGCGACATTTGGTGACATCGCGACGGGTGAAAACGTCCGCGGCCAGGTGAAGAAGACCCCCGAAGGCAAAGAAAGCGCCGTTTCGGTTTTCCTCGGGCCGGTGCCGGAGAAAAAGGGCGGCGACAAAAAGAAGAAAGAGGGCGACAAGAAGAAGGCTGAATAGCCCACATATTTTCAACCGAAAGCAAAGGCAGGCCTCCGGGCCTGCTTTTTTGTTTTCATACTGCCGCTTGAGCCGGTGCACAGACTGCGGTACTGATGGGCTCGTGAATACGTCTGCTTCTGATAAGAACGCGAAAGCGTCCGCCGGCAAGCTGCTCATGGCCGTACGCCTGTCAGCGGTGGCGGGCATCGTCATGGCGTCTTATCTTTGGCGGTTGCGGCTGGGGGATGCGGTGCGTCCCGGGTGCCATGCGAGTGGTGATTGCTCATATCTGTGGTTCAGCGCCTGGGCAAGCTGGTTTGGTCTGCCGGTCAGCGCGCTGGCAATCATCCCCTATGCGCTCGTGCTGGCGGGCACTATGCTGGTCGAAAAGGAGAAATTGGCTGAGGTGGGGCGAAAACTGTTGGTGGTACTGGCTGCTTTTTTGGCGGTCATGGTGGTTTGGTTCATGGTTTTGCAAGGGGTGGTGCTGCAGCATTGGTGCCGGCTCTGTCTGGTCAGTCATGCTTTGTCGGTGTTGACCGGGTTGTTCGCCATGGGCTGGTTGAGAGCGAGCCGGTCGGCGACAGATCCGAGACGCTGGTTTTCCGGGTCGTTCGCGGTGGTCGGCCTGGCATTGGGGTTGGCGGCCATAGCCGGTCATTCATTGCCGGGCCAGCAGACGGAGGATCAGTCGTTCCGCCCATTACCGGGCATCGTGCTCATCCAGCGCGATGGCCTGGAGCAGGTGCGGATCTTTGGCCAGTCAATCGACCTGAAGAGCGGTGGCTTGCTGGTCGCAGGCTCACCGGCTGCGCGTGAACTGATGGTGACCTTGTTTGATTATACTTGTCCTGATTGCCGCCGTTTGCACGGACAGCTCCGGCATGTGACCGCGGCCGATGCCGGGCGCTACTGCGAGCTGGTGCTGCCAGCCCCGTTGCACTCGGCCTGCAATCCGCTGGTGAAGCAAGACACTCCTTTGCATGCGAATGCGTGCGCGTTGGCGCAGATCGCCTGTGTGGTGGGCCGTTTCCAGCCAGGGGCGTTTCCGGAGTTCCATGCCTGGCTGATGGCTGGTGAGGAACCGCCTGCGGTGGAATCCGCCTTGCAGCGTGCGCAAGCATTGTTGCCAGGCCTCGACGTGGCTCTGGAAATGAAAAATCAGGCCAATCTAGGACCTTTGCAACTGGGGGTGCAGATCCTCCAATCCAACCGGGAAATCCATCAACTGGACGGCCTGCCGCTGCTGATGACGGAAAAGGCCACTTTTATCGGCGCACCGCAGAATATCGATACTTTGGCACGCCTCCTCAAGTGAAGGGTTTCCCGGCAACTCCTGATTCTCGAGCAGTTTATCGGCGGGGTCTAGTCAGCGCATAAGCTCGTCCCAAGACTACTTCGGCAAATCTTCTTTTACGCATGAGAGGCTATTTCACGATGAATCAGAATGGGTTATCTTAGGTTAAAGAATCTTAAATTCATCTTTCCATGAATAACTTTTGATATGAGCCGTCCAAGCAATCAGACCATCACTTTAAACTTGTTTCATGTGGCTCATGTATGCTATGCCTCTGAACCTCAAACACTGAAGTAATCAGAAGTACTACTTATTCTACTCGTTAGTATGACAAACAGACTGTATATAGTGGTATTGGCGAGCGGTTTGCTGGCCGGGTGTGGCGGGGGTGACGATGAGGTGGCTCCGGTGGCGGCCCCAGTAGCCGCCGCTCCGGCGGGAGCGACTGTCGGACCGGCTCCGGTCACTTCTGAGGCTCCCCCGGTGGCCCCGCCCGGCAGTGCCGCCCCGGCGGCCTTGACGCCGGCCGCCCCGGCTGGCCCGGCGGAATCCGCGCCCATGGATGCGACGGCGCAGGAGCGGATTTTGGCGGCCATGCAGAGCTACGTGATCGACAACAGCGCCAACCCCAAGTCATTGGAGGAGCTGGTCACCCGCGGATACCTCAAAGGGCTGCCTGCAGCACCTGACGGCAAGAAGTGGGTGTATAACCCGGAGAAACTGGCCATCGAACTGGCGGACAAATAATCCCTGACTTCAACCCCAACCATTTCCCTTCGCATAACCTATGAAACCTAAATCATCCGCGCCCTGGCTGAGGGCATTCACGCTGATCGAGCTGCTGGTCGTCATCGCCATCATCGCCATCCTGGCGGGCATGCTGCTGCCGGCGCTGAGCAAGGCGAAATCACGGGCCATCACGACCCGCTGTCTGAACAACTTCAAACAGATCGCCCTGGGTCATGGCATGTACACGGGCGACAACAAGGACGATGTGATGTATGCCAACGTGCGCGTGGGCGGCGACGCGGACTGGACGTGGGATGACCTGCTGGACTCCTATCTGGGCGGGGCACGGGACGAAACCAGAAAGCGCCAGTGCTGCATCTCCGGGCCCACCCAGTTCCCGCTGCCCGTGATCCTGGACCCGGCGGATAAGATCCCTTCTTACGAGGCGACTTGGAACTACAACGCCGCCGGCATCCCGAACGTGCAACGGCGGAGCTATGCGATGCCGCGGCATAACATGGGCTCCTATGCCAACGGTTCGCTGGCGGCGGATGCGGTGCGGGACTGGCCGCCCTCGCCGGTCAACCGCACGGGCGTGGGCCTGAACTGGAACATGACCAGCACGACGGACAACAAGAACTGGAACACCATGGACCCGGTGGTGGCGAGCGGTTCCCCGGCCCCCCGGCGGCAACTCTCCGTGGCCAGCGCCATTGTCCTGAATCCCTCGGAGTTGATCCTGCTGACCGAGCGCGTCGGCCAGGGCAACATCTCCGGTTACTCGGCGCAGCCGTGGATCAACAACCCGAACAACTGGGAGCACTTCACCGACAACTGGGCGCCCGCGATGGACCGGGTGGACACGAAGGCTTTTCATAACAGTCTCAACAATTACCTGTTCCTGGACGGTCACGCGGAGACCTTGGATCCTACGGCCACCTTGGGCATGACCAACGTCAACAAGAGCATCCCCACCGGGTTCTGGACCATCACCGCGAAGGACTAACCCTTCGGTTCCTGTCGCAAAAGGCACACAGGCCCATGTCTGTGTGCCTTTTTTTGTTGGCTATGCCCGTGGAAATTAACGTTGAGCCGGTGGCGTTGGCACGCGAGAGTGGTCCTTTGTGAGCGCGGTTCGCAACCATTTCATTTCGGTGTTGCCTGTCCAACTGGTTCTGGCACTAGCTTGGGCGCTCGGCGTGACAAGCGCCAAGGCAGCCGAGGGCCCGTCCTCCACAGCAGCAAAGGGTCAGGTGGTGAATGAGCTGGCGCATGGTGCCAACGTGGCCCGTTCGGCTTGTGCGACCTGCCATCTGTTCCCGGCCCCCGAGCTGCTGGACCAGGCGGCGTGGAGCTTGGAGGTTTTGCCCAAGATGCGGCAGATGATGGGCTTTGAATCCATCAATTACGAACGCATGCTGGGCGGGAAACTGGTGGAAGCCCAGCGCCCGTATCCGAAAGAGCCGCTCTTGAGCGAGGATGACTGGCTGGCGGTGGTGCGCTATTATCTGGCTACGGCCCCGGTCCGGTTGCCCACGGTTGAGCGAGCGCCAGCTCCGGTGCGGAACGATTTTCGCACCCTTTCCAGCCCGGAGTTCAAAGATGCCGAGGCGGTGATCACGGCGGTGAAGATCGACCCCAAGGAACGCCAGCTCTACGTGGCGGATGCCACGGCCAAGGCCTTGCGTATCTTGGATGCCCAAGGGAAAACGCTGGCCGCGACTGGTCTGGAAAAGCCGGCCGTCCACATAAACCCCACGGCGAAGGGTATTTACATCACGCTCATCGGCCGGCTCTATCCTTCGGATGAACCGGAAGGCCAGGTGCTTTTCATCGGCCGGCCGGGTGCCGGGGATGGAAAAGCCAAAGTGCTTTTGGACAAATTGCACCGGCCAGTGCATACCTTGGTGACGGATGTGAACGGGGATGGCCGGGAGGATTTGGTGGTTTCCTCCTATGGCAATATTTTAGGGCGGTTCTCCTGGTTTGAGAACCAGGGGCAGGACGCTTACGAAGAGCATGTACTGATCGACCGGCCGGGTGCGATCGCCTCCGAAGCGGTGGATCTGGACCGGGACGGAAGGCAGGATCTGGTGGTGCTGATGGCGCAGGCTTGGGAAGGTGTGTATTGGTTGCGGAATACCGGCAAAGGTTTTGAGACGATCCCGCTGGTGCAATGGCCCCCTTGCTGGGGCAGCACCTCGTTTCAACTGGTGGATTTCAATGGCGACCAGCACTTGGACCTCTTGGCCAGCAATGGGGACAACGGTGACTTCGGAAACATGCCCGCCCCCATGAAACCCTACCATGGGGTGAGGGTATATCTGAATGACGGGAAACAGAAATTCACCGAACATTACTTTTATCCGCTGGATGGCGCTTACAAAGCGGTGGCGGCTGACTTCCATGGTCGGGGACGGCTGGATATCGCGGCCATCGCGTTCTTTCCAGACTTCACCAGAAAACCTTGGGAATCCATGGTCTATTTGGAGGGGATCGGCAAAACGGAGTGGCGGCCGACGGATTTGCCGGAGGCCCGGCGGGCCAGGTGGTTTGTGCTGGATGCCGGGGATTTGGATGGCGATGGGCGGGCGGATCTGGCGGCCGGAGCGTTTCTGAAAGGGCCGGGGCGGGTTTTGCGCTCTGATCTGGAACAATGGCGTGCCCGGCCAACCCCGGTATTATGGTGGCTGGGGAACGCTCAAAAAGAGGTAAAATAAGGGCTTGCATCGGGTAGGGCCGACGCATACTCTCACGCTCCTTTTTGAAAGGGTCATGTTTGGACTGGCCGATGGTTATTGTCCAAAACAGCCCGGAAACAGAGCAGATTATGGCAGTTACAATTCGCTTAAAGCGTATCGGTGCGAAGAACCACCCGGTTTATCGCGTAGTCGTGGCTGATCAACGCAGCCCGCGCGACGGCAAGTTCATTGAAGAGATCGGGACCTACAATCCGACGCAAAAAGAAAACAACGTGACGGTCAAGCTGGACCGGGCGGACTACTGGATCAGCAAAGGCGCGCAGCCTTCTGACACGGTGGCGAGCTTTCTCCGCAAAGCCCGTCGCACCGCGACCGCTGCGGCCTAATCCCGTATCCGCGATAAGGCATGCAAGCCTTTCTCGAATACTTGGTGAAGGGGCTCGTGGACCGGCCGGAAGCGGTTTCGGTGACGCCGGTGGAACGCGAGGGCGCGACGATTTACGAGCTGCGTCTGCATCCGGCGGATGTGGGCAAGGTGATCGGGAAGCAGGGCTCCACCATCCAGGCCATCCGGGCCTTGTTGCAGGTGGGCAGCGCGAAGAAAGGTCTGCGCTGCTCGGTGGAGATAGTGGAAGACCAGCAGCCGGAATGACAGACCAGCGGCACCGCAAGGGGCCAAGGTCCGGCAGAGCATGAAAATAGACGTGCTCACTCTGTTTCCCGCGATGTTCGCGGGGCCGCTCGATGAAAGCATCGTGGGGCGGGCGCGTAGCGCAGGAATCCTTGAGTTGAGGATCCATAATTTGCGGGACTACACGCATGACCGGCACCGGACGGTGGATGACAAACCGTTCGGGGGTGGACCGGGCATGCTGTTGAAACCCGAACCGATCTTTGAAGCAGTGGAAAGTTTGGCGACGGAGCAGACCCATGTGGTGCTGCTCACTCCGGCAGGGCGGAAGTTCTCGCAGGAGATCGCCAATGAACTGAAACAGCATGAGCATGTCCTGTTCATCTGCGGAAGTTATGAAGGGTTTGACGAACGGGTGCGGGCGACGCTGGCGGATGATGAATTGTCCATCGGTGATTACGTGCTGACGAACGGTGCGCTGCCGGCGATGGTGATCATCGACACAGTGACACGCCTGCTGCCTGGTGCGCTCGGTGACGAGGGCAGCGCGGTGGATGAATCCTTCAGCCACGGCTTGCTGGAATGTCCGCATTATACGCGACCGGCGGATTTCCGGGGAATGAAGGTGCCGGATGTGTTGATGTCCGGCAACCATGCCGAGATCGCCAAGTGGCGAGCAGAACAGGCGCGACTGAGAACGGCCCAGAAACGGCCGGATTTGTTAAAATTTAAAAATGTTGGTGGCGAGCCGAAAGCTCCCGCCCAAGACTGAAGACCTATGAGCCAAGCGTTGTTTGATCGAATCGAAGCGAAGCAATATCGCAAAGAAGTCCAGGAATTTAACGTCGGTGACTCTGTCCGCGTGCACACCAAAGTCGTCGAAGGCGACAAGGAACGCATCCAGATTTTCGCGGGCATCGTGATCGGCAAGCGCGGCCACGGTCTGAACAAGACGTTCACGGTCCGCCGGATCAGCTACGGTGAGGGTGTGGAGCGCATCTTCCCGATCCACTCTCCGCGCGTGGACAAGATCGAAGTGGAGCGCCAAGGCCAGGTGCGCCGCGCCAAGCTCACGTATCTGCGTGGCCGTTTGGGTAAGGGTGCCATGTCCGTGAAGGAGAAGAACACGAAGGTGGCCGCTGCCGCCGCCGCGTAAGTTCTGCCTGTCATAAGATTTCAAGAAAGCGAGGCTGCGGCCTCGCTTTTTTGTTTTTCCATTTCTTCGGCCGGGGCAAGCTGTCAGTCGTCTTTCATTCATGGCCAGAAAAGCATCAGCACCTGCGCTCGACCGCTTCACTTACGAGCGCGATCTTCTCGCGGCGGGCCATACCTTGCTGGCGGGTGTGGATGAAGCGGGGCGCGGTCCCTTGGCCGGTCCAGTGGTGGCGGCGGCAGTGAGCTTTCCGGCGGCTTGGATCCAGGGCGGCTTGCCGGAGGAACTCACCGGGTTGAATGACTCCAAGCAGCTCACGGAAAAGCAACGCGAGCGTTACTACGAGCTGCTCACCGCGTCGCCGCAGATTGCCCGCGCCATCGCCATCGTGGATGCGCCGACCATCGACCGGCTCAACATCCTGCAAGCCACGCACCACGCCATGAACGAGGCCCTGGCCGGATTGCCGCAATCCCCGGCCCACGTGCTGGTGGATGGGCTGAAAGTGCCGTCCCTGCGCTGGCCGCAGACGCCGTTGGTGAAGGGGGATTCGTTGAGTTATTCCATCGCGGCGGCGAGTGTGCTGGCGAAGGTCACGCGGGACCGGATGATGCACGCCTATGATGCGGAGTATCCGGGTTACGGGTTTGCGGTACACAAGGGTTACGGGACGAAGCAGCATCTGGAAGCCATCACCCGGCAAGGCGCGTGTCCCATCCACCGCCGCAGTTTTGCCCCGTTGAAGCAGGAGCAAGGGGAGTTGTTTTAGTTCCCGTCAGTGGGCAGTATCCGCGTGTCATGAGCTGGTGGCAGCGCATCAAGGAGCAGTTCGGGACCGGGAAAACGGTTCCGGAGCATCTGCGTCGCGGGACATTGGGAGAAGTTGCGGCGAAGAAGTATCTCCAGAAGGCGGGGCTCAAATTCCTGACCGCCAATTTCCGTTCGGACCGTGGCGAGATCGACCTGGTCTTTCGGGACGGGGAATGCCTCGTCTTCGTAGAGGTGAAGACGCGTTCCTCGGAGGAGTGGACGCGCCCAGCCGCCGCCGTGAATGCGCGAAAGAAACGGCTGCTCTCCATGGCCGCGCTCGATTACCTCAAGCTCTTGAAGAATCCCCCTGTGAACATCCGGTTCGACATCGTGGAGGTTCTGCTCAAGGACGGCGCGGTGAGCGAGATCCGGCATCTGCCCGCCACGTTCACCTTGTCGAAGCCGTTTCGGTATGGGTGAGCGGCCCGAGGCGGCGTGAATAACTGAATCCTTGCATCGTCCCATACTCATCCGATTATCGGGGCACCTTTACTATCTATGAAACAGCAGAGCACGATGCGGGTGGGGATCATTGGCGGCGGGTTGATGGGGCGGGAGGCGGCGAGTGCGTTCGCGCGCTGGTTCGTGCTCCAGGATTTCCCGGTGAAGGTGGAGCTCACGGCGGTGTGCGATCTGCAGGAGAGCTTGCTGGAGTGGTTCAAACAGGTGCCGACGGTGAAGCTGTTCACGAAGGATCATCAGGAGTTGTTGAAATCCCCGGACGTGGACGTGGTGTATGTGGCGGTGCCGCATAATCTGCATGAGAAGCTGTATCTGGATGTGTTGGCGGCGGGGAAAGATCTGCTGGCGGAGAAGCCCTTCGGCATCGATCTGCAAGCGGCGAAGAATATCCAGGCGGCGGCGGTGAAGTCGGGGCGGTTCGTGCGGTGCAGTTCGGAGTTTCCGTTCCTGCCGGGACCGCAGCGGGTGGTGAATTACGTGCGGTCGGGCAAGGTGGGGAAGGTGCTGGAGATCCATTCGGGGTTTCATCACGCGAGCGATCTGGATCCGACGAAGCCGATCAATTGGAAGCGGATGACGAAGTTCTGCGGGGACATCGGCGTGATGGGGGATCTGGGGATGCATGCGGTGCATGTGCCGTTCCGGCTCGGCTGGAAACCGGTGCGCGTGTATGCGCAGCTCCAGAAGATCTACACGCAACGTCCCGATGGCAAAGGCGGCATGGCCGCGTGCGATACGTGGGATAATGCGATGCTGCACACGGAAGTGGTGATCGACGGCGCGGAAGTGCCGATGCGGCTGGAAATGAAACGGCTGGCGCCGAGCGAGACGAACACGTGGTTCATCGAGGTGCTGGGCACTGAGGGAGGCATCAAGTACAGCACGAAGGAGCCGAAGACGCTCTGGATCTTCGAGCGGCAGAAGGAGCAGATCTGGCAACGGATCGATCTGGGTTTTCAAACGCCGTTCGCGACGATCACGGGCGGTATTTTTGAGCCGGGGTTCCCGGATTGTTTCTTGCAGATGTGGGCGGCGTATGCGGCGGAGCGGGCAGGAGCGCTCAACGGCAAGTTCGGTTGTGCGACGCCGGAGGAGGCGGTGCTGAGTCATGAGTTGTTCGCGGCGGCGCTGAAATCGCAGGCGGGGCATCAGTCGGTGGCGGTTGCACCGACGGGCCAATGAGCCGATTGCATTGACGCGCTGCAAACGGACTCCCACCCCCTTGGGTGAGGGGGAAGGAAGTGTCCAAATAAACCAGGGCGTCATTTGCTGAAGAGCATTCCCTTTCCCCTCATCCCGGCCTTCTCCCCGAGGAGAAGGAGGAACATTTCCCGCTACGGACATCTTGGTTGCCATGCTCTGTTTTTGCCCCAAAAACCAGGTGTGTTTTCCGAGGGTTTTTGTGGGTTTTGCTTGATAAACGGGGGACTTTGCCGTTGACAGTCAGGGGGGCCAAGGTTGTCAATGAATGCGTTACCGAAAGTCTTTTAGCTGCGGGCTTTTTGCGCCCTAGCAACGGGACTTTCAGCATTTTTATAAGGGTCAGCTACCATGAGCAAAAAATTGAACATCGCGATCGTCGGTCTGGGCTTCGGGGCGGAATTCATCCCCCTCTGGCAGAAACATCCGCACACGAACTGCTACGCCATCTGCCAGCGTGACCCGAAGAAGCTGGATGCCGTGGGTGATTACTTCGGCGTGGAGAAGCGCTACACGGATTACGCCGAGATGTTGAAGGACCCGAACATCGACGCGGTGCATATCAATTCGCCCATCCCCGATCACGCGTGGATGTCCATCGCGGCCTTGAAGGCGGGCAAGCATGTGGCCTGCACCGTGCCGATGGCGACGAGCATCGACGATTGCAAAAAGATCGTGGAGCTCGTGAAGAAGACCGGGCTGAAATACATGATGATGGAGACGGTGGTGTATGCCCGCGAATACCTCTTCATGAAGGAACTGCTGGATAACGGTGAACTCGGCAAGCTGCAGTTCGTGCAGGCGAGCCACCAGCAGGACATGGACGGTTGGCCGAATTACTGGCCGGGCCTGCCGCCGATGTGGTATGCGACCCATTGCGTCGGTCCAGTGGCCGGTCTCATCGGCAAACCGGCGGAATACGTGAGCTGCTTCGGCTCTGGCACCATCCGCAAGGAACTCATCAAACAATACGGTTCACCGTTCGCCGTCGAGACCGCGCACATCAAGTTCAAGGGCACGGACGTCAACGCCCGCATCATCCGCAGCCTGTTCGATACCGCCCGCCAATACCGCGAGAGCATCGATGTGTATGGCGACAAGAAAGCCGTGGAATGGCCACTCATCGAGCACGAGCCGTTGATCGTCCACACCGCCAAGAAGCCGGAACCGAAGATCCCGAAACCGGTCAAATGCCCGGATTTCGCCAAGCGCCTGCCCAAGAGCATCGCCAAATACACGACGCAGGGCGTTTACGATTCTTCAAAGAAGACGCATCTGAGCTTCACCCAAGGCAGCGGCCATGGCGGCAGTCATCCGCATCTGGCCAATGAATTCGCGAACGCCTTGGTGGAAGACCGCGAACCGTTCCCGAACGCCAAGCAGTCCGCCAACTGGACCTGTGTGGGCCTCTGCGCCCATGAATCGGCCCTAAAGGGTGGCAAAATCGTGAATCTGCCAAAGTTTACGCTTTGAGTTTAGCCCGGGGTAGGGCATAAACTGCCGCCTCGAACCCAAGAACAATCTATGTCAGCAAAAACTGAAGGTACAGTACCTAATGCAAGCCGTCTGCTTTGGGCGGGCTTTATGGCCATTTTGGCGGCCGGTGTCGGCTTCGCCATCCGTGGTGGTATTTTTGACAACTGGGGCAAGGAGTTCGGCTTCACGGCCACCCAGCTCGGTGCGATCGGTGGTGCCGGTTTCACGGGCTTTTGCTTCGGCATCATCATCGGCGGCGTGATCGTGGACAAGATCGGCTACGGCAAGCTGGTCATCGCGGCCTTCGCCTGCCACGTCCTTTCCGCCTTCGTGACCTTCGGTGCGACCAGTCCGGAGAATGCCTATCAGATGCTGACATGGGGCATGTTCATCTTCGCCTTTGCGAACGGCACGCTTGAAGCCGTGGCCAATCCGCTGGTGGCCACCATCTATCCCAATAACCGCACGCATTACCTGAACATCCTGCACGCCTCCTGGCCGGCGGGCATGGTGCTGGGTGCGGTGGCTGGCTGGATTCTGGATGACAAGATGCAAGTGAGCTGGAAGATCCAGCTCGCGCTCTACCTGATCCCGACGGTTGTTTACGGTATCATGTTCTTCGGCCAGAGCTTCCCGAAATCGGAAGCGTCGGAGAAAGGCGCCAGCCTGGGTGAAATGTTCAAGTCCGTAGGTATTTTGGGCGCCTTGGTCGTTTGCTACCTCCTGTCCCTGTTCTTTGCGGGCAATCTGGGTATGCCACCGGCGGCCGCTTATGGCCTGGCGGGTGCTTTGCTGGTTGCCGTCGCTATCATCACGAAAGGTTCGCTAGGTTCCATCCTGCTCTTCGTTCTCTTCATCACGCACGCGATGGTGGGTGCCGTGGAGCTGGGCACGGACGGTTGGATCCAGAACATCACTGGCAATCTCTTCACTTCGGAACAGGGCAAGTATCTGTTCATCTGGACCTCGGCCATCATGTTCGGTCTGCGTTTCTGCGCACACTGGATCGAGAACACCTTGAAGATCTCCCCGGTGGGACTGCTGTTGATCTGCGCCATCTTGGGCGTGGTGGGACTGCAGTTGGCCAGCACCATGCAGACCTTCACCATGGCGCTTATCGCGCTGGGCATCTACGCGGTGGGCAAGACCTTCTTCTGGCCGACCATGTTGGCCGTGGTGGGTGATCGCTTCCCGCGCTCCGGCGCCGTGGCCATGTCCATCATGGGCGGCATCGGCATGTTGTCCGCCGGTCTGATCGGTGGTCCGGGCCTGGGCTACTCCAAGGACCGTTATGCGGCTGACGAACTGAAGACCACCAATCCGGCGGTCTATGAGACCGTCAAGGCGGAGAAGCCGTCCAAGTTCCTCTTCTTCTCGGAAGTGAACGCCATCGACGGTACGAAGCTCGCGGCGGCCAAGGAAGCGAAGGAACGCACGCCCGAACAGGCGGCCATCGTGGCGGCTGACCAAGTAGGCGACCGCAAAACGCTGAAGGCGGACTCCGCCATCCCGGCGGGCATGGCGGTCATTTACCTGCTCATCCTGCTCTACTTCAAATCGATCGGCGGCTACAAGGCGCTGAAGCTCGAAGAAGAGAAGTAAGACAGGCCTGAACCCTGAAGCAACTTCAAGGCGGCTCTCCGGAGCCGCCTTTTTCTTTTGCCGATAACGCCCCCAGATCTTGCGAAAGAGGCGAATGCCAGAAAATCTTTGGTTGTAATTTATTGAGAGGCAATCCGTTGCGTTTCGGAGGCGGATTTCAGTGATTTTTTTGTGGAAAGATTGCGGGTTTTGTGGGATTAATTTCAGTGCTGGCAGCTCGCTGCTGGTAAAGGACGGGGTAAGGCTCGGTCTCAGGTTTCTGGTCTGATGATTCAGGTCAGGAAAGGGATAGGGCGGAAAAATCCCAGGTCACTAAGCATAGCGATGCGTTATTGTGTCGATGTGTCCTGCGTTGGCGGGGAGGTGACGAGTCCTTATGGAGCCATCATAAGAGGTTCGAGGTGGGAAGGGTGAAGTCCGAAAGGAAAGCGTCTTTCGCAGTCGAAGTCTCTGCTGAAGTTCGGTAGGGCAGTTGCGGAAAGAGTTACGGCGGAGCGGCAGCTCCGCCCTACCGAACAAAGGATCTGTGAGAGGGTCGGGTGTATGGGTCGGGGCCCGTAAGCTGGAGGGCGAACTGGACGTCGGTGGGCGTAGGATTGTACGCCTGGTCGGGGAATCCATGAGTCACTGCGGAACCAGCCTGGTCATTGGACGAACACTGAATCGGAACTCCCAATCGTAGGGAGGGAGGAAACGGCACGGCACAGGGGTCGGGTGGTTGCATTGCTCTTTGACATAGTTCTCTGTTTAACCGCAGATGGACGCAGATAAACGCAGATGGG
>JAEYXS010000072.1 GCA_023431185.1 Verrucomicrobiota bacterium
GGGAATCTGTGGGGGCGGGAAGCGGCACAATTGGCGAAGGACATCGGGGCGCGGGTGGTGATCCCGTGTCACTATGACATGTTCAGTTTCAATACGGCATCGACGGAGGAGTTTGAGCGGACTTGTGGGGAGCTAGGGCAGAAGGATAAGGTCATGCGGAATGGAGAGGGTTGGGAATTTAACCGCAGATGAACGCAAATAGGCGCAGATGGAAAATGCGTTTTGATGTGGGATCTTAGGTTGTGCGGCGTTCCTGATTTTCCTTGTCTATCATACAGCCAGGAGGAGGATGCCGTTATGCGCACCAAGATAGCTTCAATCCTTTCTTTCGCCGTGTTGGTTCTGCTTTGTGGCTGTCTGCAGTTCGAGGAGCAGAGCATGTCTTATCGGTATGATGAGAAGACGGATACGTTGTATATCTTTCAGGATTACCGGGGAATCAGTGCCGGTCAGGGGGAGGGATTAAGCGAGGATGAGATCCGACAGTTGGAATCGGTGATCAAAACGGAGCGGACGTTCTTTTTCGCGAACTGGATCTTTGAATATAACCGGGAAGCGATGTTGGAGGTTCAAAAGGAGTTGAAAGGACCGGCCACGGGCGATGATTCCAGCCTGACACCGGAAGAGCGCAAGCAGGTGCTTGGCCTGGTTGATGTTTTGCTGACGAATGTGAAGGTCGAGAACGGGCCGTTTTACTACGATGCCAGCAAGCGTCTTTGCGGGGTGCAGAAAGTGACACTCATGAAGGTTTCCGAAGTCGTGCGGAAAGCAAACGAAGTCATGCCCATCGCTTTGAGAGGTGTGGCTCAGAGGCAGGAGGATGCGGCGGACAAAGCGGTGCTGTTGAAAGCGGCCGGGAAGCGCAAGGAGTTCATCCGACTGGATAAGAATGTTCTCAGTTTTGTCTGGCCGATGACGCAACCGGAGTATGAGGAAACATTTGGCGCCAAAACGGAAAACCCGGAGGTTATGGCAGCTTTCAAGAAGTCGGGCGGCAAGATCGATTTCAAGGATGATGAAGTTCATTTCAGCCTGGGCACGCCGCAAGACCACATAACCACCCTGAGTTTGCCGGTGGCGAAGGCGGAGAAAGATTACAAAGGCTACCAGCCCAATGCGGTGGAGGAGGTCAAGAAGCGGGCGGTCATCCTGGAGAATTTCGATGTGGAGGCGGCGCGAAAGGAGTTTTTGAAGTAGGGGAGGGGGATTTCAATCCGTGCTGCGTGATCCGTAGTGCGTAATGAGAAAGCGGCGGTTGGGAGGCTGTTTTGGGAAATTTTGTGTGGATGTAGTGGGATGTAGTGAGATGCAATGCTGCCGGGATTTGAGAATGAAGGGCAGGATGTGGGGCATGGAAATGAAATTTTGTCCGAGAATAGTGAAGAATATCGAGGCTAAGGATAACGCTGAGGCGTTGAGTGGTGGCATGAGAAAGAATGAATTTTGTCTCCATATAGCTCATATAGCGCATGTAGGGCTAACGGAGCGGGGGATTTTCTGGCAGATTGGAGGCGTATGAGAAACAGAAGTGGATGGAAGATGGTGGATAGTGGATGTGGGAAGGAGAAAGCCGCTTCAACTATGAAGTCGTGGACGACGAGAGTGAAGGACGAGAGGGACCGTTTGAAGAAATCCGGCTGGTTTGGCGTCATGGTTCAGGTAATGTTTTCCTCGATGAATCCGCGCTTTCAGATCGGACTATTGATGGGCTGGCTGGCGTGTCTGGCGACTCTGCCGGGGCAGGCGGCGGAGTCGCCGGGCAATCGCTTCACGTATCTCGAGGAGAATGATCCGTTTTATGTGCATCGCGAGTTCCCGAAGCTGATCACGCCGCAGTGGGTGGGCGAAGATGGTGTGGAGGCGGTGATCACGTTGGGCATCGATGACATGCGGGACCCGGCGACGTATGAGGCGTATCTGCGGCCGATCCTGGAGAAACTGAAGGAGATCGATGGTCGTGCACCGGTAAGTATTCTCACGGTGAATGTGACGCCGACGCATCCGCAGTTGCAGTCGTGGTTGAAGGAGGGTTTGTCATTCGAGGTGCATACGTTGACGCATCCGTGTCCGTTATTGAATGGCGGGAATTTTCAGACGGCGACAAATGTGGTGCATGGCGGGACGGACCTGCTCGCGCAGATCATGGGGAACCAGCCGGTGGCGTATCGCATGCCGTGCTGTGACTCGATGAATACGCCGAGCCCGCGTTTCTATGCAGAGATATTCAATCGCACGAGCGCGGATGGGCGGTATTTGCAGATCGATACTTCGGTGATGAATTTTCCGACGAGCAAGGACACATCATTGCCGAAGGAGTTGGTGGAGTTGCCGGATGGTTCTCCGCGGTTCTATCGCTACAAGGTGCAGCAGCCAGCGGTGCAGGGGCAGAAGAGTTTGAAATCCTTTGCGACGACGATCGAGGATTATCCGTATCCGTATGTGATCGGGAAGCTGGCGTGGGAATTTCCGCCGACGGTGCCAAGTGATTGGGAAGCATTCAATCTGCGCGGTCCGAATCACGCCGAAACTTTGGCGGATATGAAGGCGGCGCTGGACATCGCGGTGAAGAAGCAGGGGACGTATAACCTGGTGTTTCATCCGTACGTGTGGATACGGAACACACAGATCGTGGAGCTGATCGATTACGCGCATAAGACATACGGGAAGAAGGTGAAGTTCCTGACGTTCAAGGAATGCGCGGAGCGATTGAACAAGCATCTGCTGATGGATCAGCCTTTGCGTGCGGCGAACGGGCAGGACAATGGCGTGCGACTGCTGGATATCAACGGGGACGGGTATCAGGATGTGATCATCGCGAATGATGATCTGTGCACCACGCGCATCTGGGATAATGACGTAAAGCAGTGGCGGAACACGGGATTCTTCACTTCGCTGGTGACGAAAGACCGCAAGGGCAACAGCACGGAGACCGGAGTGCGGTTTGGCGTCGTGGGCAAGCCGGGCAAGGTATTCGCCATTGTGCGGAACGAGAAAGAAGCGAGCGCGTATGTGTTCACCGGGGAGACGTGGCAGGGAGTGCAAGTTTACCTGACGGGTCTGCAAGTGGAGGGTGAGGCGGTGTTCACGAAGTTGAAAGGCGTGGATCGTGGCGTGCGCCTGCGAGACGTGGACAAGGACGGAAGCTGCGAGTTGATCGTGGGCAATCCGGACCAGAATGCGGTGTTCTCGTGGGACGAGGGCAAGAAGACGTGGGAGCGGCGGGATTTCAATCTGCCGCCGGAGACAGCCATCGTGGATGGGCAAGGCAAGGATAACGGGTTGCGGTTTGTGGATATCAATGAGGATGGGTTCGAGGATGTGATCTTTTCCAATGCGGAGCGGTATTCGCTGCATCTGTATGTGACGAATCCCGTGCCGCGTTTGGGGTGGTTCTCCGGGTGGTCGTACCAATCGCGGGCGGGCAAGCGTGGTGAGCCAGGTGAGATACCGATGATCGTGCGGGCGGGCGAATACCGGAACAACGGGGCGTGGTTTCACTCGGGGCATATGTGGATACAGAACGAGGACACGGCGCAATTGCCCGATGTGGTTGACCGGCGTTCGTATCAGCAGTTGCTGGCGTGGGAGACACCGGCACCGAAATCGCCGGAAGAAGCGTTGAAGACATTCCAGACCTTGCCCGGATTCAAGATCGAGCTGGTGGCGAGCGAACCGCTGGTGCGTGATCCGGTGGCCTTCGAGTGGGGCGAGGACGGCAAACTCTGGGTGGTGGAGATGAATGATTATCCGCTGGGCATGGATGGCAAGGGCGCACCCGGCGGACATGTGAAGTATCTGGAGGATGTGGATGGTGACGGGCGGTATGAGAAGATGACGGTGTTCCTGGAGAAAGTGCCGTTTCCCACGGGGGTGATGCCGTGGCGCAAGGGCGTGCTCATCAGTGCCGCGCCGGACATCCTGTATGCGGAGGATACGGATGGCGACGGCAAGGCGGATGTGCGCAAGGTGCTGTTTACGGGCTTCCGTGAGGGGAACCAGCAGCATCGCGTGAATGGTTTCCAACTCGGTCTGGACAACTGGATCTACGGTGCGAACGGCGACAGTGGCGGGCAAATCAAATCTCTGCTCACGGGCAAGGTGGTGGACATCAACCGGCGTGATTTCCGGTTCAAGCCGGACACGGGTGATTTCGAGACGCAGGCGGGACAGACTCAGTTCGGCCGGGTGCGGGATGATTGGGGGAACTGGTTCGGGAACAACAATCCGAACTGGCTCTGGCATTATCACATCCCGGAGCAATACCTGGGGCGCAATCCGTTGGTGACTGTGCGCGAGACGCGGAATTACCTGGCGAATTATCATGATTCGAAGCGCGTGTATCCCATCAGCAAGCCGATGACACGGGTGAACCAGCCGCAGTCGATGAACTACGTCACTTCGGGTTGCGGTCCATCGGCGTATCGGGACGAACTGTTCGGGCCGGACTTCGCGACGAGTGTGTTCGCGAGCGAGCCCGTACATAACGTGGTGCATCGCGAAGTACTGACGCCCAATGGTGTGAGCTTCACCAGCCAGCGGGCGAAGGGTGAGGAGACGAATGAGTTTCTGGCGTCCACGGATCATTGGTTCCGCCCGACGATGACCAAGACGGGGCCGGACGGGGCGCTGTATGTGGCAGATTACTATCGCTTCGTGCTGGAGCATCCCGAGTGGATCTCACCGGAGGCACAGAAGGCGCTCGACTTGCGCGCGGGTGAGGACAAGGGGCGCATCTATCGCGTGTATCCAGAGAACGCGAAGCTGCGAGCGATACCGCGACTGGATCGTTTGAGTACAGCGGAATTGGTCGCGGCGATGGACAGTCCGAATGGCTGGCAGCGGGATACGGTGCAGCGGTTGCTGGTGCAGAAGCAGGACAAGGCGGCGGTGGAGCCGTTGAGGAAGATGATGGTGGAGAACAAAGCGGCGAAGGTGCGGTTGCAGGCATTGGCGACGTTGGATGGCTTGGGAGCGGTGGATTTGGCGATGCTCAAAACAGCGTGGAAAGACCAGCATGCGGCGGTACGGGAACACGCGGTGCGCTTGGCGGAAGGTAGGGCTGGGGAAGTGAGTGCGGCGCTGGCGAGTGGGGCAGGATTGCCCGAATTCAGCGGATTGGCGGGAGATGAATCGGCAAGAGTCAGGTATCAGTTGGCGTTTACGTCGCGGGATGTTGAGGGGAGTGGGGCAATGCTTGCACAGTTGATGGCGCGAGATTTCCATGATGAGACAATGCGCATCGCGCTGCTTTCGTCGTTGCCAAAACATGTGGAAGCAGTAGCGGGAGCATTTTTGAAGCAGTCGCCGTCCAATGAACCAGTTTTACGAGCCGTATTTGCGACGGCTGCGATAAATTCTGATGTGACGATGTTAAACCGGTTGCTTTTGCAAGCTGGAAAGAAACGGGAAGGGACAGCGATGAATTTGGTGGAGGGCACATTGGAAGGATTGCGACACCGCAAAGTCTCGTGGACGCAATTCCAACAGTCCTTGGCGGAGCGTGAAGTGATGGAATTGTTTGCGCGAGCTTTTGCTTCGGCGAGGCAGTTGGCGGTGAAGCGCGAAGCGAGTGAGGCGGAACGCTTGGTGGCGCTGGAGCTTTGCGGGCAAGATGCCGGTGCGGCGGAAGCGGAAAGTAAATTGCTGAATGGTTTGCTGGTTCCACAGGAATCGCAAGCCATCCAAAGAGCGGCGTTGCAGGCGCTGCGACGTATCAACGGCTCGGCAGGTGCGGAGACGTTAGTTGCGTCTTGGACTTCGTTGAGTCCGGCGTTGCGCGGGTTGGCGTTCGAGGCGTTTGTGGGCCGACGCGATTGGTTGGGGACGTTTTTGGATGGTGTGCAGTCGGGCAAGATACCGGGCACGCAGATCACGCCGGCGCAGCGGCAGCAGTTGCTGAACTTTCCGGCGCTGGAAGTGAAGCATCGGGTGGAGCAATTACTCAAACCGGCGAATCAGGACCGGCAAGCGTTGGTTAAAAAGTATCTGGCCGCAGACCGCATGGTGGGGCGCCGGGACAAGGGGAAGCTGGTGTTCGAGCAGAATTGCGCGGCGTGCCATCGTTTGGGCGGGTTGGGGCAGGAGATAGGGCCGGACTTGGGGATGGTCGGGAGCAAGCCGACGGACGCGTTGCTGGTGTCGATTTTGGATCCGAACCAGGCGATGGAGGAACGATACACGGCATACACCGCCGAACTGAGCGATGGGGAGGAGGTCAACGGGGTGATCGTGGCGGAAACTCCAGCGGCTTTGACCCTAAAGACGGCGGCGGGCACGGAGTTGGTCGTAAACCGATCACGCTTGAAGAGTTTACGCAGTTCTGGGCTCTCCCTGATGCCGGAAGGGTTGGAAGTGGTGGTGGATGTCCAAGGGATGGCCGATTTACTCGCTTTTTTAAGAAAACCACAATGACTTCAGGTGAATCAATGGGTCGGAAAAATTTGGGGTGAGAATTCGATTGCCCATTCCGGTTCAAGAGTTTAGAAACGCATTGGAAGGGTGTTCAGTGAGGCCATTTGGGCCGGTCAACTAGAACCCTTGCTAAGGAACACACAATGTCAACTCCAGCTCCTGGAAATCAACAGTTCGATCTGGGTGAAGCGATCAACAAGCTGTCCGAAGGACAGAAAGTTTTTGGTGGTCGCTACACACTCATGAAGATCGTGGGTCGCAGTTCGCTCAGCGTGGTCTGGCTGGCGTGGGATGAGAAGCAGAACCGCGATGTATCGCTCAAGTTTTTCCCGGCCTTGGCCAAGGAAGATGCTTCGGCGCTGGCCAATCTGAAACGCGAGGTCAAGAAATTGCAGGAGGAGCTGAAGAATCCGCAGTTGGTGGCGATCTATGATGTCGAGGTGGACGGATTGGTCGTTGCACTGGCCACGGAGTATGTGGAGGGGACGACGCTGGCGACGTTGCGGGACCAAAAGAAGAACAAGTGCTTTGCCCCGCAGGAGATGGCGGACATGCTGCAGCAGCTCTGCACGGTGCTGGAGCAAAGCCACACGGAATCACAGATCCTGCACGGCAACATCAAGCCCTCAAACCTGCTCATCACGCAGAAGGGCCAGCTCAAGATCGCCGATTACGGCCTGGAGCCGGTAATCAATGATTTCATAAGCCGTACCACGGAGGCCAAGCCGGCGGGGCGCAATCTTTCTTACTCCAGCCCGCAGAAGGCGTCTGGAGAGCCGTATCGTTTGCCGGACGAGATCTATTCGCTGGGGGCCACGGTCTATGAATTGCTGACCAGCCGGCCGCCATTCTACACGGGTGATCTGGCGTTGCAGGTAAGCCAGAAGGTGCCGCCGCCGATGGTGCACCGGCGCAAGGAGCTTCGGGTCATCGGCGAACCGGTGCCGCGCGTGTGGGAGGAGACGATTGCCGCGTGTCTGGCGAAAGACCCGGCGCAACGGCCGCAATCCATCAGCAAGCTGGTTGAAGGTTTGGAGCTTGAAGCGCCGCCCAGTGCCGAGATGCAGGAGGCTCCGGTGGCTGCGCCGCCGCCGCAGAACAATAACAAAACGATTTTTATCGCGGTGGCGGTCATCGTCCTGCTGGGAGCCATCGGCGGTGTGCTGGCCGGCCGGGGCAAAAAGAAGGCGGATGAAGTGGCGAACGTGATGCCGGTCAAACCGCAGGCCGTAGTGGACCAGCAGAAGATGCTGGATGAACAGGCGGCAAAGGCGCAGCTGGAGCTGGACGCCAAGCGCAAAGCGGCTGAGGCGGAAGCCAAGAAGCTGCTGGATGAAGCAGCCAAGTTACGCGAGAAGCAGGCCAAGGAAGCTGCTGAAGCGGAAAAGGTCCGTCTGGAGGCCGAGAATAAGCGCAAGGCAGCCGAGGCTAAATTGAACGAATTGCTGGCCGAAGCCGAGAAGACCAAAGCCATGGCGGCTACGCAGTTGACGGAAGCGGCCAAAAAGGCAGCTGCTGATGCCGAACTCAAGCGGAAAGCGGCGGAGGATGAAGCCAAGAAACTAATCGCCGAGGCGGAACGCCTGAAGGCGGCGGAAGCCAAGCGGATCGAGGACGCCAAGAAGATGTCGGCGGATACCGAAAGCAAGCGCAAAGCGGCCGAGGCCGAAGCCGTGCGCATGGCCAAACTGGCCGAGGACAACCGGATCCGGCAGATGGCTCTGGCGGCGGAGAAAGCGAAGCGCGAGGCAGAGGCCAAGCAACTCGCCGAACAGCAGGCCAAACTGGAGGCAGCCCGGATAGAAGCGGAGAAGAAGGCCCAGGCGGCGGCTTTGGCTGCACGACGGTTTGCCGCCGGCAAACCTTGGTTCAACAGTCTCGGCATCAAACTGGTTCCGGTCGGGCAGAATATGGTCGCCATCTGGGAATGCCGGTATAGTGATTACGATGCCTTCATCCGGGATGCGAAGTATTCCGGCGGCACCGGCTGGAAGAGTCCAGGGTTCAAGCAGGACACCTCAGAGCCGGTCGTGAATGTCAGCTGGGATGATGCCCAGGCTTTTTGCAAATGGCTGACCGAGAAGGAGACGAAAGAAACGTTGATTAGCGGTTATAAGTATCGTCTGCCCACCGATCAGGAGTGGAGTGCGGCCGCGCAGTTGTCTGGAGAATCCGGAGCAACGCCAGCAGACCGGGATCGCAAGATTGTCGGGGTCTATCCGTGGGGTAATGCCTGGCCACCGCCGGCGGGTGCGGGTAACTATGAGAACCGTGTGTCCTATGACCGTTATGAGCATACTTCACCGGTCGCGATGTTCCTGCCGAATCCCAATGGCATTTATGATCTGGGCGGTAATGTGTGGGAATGGTGCGAGGATACGATGGGCAATGGCAAGGTTGTGCGCGGTGGTTCCTGGCAGGGGTATGAACCGGGCCTGCTCTACTCCAGCGCGCGTAAATCTCTTCCGGCCGGAGAACGTAAACACGATGTGGGATTCCGCATCGTCCTGGGTCCGGCGAAATAAGCGGGATTGGCGGGTAGTTTTTCAAACACCCGGGCGACCTTGATCGCCCGGGTCTTTTCGTATCTTAAAAAAAAACAGCCCCTGGATGGCGGGGCTGGTGAGGGGGAAACAGGTTACTTCTTGTAAGCCAAGGCGCGCTTTTGGCCTTCGGCCACTTGTTCCGGGGTCATTTTGTAAAGTCCCACCATGGAATCACGTCGTTTGGCGGCATCATCGCTACCGGTGTTGGCGGCGATCACCAGCCATTTATAGGCCTCGGAAAGATCACGGGGTACGCCTTGTCCGAGCGAGTAAGCATTACCCAAGGCATACTGAGCTGGGGCAAAACCGGCATCGGCCGCCTTGCGGAACCAGCGGGTGGCTTCGGCATAATCCTGCCCGGCCCCCTGGCCGCTGAAGAGCATGCGTCCAACCTGATACTGCGCCTCCAGGACGTTTTGTTCAGCCACCTTCTTGTACCACTTGAAAGCTTCGGCGAGATCGGGGGCTTTTAGGCCCAAGCCCTTTTCATAATACAGCCCGAGCTTGAACATGCACTGTACGTGACCGGCCTCTGCCCCTTTCAGATACCATTTCAAGGCTTCCTTATCGTCCGGTTTGGCGGTTCCGATGCCGAGCGCTTCCAAAAAACCCAACTGATGCATCGCATCCGCGTTCGTTTTCGCGGCGCGGGTGTACCAGCGGACGGCTTCTTTGACGTCCTGTTCGGTGCCGATACCCAGCTCATAGCAGAGGCCTAGCTGGTATTGGGCGGTCGCGTCGTTTTTCTTGGCGGCAGCGGTGAGCTGATCCACGGGTGGCAACTGGCCTTGAGCCCGGGCGTCAGTCCACGGTACCAGCGTCAGGCTGGCACTGAGCAAAACAACGGCAGTGGCTTTAGGTAGAAGGTTCCGGCCTTTCATAGTTTGCAAGTTAAAACCTGTCCCGCCGATTTTTCAAGTCGTGAATCAGCCTTAGGCACCCTTTTTTGGCTGGTCACGGCGGGGGAACAGGGCAACCGGGTCGCCGCATGTATGACCCGGTGCCAGCTTGCCCCAAACAGCTTCGGACAGCTTGTCCGGCTGCCCGGTCAGACCGAGCTGGTGATAGATCTTCCCGGCGGAGTTCGGAATGAACGGCCAGATGAGCGCCGCGATCAGGCGGCAGCTCTCCACGAGGTTGTAGAGCACTTCATCCAGGCGCGCCGCCTGGGCCGGGTCTTTCGCCAGCTTGAAGGGCGCTGTCTGGTCCACGTATTGGTTGCAGCGGGTGATGTAGCCCCACGTCGTCTGGAGCGCGGCTTGCAGTTCATTGGCCTGCAACTGCTCGCGTACTTTCGCGACAGCGGCTTCCGCTTCCGGTGCCAGTTCACGCGAGACGGTGGGCACGACGCCATTACGATACTTCTTGAGCATCGAGATGGAGCGGTTCAAGAGGTTGCCGACGCCATTCGCCAGTTCCGCATTGTAACGCGATTCAAAACCAGCATCCGTCCAGTTGCCATCCGGGCCGATGGCCAGTTCACGCACCACGTAATAGCGGAACGCGTCCAAGCCCCAGTCGTCGATGATGGCGACGGGTTCCACGATGTTCCCGGTGGCTTTGCTGATCTTCTCACCGTTCTTTTGCCACCAGCCGTGCACGAGGATCTGTTTCGGCAACGGCAGGCCCATCGCCTTCAGCATGATGGGCCAGTAAACGGAATGAAACTTCAGGATATCCTTGCCGATGACATGCACATCTGCCGGCCACAAGGAGAGTTTATCAGAACCTTGCTCGAAAGTTTCGGGCTTCAGGCCGAGAGCGCCGCACACCACCGGATCACCATGCGCCGCCGGTACGCTGATGTAGTTTACCAAGGCATCGAACCACACATACGTTACGAAATCCGGCGCGAAGGGCAGGGGGATGCCCCAGCTCAGGCGGGCCAACGGACGCGTGATGCACAGGTCTTCCAGCGTGTTGTTCTTCAGGAAGCCCAGCACCTCATTACGGCGGTAGCTCGGCTCGATGAAGGACGGATTCGCTTCGATGTAGTCGATCAGCCATTGCTGATGCGCCTGCATCTTGAAATACCAGTTCTCTTCCTCCAGCTTCACGACCTCACCGTAAATGGGCTCAAAGGTACCATCGGGCAGGCGATCCTTCTCCGTCAGAAACGTCTCCTGCCGCGTGGAGTAGAAGCCGGTGTAAGTCTGCCGATAGAAGTGACCTTCCGCGTGCAACTTGCTCAAAATGGCTTGGACCACGGTCTTGTGCCGTGCGGAAGACGTGCGGACGAAATCATTGTTGGACAGTTCCAGCTTGCGCACGAATGCCTGCCAGCTCGTGGCCAGTTCATCGCAGTAAGCTTGCGAATCCTTGCCCTCCGCCATCGCGGCCTGTTGGACCTTTTGCCCGTGCTCATCCAGACCGGTGAGGAAGAAGGACTCATTCCCCAGGCTGTGTTGTGCGCGGTTGATCACATCCGTGATCACTTTTTCATAGGCATGCCCCAAGTGAGGCTGCCCATTCACGTAATCGATGGCCGTTGTTATGTAGAACCGTTTATTCATTCGGACGGGGAGAGCATGGAGGACGTTCAGGAGCTTGGCAACAGCTTGCGTGTGTGCCTTTAACGCAGCATCAGCAACCCGGCGACTCCCGCCAAGCCCGCCAGCAGCCAGATGACCAGCACGGCGGTGGGTTTGCTCAGACCGCGGCGGACCAAGCGATGAGAGAGGTGATTGTTATCCCCGATCCAGAAAGGCTTGCCCAAGCGGTAACGGATGATGACCACACAGACGAGGTCACCCAAGGGGACGGCGAGGATGAGCAAAGGCACCAGCACGGCTAATGTATTCGGATGATCCGGCGTGTGGAAGGAAGGCAAAATTGCCAACACTGCGAGGAGGTAACCTACCAGATGACTGCCCGCATCACCGAGGAAGACGCTGGCTTTCGGGAAATTATACGGCAGGAAACCGAGCAAGGCACCGGCACTCAAGGCGGCGAGTGAGGCCACCAGATACTGGCCGTGGATGGCGGCGCTCATGCCGAGAAACCATGCGCCGATCAAACCGAGTCCACCGCACAGCCCGTTCATGTTGTCCATGAAGTTGAGCGCATTGATGAGCGTGAGAATCCAGAGCACGGTGATGACGAAACCAAAGATGGGGTAGGGGACGAAGAGAGTTACGCGCACACCCACGGCGGCGACCAAGGAGGCGATGGCCAGTTGACCGAGGAACTTGGGCGCGGCCTTCAATTCGTGCCGGTCATCCCACCAGCCGAGCAAGAGCATGCCGAAGGCGCCGAACAAAATGACACCCAGCTGCAATGCGCGTTTCTCGATACCGTAGCGCATGGCTTCGAGGCTGTCCGTGTTCAAGCTCAAGGAACGAGCCAGTGATTCCCCGAGGCCGCCTCCAAACAACAAAACGAGGCCGAGCAGAATCGGGACAAAGAGGCCGGTAGCCACGGCCAGACCGCCGGCCAAGGCGATGGGTTCCGTGTGGATCTTCCGGTGGCCGGGGTCATCCACATGGTTCGTGCGTCGGCACCACGCCCGCCAGAGTGGCAGGCTGAGTGCGCTCACCAGTGCGGCGGAGAGCAGCGACAGCAGATAGATGTTCAGCGGAAATTCCACGTTCAGCGCCCAGTCTTCTCTTTCAGCAACCGTTGATACAAGTGAAACAAATCATCCACCATGCGCTCGACCGGGAACCATTCCTGCACCAGTGCCTGTCCGCGTGAACCGAGTTTTTGGCAGAGGGCCGGTTGCTTGGCCAAGGAGGTCAAGGCGGCTTCCAACTTCACAAAATCCTTTGGATGGATGAGGAAACCGGTTTCATCGGGCAGGCAGATTTCGCGGGCGCCATCGCAATCATACGCCACCACCGGTTTGCCCGCCGCCAGAGCTTGGGGCAGGGCGCGCGGCAGTCCTTCCCGCAGGGAAAGATGTGCGAGGGCATCCATGATGCCGACGTAGCGGGAGACTTCCTTGGGTGGTACCAAGCCGGTGAAAATAAAATGCTTTTCCAATCCGGCCTGCTTGATTTGCGCTTCGAGGGAAGGGCGCAATACGCCGTCACCTACCAGCAGGAATTTCACCTTGGGGCAGGCAGCAACGATCTTGGGTGCAACGGACAGCAGATCATCATGCCCTTTCAGTTCAAACAGGCGGGCGATCTTGCCGATGACGAAATCATCCGGCGCAATGCCCAGTAGCTGACGCAGGGCGGCATCATTCTTCGCTTGCAGATACGGTTGCAGGTCGAAGCCGCTGAAGACGCGTGTGTATTGCTCCGGACGACCGATGCCGGCGGCGAGATACTGCTGCGTCATCGCGTTGGCCACGACCACGAAATGGTCCGTGGCATTGGCCGCGTAACGCTCTGCATTGGTGAAAACGAAATTGGCCAGCGCGCCTTGGAAATTGCCGAAGGACGGACCGTGGATGGTGTGAATGATGACGGGCACACCTGCACGGCGGGCGGCCAGTCTTCCCAACACACCCGCTTTGCCGCTATGCGTATGCACGATGTCCGGGCGCCGTTGCTTCAGGAAATCGGTGAGCGTCACCAGCGCCCGCCAGTCTTGCCAGGGGGAGACGGGACGGATGAGGTGCGGGTTGTGGGAGAGCACACCGGACTGAGCATCAAAGAGACGTTCCAGCGAGCCTTCAGGTCCAGCGGTGGGACCGGTGATGAGGTCGCAATCCAGTTGATGACGGGAGCGAAGGCCCAGCACACTGGAGACGGTGTTCTCCTGTGCGCCGCCTACGATCAATCTGGTGATGATGTGCGTGACCCGCATCGAATGGCCCGGGGATTATGACCACGGGAATTGCGCGGCAGGTTAACGGTGCCAGCGGGAGGCGTCCAACGCAAAGCGGTCAACTGCCTTTGAGTTCTTTCAGGCGTTGCTGCACCTGCTGGGCGTCTTTGGAGTTTGGCGGAACTTTGGAGAGGAATTTTTCGTAATGGCTGATGGCCGCATCCTTTTTCTTCTGACGGTAGGCGACCTCACCCAGGAAGAAGTAGGGGAGGGGACTGTTTGTCTGGAGCTTCATCAGCTTGAGGTAGCTGGCCTCGGCTCCGGCCAGGTCGTCCAACTGCAATTTGGCTAGAGCGTAGTTCATCAGGACGGGTACATTCTCCGGGCTGATCTGCAAGGCTTTCTCCAGCGCGACCAGGGCTTTGTCCGGGTGTTTGGTCTCCAGATAAATGGCCCCTTCATTCTGCAAAGCCACGACGTTGTTGGAGTTCAGCATGAGCTGCTCCTTCACCACGGCGAGCGCCTTGCTGAAATTCTTTTCCTGCAGGTAAACGCCCAGCAGACCGGTCAAAGGCACATCTGCTTTGGGGTACAATTTGCGGGCGGCAAGCAACACCTCCTCAGCCCGATGCAGGTTGGTCGTGGCCAGGTAGGCCAAGGATTCCTGACGGATGAATTCCAATCGGGCGGGTACAGGCAAGTTGCCGAACTCCGGGGATTTCCCCGCTGCTTGAAGGACCTTTAGAGCCAACTGTGGAGCTTGTCCTTTCTGCAAAGTATCCGCATAGGTGAGCAAATATTCCAGCTTGTCGGGCTTTGCCCGTACGACGTAGTCCAGTTGCTCGGCTGCCTGGCGCAACAAGCCGAAGCCCAGCAGGGTTTTGCCCAGCTCAAACTGGAGCTGGGGCACACACAGTCCGCCATTTTCACGCAGCAAATTGCTCCAGGTGAGGTTATGGCTCCAATCCTCCGACTCCACCTTGCCATCCTGGTTGATTTTCGCAGTGATATTGGCCGGGTTCAGCATCAAGGCATCCGCGAAAAATTTCGCCGATTCGTTCGTCTGTCCGGCCCGGTGGAGGGTGACACCCCATTGGTTGAGTGCGCGCGAGAGGTAGCGGCCCACGATGGCGGCATCGCAGCCGGGCTTGTCCGTAAAGGGTTGCAACTGGTTCAGGTAACTCCGTTGGTCAGCCCAAAAGTCATGGTTCAGCTTCAGTTCCTCTGCGGAAACAGGTGGCGCGATGATCTGCCCGGCCTGATAGAGCACGAGTTCATGGACCACTCCGCGAGGCTCCGGGTGGTAATACTCGAGGATATGTGGACCGTTTGCGGGGTGCAGGTAGAACAAGCGGTTGCTTTGGGCGTGCAGACCGATCAGTTGCGCCACGGCCGGACCGGGCAGAGGCTCGGGTAGGGATTTGCCATTGACGAGATCGGTCCAACGACCGGGATAATGTTTTGCCAGAATGCCCTGATAGCGCGCGTAAGGCAGTGAGCGGGTATCCAGCAGGAGGTGCGGATTCTTGCCGTTGGCGGCGTAATGCGCTTCCAATAGCAGGATCAGATGTGGTTCTTCGCTGAGCAGGACGGCACCGGATTCCGGCAGTTGCGCGGCCAAGCGTTGCGAGTATTCCTTGAGTGCCGGGGAATTGTTGCCCTGGATGGCCGGCAGGTTGCGGTAGATCAAAGCGCCCGCCATCAAAACCGGTCCGATCCAAACCGCCACGGTCACCACCCAGCTCATCGCATTGCGCAGTCCGGACTGGCGCTTCCAGCCACGCTGCTCGCTTTGCCGGAAGATCAGCAGGAAATAACCGCTGTAATAGCCGATGTTCAGGGCGATGAGGTAGTAAAAGGTCAGGAAAGGGATGCCCATGCCCATGCTCCGGGGGCTGTAGGTCGGGTCGAACATCACCCAGATGCTGAAACCGAGGAACATCGCGTGGATGAGGTAGAACATCAGCAACGTGAGAAACGCCGCAATGGGATTGGCCTCGCCCATGTTCGAAGGCCAGCGCACCACCATGGAGACCAATGGTAGAAACACCACAAAGGAAAGAATCAGCGGCAGCCAGAGCGGGATGCTGCGCAGGATCAGCTTTTGCTGGCCCAACTGCTCCCGCAGCAAGGTGCCGAATTCGCCCATCCCCCGCGAGCTCTCCACAGCCGGCATGAGTAGATAAAGCAACAGTCCCAGCAGGCCGAAAGCGGCCAGCTTGGCGAGAAACTTGAGGTTGAAGAAAGACTTGCCGCGAAACCAGATCAGGGCGACGAGGAAAATGGGGAAGAATCCGATCATCGCCCAGTTGTTGGTGGTTGCGAGGCCATAGACAAAGACGAACTGATAGAGCCAGCCTTCCTTTTGCTCCTGACGATACTCCAGCAGACAGCGGATCAAGTGCGCGAAGAGCAGCAGGTTTAACATCTCACCGGTGACCGCCGTGGCGTGTTCCCAAAAAGTCAATTGAAACCCCAAAGCGAAGACAGCGAACAAAGGCGGTAGCCAGTTGGTGGGGATGCTCAATAAACCGCCGGGGGTACGTTCCCGTTGACGTTGTTCCCGGGTCCGGTCCTGGGGCAGCAAGGCCACCGTCCGGGCCAGGGTGCCCAGCGTAAGTGCGGCCAGTACCGCCGAGAGGGCATTCATCAAGGCCGGGGCGCTGCCAGCAGGCAACCAGGTCAAGGGCAGGGTGACCAGGTACAGCAGCGGTGTGGTACTGTGAGCGGTCCACCAGTCCCAGCCCAGGAGTTTTCCGACCACTGGCAGGCTGCTGAGCGTCACCCAGCGATTGGCCGTGGCCAGATAGACCGCCAGCGCGGCGAGCACGATGAGCCACGGGAAAATCTTGAGCGAAAAGCGAAGGGTCGGTTTTTCCGTCACGGTCATAATATGTCAGGTGCGCCAGTTGACGCGAATGCCAGCCTGCTGACAAGCCGTTTGACCGCCAGCCACGTTACGATTCCCTTACATTTCAGGCATTTAAGGGCTGACGCAACCGCAGGTCCGCCACGCATTCCACATGCTGCGTCTGCGGGAACATGTCCAGCGGCACTACTTGCACCACCTCATAGACCCCATCCGCGCACAATAGGTTCAAATCTCTCGCCAAGGTGGCCGGATGGCAGGAAACGTAGAGAATCTGCGCGGGCCGGTTTTCCCTCAGGCTGGTGATCGCGCCCGGATGGCAGCCCTTGCGCGGCGGGTCAATGATCACCGTCGTCTTGGACGCGGCGAACTTCGCCATCAACTTCGGCAGCTCCACTTCCGTCTGCCCGGCGATGAACTCGCCATTCGTCAGACCACGATCTGCCAGATTCTGCCGCGCCGCCTTGATCGCCGGGATGTCCAGCTCCACACCCGCGAAGCTCTCCACATACTTCGCCAGCTCGATGCCGAAGAAGCCCACGCCGCAATAGGCATCCACGAGGAACTTTGTCCCGGCGTCCTTGATGCGATCCCGTACCGCTTCGATGAGTTTGGGCAGCAGGAAGAAATTGTTCTGGAAGAACGAATGTTCCGGCACATGCCAGCCTTCTGGCGGGATGCGCAGGACGACCTTCAAGCCACCTTTCGGCGGCGGATTTGCCCGCACATCAGGGATCTGGTCGCTCAAGGCTTTTTCGGCGATCTTGCATTCCTCCACATCCACCACGAACCGGCTATCCTGCGCCACGTAACCGATGTGCAATTTCTTCAACCGCCCGTTCCACTGGCTGCGGATCATGATGCGATTCCGGTACCCATAGGGCTGGGGGCAGGGGATGACGGGCGTGACGAGCTCCGGTGCGATATTGCCCAAGCGTTGGAACAAGTCCGCGATCTGCTTCCGCTTGAACTCAAGCTGCGCCGCGTAGCTGATGTGCTGATACTGGCACCCGCCGCACTCCATGTAATACTGGCACTCGGGCGGCACGCGCAAAGGGGAGGGCTTGATGACCCGCACCAGCTTGGCGCGGCCAAACTTCTTCTTCACCTCCGTCAATTCCACCTCCACTTCCTCGCCAGTGATGACGAAAGGAACGAAGAGGACGAACTCATCCAGCCGGGCGACGCCCTCGCCGCCAAAGGCCACATCCTGCACCGTGACGACATGGCGCGAACCCGGTTTTAATTGCGAAACATCCAACATGAACGGTTGTGATGACAAAACCCGCGCCAATGGGCAAGGGGGAATCACGGATTTGGTGTTTTACTCAAACGCCTCTAACCGTTAGAGCAGTGCCCGTCATACGGTGAAGAAGTATCTCCATGTCGCCAATGTCGGCTTGCAAAACACGCTGGTTTACCGCGTGAACTTCTTCTTTCGTGCCGCTTTCGGCCTCGTGCCGCTCATGGCCACCATCTTCATCTGGCAGGCCGTCTATGCCGGGAAGACCTCGGGCGATGACGTCGCCGGTTACACGCTGGCCCAGATGATCTCCTACTACCTCATCGTGACCGTGGTGAACACCTTCACCGCCGTCACTGAGGACGACTGGCAGATCGCCGCCGACATCAAGGACGGCAACATCAGCCAGTTCCTGCTCAAGCCCATCGATTACCTGACGTATCGCTTGGTCCTGTTCGCTTCCGGTCGGTTCATCTACACCTTGGTCGCCATCATACCCGTCTCCATCTTCATCTTCTTCCAGCGCGATTTCTTTGTCGGCCCCGCCAGTGGCACGCACTTGGGCGTATTCATGATTTCCTTGGTGCTCACCGCGCTGCTGCAATTCCTCATCAGCTACACGCTGGCGCTGCTGGCCTTCTGGGTGTTGGAAGTATCCACCTTCATCTTCATCGCGTTCGCTGTCGAATACGCCGCCAGCGGCCAACTCTATCCCTTGGACATCCTGCCGCCACTGATCACGAAGCTCATGTTCTTCACCCCGTTCCCGTATCTCATGTTCTTTCCCGTGAACGTCTATCTCGGCAAGATGAATGGGAATGAACTCTGGGCTGGGCTGGCCATGCAAGCCTTCTGGGTCGCCATGGCCTATCTGCTCGCCCGCTGGGTCTGGGCCCGCGGCATCAAACGCTACTCCGCTGTCGGCGGCTGAGGATAACTCGATGAACGAAACCATCAAACGTTACGCTAGTATTTACGCCATGCTCTGGCGGAACTCCGTCGTGCGTGAGATGGGGTTCAAATCGAACTTCATCATGTGGCTCGTGGTGGAGCTGCTCTGGTTCGCGCTGCAACTCGTCTTCGTGGGTGTGCTCTACATGCACACCGAGCACATCGGCACCTGGAGCAAGTGGGAGGTGGTCATGCTCTTCGGCGCGAGCCATTTCATCCAGCAACTCTTCACCGCCTTCTTCCTCGTGAACCTCGCGAACGTCTCGGAACTTATCCGCACGGGCAAGCTGGACTTCATGATGCTGCTGCCGGTGAACACCCGTTTCCTCATCTCCTTCAAGCAGGTGGACCTCGGCGGCTTCATCAGCGCGGCGACGGGTGTGGCCGTGATCGTCTATGCCTGCCGGAAGCTCGGCCTCGTGCCGGAGCTGGCTCACATCGCCGGATTCCTCGTGCTCTGCGTGGTCGGCCTGCTCATCCATTATTCTCTGATGTTCCTCCTCACCAGCGTGAGCTTCTGGACCGTCCGCGCCCAAGGCATCGTGTGGGGATACTACAACCTCTTCAACATCTCCCGCCAGCCGGACGAGGCGTTCAAGGGCCTGTTCAAGACCTTCTTCACCTTCGTCCTGCCCATGATGCTCGTGGTGAACGTCCCCGTGCGCGTGCTCATCCAGAAGCTGAGCTCACCCGGCCAACTCGCGCTCATGCTCCTGATGGCCGCCCTGTGCTGGTTTGCCTCGGCAGCCTTCTGGAAGTTCTCCGTCAGCCGCTACACCAGCGCGAGTTCTTAGCAGATGGTGAGATGTTGCTTCATTAATAGAGAGTAACTAAACACTTGTCCGCTTGAGCTTTTTCCCGGCTATCTCAACAAAATTCTTCGGCAACGTGATGACACACACGCCCACCACGATCACCGCTGCCGCCACGATGGTCTGACCGTTCAAGTGCTCATCCAGCAACCACCAGCCTAGAAAAACCGCGACGATGGGATTCACATACGCATAGGTCGCGACGAGTGAGGGATTGCACACCTGCAAAAGCCAGATGTAGGCGCTGAAGCCGACCCAGGAACCCATCACGATGAGATAGATGAAAGCACCGATGGAGCGGCCGCTAAAGCCGTCGAAATTGGTGTCCGCCAGCTCGCCGCGCAGGAAACCCACGAGCAGTTGGGAGGCGCCACCGCAGAGCATCTGCATGGCCACGCCCAGCAGGGCGGAGGAAGGACGGGCATTGTGCTTCATGAACAACGAGCCGCTGGCCCAGAGAATGCAGGCGAACACCAATCCGACAACCGCACCGATGTGGATGCCCGCACCATGAACATCCTTGCCTTGGCCGAGCACAAGCAGGACGACTCCGCCAAAACCGATGACGATGCCGAGCAGGTTCTTCGCGCTGGGACGTTCGCCCTGCGGACGGGCCCAATCCAACAGGGCGATCCAGAGCGGCACGATGGCGATGATGAGGGCAGCTAGACCGCTGGAGACGTATTGCTCGGCCCAGACCACCAGGCCATTGCCACCCAGCAGCAGCAACGTCCCTGAAATAAATGAATTCTTCCAATGCAGCGGCGTGGGGCGCTCTGCTCCGCGCAGCCGCATGAGCAGATAGAGCAACGCTCCGGCGATGACGAAGCGCGCTCCCGCCATGAGAAAGGGCGGCAGCGTCTCCACGGCCACGCGGATGGCGAGGTAGGTGGAACCCCAGACGGTGTACAGGGCGATGAACGCCGCGATCAACAGGCTGCGGGGCGGGGCGGAGGCGGTGCTTATGGCGCTCATGCTGTCTGGCCTCCCGAAGTGGTCCGATATGTCACGCAGCGGAAAATAGAAAACCCGCCGCGAGGATCACGGCGGGTTTCGGAAAGTTTGATTTTATTACCTTCGCGAATCCTGCCGGGGCATCGCCGGACGCTTGGCTACACAAGCCCAAGCCACGGCCGGCCAACCTGCTTTAATGCAGGCCGGACGCACGATGGCTTTGGACAGATTCACGAACACGCCGCGCAAGTTGTCACCTGCTTGCCAAATTGTCAACGGTTGCGCGGAAGTTCCCAATCCCAAACTCAAAGCTCAAAAGAATTCTCAAACTCCAAAGCCACAAGATGCGGCGTTCTTTGCGGGATTGATTTATGATTGGAGCTTCCCTTGAGCTTTGAGCTTTGAATTTTGAGCTTGGCTCGCCAAGATGTCTGCACATCCCAATGAAACTCGGCATCATCAACAGCGCGTTCCAGCAGGCAGGCGTCGATACTGCCACCGGCCTCAAGCATATCTCCCGCATCGGCTTTGATTGCGTGGACATCTTCACCGAAGCCGTCGGTATCTCAAAAAAAGAAGTCAGTCTGGTGGCGAACACGTGCGAGAAGTTGGAGCTGCCGATCATTTCGTTGCCCGTGGTTTCCGTCGGCTTGATCGATTTCAACGACCCGGTGCGGGCGTATCACGTCGAGCGGACGAAGAAGTTCATCGACCTCGCCAAGACTTGGGGTGCGAAGAATATCCTGCTCGTGCTGGGGGAATACATCTGGCAGCGCGAGGTGATCCCCGCCGAGGCGCAGTGGCAGTATGCGGTGGAGACGTGTCGCGTGCTGGGCGATTACGCGGCGAAGAAGAAGGTGGATGTCGCGCTGGAGTTGGAGCCGTTCCGGTTGAGCCTCTTGAACAATGTGCCGGAGATGGTGCGTTTCGTCGATGATGTGAATCATCCGCGCGTGAAAGCGAACATCGACATCAGCCATCTCGTCCTCTCCGACACGAGTCCGCATGATGTGCGCAAGCTGAAGGGCAAGGCCATCCATGTACATCTCAGCGATTGCGATGGCAAAGTCCACGGCGATCTGCCGCCTGGCCGCGGTGTCGTGAAGTTCGAGCCCTATCTGCAAGCCATCAAAGAACTGGATATTCCCGACGGCGTCGTGTCTATCGAGCTGGAGTATTCACCCGATCCCAAACGTATCGTAGAATGGGTGGAAGAAGCCTACCGCGAAACCGCCAAGCGCATGGATATCGTGGGGATGAGGGGGTAAACCACGGAATACGCTGAATACACGGAAAAGGGACGGAAAATGAACAAGGAGCTTATTCATGAGGATCTCACTTATGAGATCATCGGTGCTTGTTTTGAGGTGTACAAGGAAAAAGGCTGCGGATTTGTAGAGCCGGTTTATCAAGAGTGTCTGGAGATTGAACTGGAGTTGAGAGGCATCCCGTTTGTCGCTCAAAAGCAACTGATACTTGTTTACAAGGGAAAGCCGCTGAGTTCCAAGTATCAACCGGATCTGATTTGCCATGAGCAGATCATTGTAGAGTTGAAAGCAGTCTCATGCCTGGTGGATGAACACCGGGCACAGCTCCAAAATTACCTGAAGGCAACCGGGATACGGCTCGGTTTATTGGTGAATTTCGGCCATCACCCTAAAGTTGAAATCGAACGCATTGCATCAGGTAAAGGTCGCTATTCACAGAAAGACCTGTGATTCCTTTCCCATCCCTCCCGTGTATTCTGCGTATTCCGTGGTTTACTTCTTTCCCCGGTTTTCGTTCACGTACGCCAGCACCTTCTGCTGGTCGCCATCCACCTGCCAGACAAAGCGGAGGAAATCGGCCAAGTGTATGTTCACGCCGCGCAGGAAGGGACGGTCGCCGCCGCAGCCGTACATCAGTTCCGGCGGCATCTCGCCGCGCAGTTTTGCCTTCGCCTTTTCGATGATGCGGGGGAGCCAGGGGATGCCGCCGAGCGGGGCGGACTTGGCGGGCAGGGTGGCGGAGTCGATGACTTTGCCGCTGGGCTTGCCGTGCTGGACGTTCAGGAAGTAATCGCGGCGCACCGCCGTGACCAGCAGCACATCCGAATAGATCGGCTCGGCACCCCGGCAGAAATCTTCCACGAAATCAAATAGCTCCTGTGCAGTGCAACCGATGGACGCCAGGAACTCCACCTCTTCCTTGCCAAAAAGTCCGGCCGCACTCTGTGTGCCGTTATTGTAGCGCAAGACCGCCGCGTCATAGATCTGCTTGAACCGCTCTGCCCAAATGTAATTCTGCATGGGGAAAAGATAGCAGCGATTGTGGCCTTTGGCCAATCGTCATCTGCCATTTTTGCTGCAAGAGTTGTCCGCGACTGTAGTGTTACTTCAACAACACCTCCACCGCCTTCTCCAGTTGCAGGTCTTTTCCCTTCGCGACGGATTCGGGGTCGTTGTTCACGCGGTGGTCCGGCTCCAGTTGCTGGTTCTCCAGATACTTGCCTTGACGGTCCTTGATGCCCACTTGCGGGATGCCGAAGTAGATGGTCTTGTCCATCTGCGTCTCCCACCAGACCGCCGTGCCAGTGCCGGGCACGGGCATGCCGACGAGTTCGCCCAGGCCCAGCGTCTTGTAGAGCAGGGGGAACATGTGCGCGTTGGAGTAGTTGCTCTCGCTCATCAGCACCACGGTCTTCTTCTGCCACTTCTGCATGGGGTCATGGCCGATGACATTGTCGCGTGGGATGTAGGTGAAGTAAGTCTTGCCGCTCAACAGGTCGGCGAGGTCATCGTGCAGCCAGCCGCCGCCATTGAAGCGCGTGTCGATCACGATGGCTTGCTTGTCCGTATTGCGACCCAACACGTCGGAGTAGAACTCGCGGAAGGCGGAATCACCCATGCTGCGGATGTGCGCGTAACCGATTTTGCCGCCGGAGAGTTTGTCCGCCATCTCACGGCGTGACTTGAGCCAGCGTTGGTAGAGCAGTTCATCTTCCTCGCCGCCGGAGATGGGTTTCACCGCTTCTTCCCAACGCATGGCATTGGCCGGGTCGAGCAGGGAGAGCAGCACCGGCTTGCCCGTCTTGCGATTGAGCAGGGGATAGGGATTCGTGTTCTCCTCGATAGCGACGCCGTCAATCTTCTCGATGACATGGCCCGCCTTGATCCGGGAACCGGCCTTTTGCAACGGGCCATTCTCAAGGACTTCCAGAATCTTCCAGCCGGGCCCTTTGCTGCCGTTCTCGAAGAACGCGCCCAGGCTCGCTGTGACGTCGCCACCACCAGAGCTGGGGCGATAGCCGCTGCCGGTGTGCGAGGCGTTCAATTCACCCAACAACTCGCTCAGCATCTCGGCGAAATCCCAGTTATTGTCGATATGTGGGAGGAAGCGACGGTAGGCTTTCTCGTAAGCGGGCCAATCCACCGCGTGCAGGTCTTTCACGTAGAACTTCTTCGCCACCTGCCGCCAGGCGTGCTCGAATATGTAGGTGCGCTCGGCGGCGCGGTTCAGCTCCATCTCGGCGCTGAAGTTCACGGAGGTTTGTTTGGCCGAACTGATCTCGATCTTCGTGATCTTGCCCCCGGCGAGGACGAACACGTTCTTGCCTTCCTCATCCAACTCAAGGCGGCCGGATTCAGCGCCGAGCTTCACGAGCAGCTTGGTCTCGTTCTCGCGCGGCTTGTGCTGCCAGAGATCGTGGCCTTTCTCGAACTTGGCGAGGTAGAGGACGGTCTCGCCATCCGGTGTGATGACCGCATCCGCGAGGTCCGACGAATGGATGGTCAGGCGGGCGACGCGTTTTTCGATGCCCTCCAGCTCGATCTTCACCGGATCAACTTTCTTGTCGTCCTCATCCTTCTTCTCATCTTTGGCGGATGCGTCTTTCTTGCTGTCATCCTTCTTCGCTTCATCAGACTTCTTGTCCTTGTCGTCCGCGGGTTTCTTCTCGCTGTCCTTCTTCTCTTTTTCCTTATCTTTGTCTTTCTTTTCCTTTTCTTGGAGCAGCTCGTAGTCGGCCTTGCTGTGCTTGAAGCGGTCAAAGGCATCCTGCGTGAAGAACATGCCGTAAGCATCCACGTTTGCGCCCCAACTGCCGTGGCTGCGCATGCCGTGGCGATCCGTGAACCAGAGCAGCATTTTACCTTTCATCATCCACTTCGGGCGCTCGTCCTCGTAACCGCTCTTGGACAGGTTCACGGGTGGCTTGCCCCCGGCGGCATCCAACAAGCCGACTTCAGAGGACCAGCGGGTCTTATCGAGGAAATTCACGAGGAACCATTGGCTGTCCGGCGACCAATCGAACCACTGGTCACCATCTGTATAGGAGTAATTCGCATCACCCGGCAGCACGATGCGGGTCTGCTTGCTCGCAAGGTTCAAGACCTTCAGCGTGGTGCGTTCCTCCAGATAGGCGACTTCCTTGCCGTCCGGCGAATAGCGTGGCTGGAAGGTTTCAGCGGGGTCATCCAGCAAAGCGGTCTCGTTGATGATGGTGGAACTGTAGAAATGCAGGTCATCCTCACGGGCGATGCTCGCCTCGTAAATGTTCCAACTGCCATTGCGCTCACCGGCGTAGAGCAGCTTGCGGCCGTCCGGGCTGAAGCTGACGGAGCGCTCCTGCTCCGGTGTGTTCGTGATGCGCTTGGTGATCTTGTGATCGATGGAGACAACGAAGATCTCGCCGCGCACGACGAAAGCGACTTCCTTGCCCTTCGGCGAGACGGCCATCTCGGTGGCATCACCCGAGAGCGTGGTGAACTGGGAATCGTTGCGCTTGCGATCCGCCGCGATCTGGATGGGTACCTTCTGCGGTTTGCCACTGCCACCTTTCACCAGGTAGAGCTCGCCATCGTAACTGTAGCAGAGATCGCCTTTCTTGGATATGGAGAGGAAGCGGGCCGGGTGCTTCTCATGTTGCGTGACTTGGGTCGCTTTATCTGGTGAAGCCAGGGGCATTTTCCAGACGTTGAAAGAACCGCTTTTTTCGCTGAGGTAATAGACATCTTTCTCGTTCGCGCTCCAGACGGGGTTGCGGTCTTCGCCTTCGAAGCTGCTCAGCTTGGTGTGTTTGCCGGTCTCTTTCTCATACATCCACACGTCGCGCGCGATGGAGGAAGTGTGATGCTTGCGCCACTCGTTTTCGTAGCCCTTGCGGTCGTGATAGAGGATACGCGCCCCCGCTTTGTCGAAGCGCGCGTCTTGCGCGGGGGTGGTGAGGATCTGGAGCGGACGGCCACCCTCCACGGGTATCTGATACAGCTCCTGCAAGGTGCGGGAGGGGAACTGCTGGTTCAGCGGCGAATCCATCCGCTGGGAATAGAACAGCACCTGCTTGCCATCCGGCGTGAAGTCCGTGGGATAATCGGCGGTGGAGTGAAAGGTCAGGCGTTTGGCTTCGCCGCCTTCGGCCGGGATGAGGAAGATGTCGAAGTTGCCGTGACGATCGGAGGCGAAGGCGATGCTTTTGCCATCCGGCGACCACACGGGCATGAAGTCGTGCGCCTCATGCACGGTGAGGGGAATGGCCGGGCCGCCTTTGCTCGGCACGGTGTAGAGATCGCCACGATAGCTAAAGACGATCTTGGTGCCGTCCGGGGAGATGGCGGGATAGCGGAGCCAGAGCGGGTCGGCGGCGTGCGTGGCAGTCTGGAGACCGAAGACGGCGAGCAGCCCGAGAACGAAACGTGGCAGACGTGGCATAATTCAATATCCCGCCGCCCAGTGTCATCCAAGGCAGGTCGGGGGCAGGGCGGAGGGTAGCGGGTATGGGCTGTTTGGCGAGGGGAAATGAAGGGCGGACGTCATGTATGGCGGATGAACTTAAACACCTTTGTCATGTAATTTTCTGCAAAGGTCGGGCGATTGAAATCACAGAAAACATGGGAAAAGCGGATGATTTTGCGCGCAGCCGGATTCATCCTCACGTTACGATATGGCGAAGCGGGAAAATGCCGTTGACCCTGTGCGGCCCGGTTCACTATCTTAACGGCCCGTTAACCACTCAACTTAACTCTATGAGCAAAATTGTTCCTTTGATCAGTTCTGGTACGGCCGGTCCGCTGGGTGTTCTGCATTTACCCCGCCTCTGGCAGAAAGTCTCTCTCGAAGCCGCCGGCAAGCTGGCGGATGGCTATCCTGGTATCGGTGCGGGCTATGACTCCATGGTCATCAGCGCCCTCGGCCTGAATGCCGATGCGGTGAAGAAATTCATCGCCGAGAGCAAGCCGACCTACCCCAAGTTCGAAGCCTGGATCAAGCAGCAGCCTGGTGTGAACCTCACGAAGGGCAACATCCACAAGCTGAATGTGGCCATCGCCGGTTACATCCATGCGGATGATACCCGCAAAGGCATCCTCACGGCCAACGGCCTGAATGACGACGGCTCCACGCTGCCGGACGCCATCAACCTGAACAACCTGGACGACTGGTATGAATTCTGGTCGGCCGAGCTGAAGTAGTTCTCCATCTTTTCATTAAAGCGCCCGGCGGCTTCTGGCTGCCGGGCGTTTTTTCATTTGATGAAGAATCTGTAGATCAGCCAGCCGAGGATCACCCAAAAACCTATGCCGGCGAAGAGGAAGAACAACACCATACCGGGATTGGCCTTGCCGGGTTTGCCGGCCGATGTGCTGGCGGTTGTCTGGCTCCGCTTCTGGCTGCTCTTGGTGGCGGCTTTTTTCAGTTTCACACACCAGGCGTTTCCCTGACGCGAAGCCCAGTCATTGAAGTCCTGAAGCGGGTTTTGCTGCATATACGCCGCCATGCTGCGTTCATAAGTGCCCGACTGAGGTGCCTGATATTTGCTGATGAACCTTTGTTCATAGCGGGCCAATTCAGCCAAGGCCGCATCATGACCCAAGCCGGCTTCGACGATGAGGGCGTAAATGTTTTCGCGGCGGGCGTGTTCCGTGCGGTCCTGGATCTGCATCAAAAATTTGGCTTCGGCCAACCGGCGGATCTCCGCTTCGGACAGGGGAGGAGGCAACTCAGGCCGGGAGACGGACTCGCTTAGCTTGCCATCGCCGTCTGCTCCCAGATAGCTGCGCACGTACTCGGTGTAAGTGGTGTAGCGCTGGTCTGCGTTAAGGGGGAAACGTGCATCGTATTCCCGGTTGGGGTCGTGTTCGCCGCTCATGTTGTTGCCCAGTTGTTGCCGGGAATATTAACAAAGCTGTCAAATGCAGCCGGGCATGGGGATACCCGGGTGGTTCCGGTTTCGATGGAAAGTCCTGTATGGATGCGATAGATTGAACGCAGTTCCCAAATTTGCCGTTATGAATAAAAGGTCAAAGCGATGGAGTGCGCTCGCGGTGTATGGTGCGCGCGTTTGTCTGGCGATAGGGCTCTGGTTGATGCCCTCACTGGTGTCCGCCCAGAGTACGAACAAGGCAGTCTATTTCACGGCGGATTTCGAATCGGCAGACTGGTTCAAGGCGTGGGGGGCGCGGCAATTGCCGGAGAATTGTGAACTGGTCTCGGCGGATGAGACGAGAAAGTTTGAGCCGCTTGCCGGCAAGGCGCTGCGGGTGAAGGTGAACAAGGATGGGCATTACGGGACGAGCGTGGAGTATCGTTTCAAGCGGCAGACGGGCAGCGAGCCAGAGGAGGTCTTTTTCCGTTATTATCTGCGGCTGGGGGATGACTGGACGGCGACGCAGGGCGGGAAGTTTCCGGGCGTGGGCGGCACTTATGGGAAGGCGGGCTGGGGCGGCCGCCCGGTGAACGGCACGGACGGGTGGTCGGCCCGCGGCCAGTTCGAGGGGCGCAAGGATGGCAAGACGCCGGTCGGCTATTACTGCTATCACATGGACATGAAGGGAAAGTATGGTTCCCAGTGGATCTGGGACAAGGACAAGCTGGGGTACTTGGAGAACAACCGCTGGTACTGCATCGAACAGCAGGTGAAGCTGAACACGCCGGGCAAGGCGGATGGCGTGATGCGCGGCTGGGTGGATGGGAAGCTGGCGTTTGAGAAAACGGATGTGCGGATGCGGAGCGTGGATGCGCTGAAGGTGGAGATGGTGTGGCTGAACATCTATCTGGGCGGGACATGGACGGCGAAGGCGGATCATCATGTTTACATCGATGAAGTGGTGATCTCGCGGGAGCCGATCGGGGTGAGGAAGAGGGAGTGACGCGAATTCCGCGAATTTACGCCAATTGATTTTAAACGATTCATCCACTTCTCAGGTCTATCAGAGAAGCATAGATTTTTAAGCGATGATTGAAGCGCCAGAGTTACAGCAGGTGGATCGCACGTATGTGCGTTATCGCGGAAAGAAGCTGAGCTATTTCGCGGGGTGCGATTATTTCCGGCTGGCGAGCCATCCGAAGGTGTTGAAGGCGGTGAAGGAGGGGCTCAAGAAATATGGGCTGAACGTGTCGGCCTCGCGGACGACCACGGGGAATCATAAGTTGTATGGGGAGTTGGAGGAGGCCTTGGCGAAGTTCTTCGGGGTGGAGGATGCCATCCTCACGACTAACGGTTATCTGACGAATCTGGCGGTGGCTCAGGGATTGGCGGGGGAGGTGCAGCAGGTGTTCATCGATGAGCGGGCGCATGCGTGCCTGTTGGATGCGGCACAGTTGCTGGGGTGTCCGGTCACGAAATTTGCGCATCGTTCGCCGGGGTCGCTGCTGACGAAATGGCGTGATGCCGGTCAGCCGAAACACAGCCTAGTGATGACGGACGGGATGTTCGCGCATGATGGTTCCATTGCGCCCTTGAAAGATTACCTCGCGGTGATGCCCAAGGATGCGTTGTTTCTGGTGGATGATGCGCACGCTGCCGGTGTCTTGGGCAAGAAAGGGCGGGGTAGCGTGGAGCATTGGAAATTTCCGCGCAAACGGGTGATCCAGACGGCGACGTTGAGCAAGGCGTTTGGCGTGTATGGCGGCGTCATCCTCGCGCCAGCGAAGTGGCATGAATTGATTTTGATCAAGAGCCGGCTGCTGGTGGGGAATACGCCGATGCCCCTGCCGCTGGTGAATGGCTGTCTGGCGGCGGTGGCGGAGCGGAGCAAGGATGCCTTAATACGTAAGCAATTGCTTAAGAATATCCAGTGGTTGCGCAAGGAGCTGCACCGTGCCGGTGTGGCCATTACGGAGGAGGAGAGTCCGATCTTTGCGATTGTCCCCAAATCAGTGACGGAGGCTGAGGACATGAAAAAGGCTTTGCTGAAGGCGGGTATCTATCCGCCGTTCATCCAGTATCCGGGCGGGCCGAACAGCGGGTATTTCCGGTTTGCGGTTTCCAGTGAGCATACGCGGGAGCAGTTGGAGCGGTTGGCTGAAGTGTTGGTTGCGAATGTCGGCAAGTAGTATGGTTTAGGCACTCTCACCCCTCACCCCGGCCCTCTCCCCGTTGAGGGGGGAGGGAGAACATTTGGACGCTGAGTGTTTACCTTGTGCGTTCGGTAACAGGCAGCAGACAACTGGTCGGGGGGATTGGTGTGCGAGGGATTTCAACTAATAGGTTGGCTCATTCTGGTCTTTCAAAAAAGCGTGTCCTAAGTAGCTTTGCGGCTTCATGGCAGATACTGAAGGCATTGAGTTTTTCAACCGCTACACGGGCAAGGTGGAGCGGGAGCAGGTGTATGGGGCGGCTTGGCTGAACTGGACGTATGGCAATCCGCTCGGAAAGCTGGCGCTGGAGGCGGTGGCCAAGCGAGCGTTCTTCTCACGCTGGTATGGCTGGCGGATGGATCAGCCTGCGAGCAAGGAGAAGGTGCTGCCGTTCATCAAGGAGTTTGGGGTGGATGCCAATGAGTTTGCTGCTGCCCCGGAGTCTTACCAGACCTTCAACGATTTCTTTTATCGCAAACTGAAACCTACGGCACGACCGGTTGATGCCGAAGTGGATACCGTGGTGTTCCCGGCGGATGCGCGGCATCTGGGTTTTCAGGATGTGTCGCAAGTGGATGGGGTGTTCGTGAAGGGGCAGCGGTTTGATCTGCCGGCGTTGGTCGGAGATGCGCAATTGGCGAAGCAGTATGCGCAAGGTTCGCTGGTGTTGTCGCGGTTGTGTCCGGTGGATTATCACCGGTTTCATTTCACGGCGGCGGGAGTGCCTTCGGAGACGAAGTTATTGAACGGGCCGTTGTATTCGGTGAATCCCATCGCGTTGAAGCAGCGGCTGGCGTATCTCTGGGAGAACCGGCGTTGGCTGACGGTGCTGGAGACGGAGAAGTTCGGGCGGGTGTTGTTGCTGGAGATCGGCGCGACGAATGTGGGGTCTGCGGTGCAGACGTATCAATCGGGCAAGAAAGTGGAGAAGGGGACTGAGAAGGGGTATTTCAAATTCGGCGGCAGCTCCACGATCACGATCTTCGAGCCGGGCCGGATCAAGCTATCGGCGGATCTGGTGGAGAATTCGCGGCAGTGCCGGGAACTGTATGCGCGGGTGGGGGATGGGATGGGGGTAAAGATGTAGGGAAACATCGAACGTCCAACTTCCAACATCGAAAGGGGAAGTTAGAGCCTCGTTACCTCGGCTGCTACTAAAATGGGGGCGATCGTCGCTACGCGACTTGATCTGGTGTGGGGCGTTGGTCCGTGCATTTCATGCACGGCTACCATCGGGTCGTGCCTCTGGCACTGTGGCTGGATAAGTGCAAAAGATCTTTGTTTGTAATTTGTTGAGGTTGAATTTGTTGCGTTTGGGAGCCGGATTTTCAGAAAATATTGATGGAAAATTGACGGTGGTTTGGTAATCTTTTTAGTGCTGGCAGCTCGCTGCTGGTAAAGGACGGGGTAAGGCTCGGTCTCAGGTTTCTGGGCTGAAGATTCAGGTCAGGAAAGGGAAAGGGCGAAAAATCCCAGGTCACTAAGCATAGCGATGTGTTTGCATGGTTATGTCCTGCGTTGGCGGGGAGGTGATGAGTCCTTATGGAACCGTCAAAAGAGGTTCGAAGTGAGAGGGGCGAAGTCCGAAAGGAAAGCGTCTTTCGCGGTCGAAGTCTCTGTTGAAGTTCGGTAGGGCAGTTGCGGAAAGAGTTACGGCGGAGCGGCAGCTCCGCCCTACCGAACAAAGGATCTGTGAGAGGGTCGGGTGTTTGGGGCGGGGCCCGTAAGCTGGAGGGCGAACTGGACGTCGGTGGGCGTAGGATTTTACGATCTCACCGGGGAATCCATGAGTCACTGCGGAACCAGCCTGGTCATCGGACAGACACTGAATCGGAACTCCCAATCGTAGGGAGGGAGGAAACGGCACGGCACAGGGGTCGGGTGGTTGCATTGCTCTTTGACATAGTTCTCTGTTTAACCGCAGATGGACGCAGATAAACGCAGATGGG
>JAEYXS010000044.1 GCA_023431185.1 Verrucomicrobiota bacterium
CCCCCGTTTCAATCCGCGCGTCAATTCCGCCAGCTTGGATTTCGGACTCCCCGCACACGCCTCCCGGATGCGCCGGTCCACCGCCCAACCCGAGCAGCGATCCTCCAGAATGACACCCGTCTTGTCCAAGCGGATGTGCCCGATCTCCGCCTCACCCGGCTTGGCCCCGTGATAGATGCGCCTATCCACCACCAATCCACCACCCACGCCGCTGCCCATCGTGATGTAAAAGACCGGATTCAACCCCTTGCCCGCCCCACACAAGGCTTCGCCAAAGGCTGCCGTGTTCGCGTCATTATCCACCTTGACCGGCAAGCCGCTCAGTTTCTTCAACCAATCCCCGATCGGAAACTCCGACCACCCCTCGATCTGATGCGAACAACAGATATGCCCCGTCTCACAATCCACCGGCCCGCCAAACCCCACACCGATAGCCTTCGCCTTCGTCGTCGCGATCAATTCCGGCAACACCCCGGCGATCTGCTCCCGGATACCCTCACCACCACGCTCCTTATCCACATTGAAGCGACGACGTTCCTTGATCACACCATCTGCATCCCCCGCGACCAACTGGAGCTTCGTTCCCCCGATTTCGATTCCGATGAGCATATTCAGTGGAGCGCGGGTTGTCTCAACCCGCAGCAATATCCGATTCCAAGTGCAGCAATGAAGATTTCAGCGCAGCCAAGCAACCCGCAAATCCTTTTCTCCATTCTCAATTCTAAATTAGATTAAAGTACTCCGGCTCGTTACCATCCTTCCACTTGATATTGCACCCTAAGCTCGCCTTTTGGTCAGCAGGCGCGGATTGCCCCGCCAAAGCCGCATCCACCGCCGCCCGCAAATCCTTTCCCGTCACCGGCAGGATCTTCTCCACCCTTGGACGGCTGTCATCGAACTGCCCGCGATAAAACAGCTTCTGCTCCTTGTCGTACACGAAGAAATCCGGCGTGCAGGCAGCCCTATACGCCTTCGCCACCGCCTGCGATTCATCATACAGGTATGGGAAAGTGTAACCCGCCGCCTTGGCTTCCTCGGCCATCTTGGCCGGACTGTCATCCGGATGATTCACGATGTCATTCGCGCTGATCGCCACGATCACCGCGCCCTTCGCTTGATACTCCTGCCCGAACTTCGCCAGTTCCGCCCGGATATGCTTCACATACGGGCAGTGATTGCAGATGAACATCACCACCAGCGCCGGTGCGCCCTTGAAATCGCTCAATGAATAAACTCTGCCGCTGGGATCGGGCAAAGCGAAGTGTGGCGCGGGCGTGCCCAGCGGAACCATGGTGGAAGGTGTGCGTGCCATAAAATTTAGCTGCCGCCAAGGGAGCCAACTTTCCGCCTAAATGCAAGATTAAGGAATACTCCCCGGTTCACTCATACCGTAGCGCTTGGATAGGGTCCAAACGCGAAGCTTTGAACGCCGGGAACAGCCCTGCCAAGATACCGGTGGCGGCGCTGAAAGCCACGGCGATGGTCATGGTGTCCATCGTGATGACCGGAGAATTGGATGCCGGTGACAGAATAGTAAGTATCTCCACCAAGCCGTAGGAGGCACCGATGCCCGCGAGTCCACCTAGCAACGACACGGTCACGCTCTCCACCACGATCTGGATGAAGATGGTCGCGTCCGTCGCACCCAAGGCCTTGCAGGTGCCGATCTCGCGGATGCGCTCGTTGATACTGGCCAGCATGATGTTCATGATGCCGATGCCGCCGACTAACAGACTCAAGCCGGCGATGATACCACCGCTGATGCGCGCATTCTTGATGCGTTTGTTGATGTCCTCCACCTGGTTTTCCTGCGTGCGGAAGCTGAAGTCCTCGACGCCATTATGCGTCATGAGCATGACGTTGCGGGCTTGGGCGAGGGCGGCATCCATCAATTCCAAGTCCGCCACTTTGATGTCCATATCCGAGAGGCGCGGGTCGGGCAGCCCGCCGGTGCCGGAAGCAGAACGGAACTTCACCCACATCGTGTTGAGCGGGATGTAAACCGTGTTGTTCTTCCGCCAGAAGGCGTCCCATTCCTTGCGCATCCAGCCGCGTTGACGCGCCGGGCCAGTGGCTTCTTCCTTGGGTTGGTTCTTTTCCAGTTCGCGCATCTTGCGCGCCTGCTCGCTCTCGTAATGCTGAAACATGCCCACGATGACGAAGGGCACGCGGTTGATGTTGATGACCTCACCCACGGGATTGATCTCATGGCCGACTTGCTCCGGTGATCCGAAGATGGCATCACGGATGCCGGTGCCGATGACGCACACGTTATGCGCATTCTCCTCATCGAGGTCCGTGAAGAAACGGCCATGCTCCACTTCAAAGAGGTTCATCTCCAAGACGGCGGGCCAGACACCGACGCACTCGGAAGGATTCGCAGTCTTGCCTTTGGCGCTGACCACGGCGCCGCGCAATTCCATTTCCGGCGACACCACTTTGATGAGGGGCGCACTCTCCCGCAGGGCATAGACATCTTTGATGGTGCGACCTGGGGCCTGGTCTTTCAGGTGCTCCTGATACAGCGGCACGTCTTCATCGCGCACCAGCACCTTGTCGAGGCCGCCCATCGCGATGAGCGCCTCTTTCATGCCGTTCTCCATGCCCTTCGTCACCGCCGCCATGGCTACGAGACTGGCGACGCCGAGCACGATGCCGAGCATCGTCAGGAGCGAGCGGAACTTATGCGCCCAGATCTCCTTCAGGCCGATGAAGATGGTGTTCAGGAAAGTCATCAGTCGTATTTTAGCGCCTGGATGGGGTGCAGCCGGGAAGCCTTGATCGCCGGGAACAGCCCGGCCAGCACACCGACACCGGCGCTGCAGGCAAAAGCCAGCATCATCGCGGAAGTCGTGATGATGGGCGAATTATCCGAAGGGGTGAACGTGGCGATGGCATAGACCAAGCCATAGGAAGCGACCAGTCCCGCCAATCCACCCACGATAGCGATCACGATGCTCTCCACCAAGATCTGCACGAAGACATCCACGGTGGTCGCGCCCAGTGCCTTGCGGATGCCGATCTCACGGATGCGCTCCGAGATGCTCGCGAACATGATGTTCATGATGCCGATACCGCCCACGATGAGGCTGATGACGGCGATAATACCGCCGCTCACCCGTGCGCTCTGGATGGTCTTGGTGATTTCCTCCGCCGTGTCCTCCTGGGTGCGGAAGGTGAAATCTTCGATACCCTTGTGCGTCATCAGCATCACGTTGCGCACCTGTTGCAGCGCGGGCTCCAGCAGGTCCACCTGCGGGATTTTCATCTGGAGCGTGGTCAGGCGGTAATCCGCCGTGCCCCCTACACCGGCGGCGGAACGGAATTTCACCTGCATGGTGCGGAGCGGGATGTAGATCGTGTTGTTCTTCAGGCGGAAGACGAAATGGCCGCCACGTGAACGGCTGCTGTTACTACGCTGCACGCCGCCTTTTTTGTCTCCTTCCGGCGGCGGCTGGAGCTTGGCCAGTTCCCGTTCCTTGCGCGCCTGCTCGCTCTCGTAATGCTGGAACATGCCGATGATGGTGAAGGGCTGGCCGTTGATATTGATGATCTCGCCAACGGGTACGATGTCCCGGCCCACCTTGTCCGGTTCGCCGAAGAGCTGGTCGCGGATGCCGGTGCCGATGACGCAGACACTGCGGGCCTCGTCGTCATCGATCTCGTTGAACATGCGCCCGTGCTCCACCACGTGCTCGTTCAAGGCTAGGGCATCCGGCCAGGTGCCGGTGAACATATAGGGGCGGGCGGATTTGTTGCGATACGTCACCGACATGTTGCCCCGGTATCCGTATTGATCCACGGATGGCACGATCTGGTTCACCAACGTCGCACTGGCCTTGAGCGCATGGACATCATGCATCGTCACGCCGGAGGCTTGGCCGATGAGATGCCGCTGATACGCGGGCAATTCATCGGTCTGCTCGACCCGGATCTTCTCCAAACCGCCCATCGCGACCAGGGCTTCACGCAAACCGTTCTCCAGGCCTTTCACCATCGCGGACATGGCCACGAGACTGGACACGCCAAGGATGATCCCCAGCATGGTCAGCAGGGAGCGGAACTTGTGCGCCCAGATCTCACGGAAGCCCGTGGCGATGGTATTTCCCAGATTCACTTGGTCGTGGTTGCAGTCGCGGGAATTCGGTCCAATCCCGCCAGCTTGCGATCGACTTCTTTCGCGATCTTACCGTCGCGGATCTCAAGGCGACGAGGTGTGACCGCCGCGATCTCCGGATCATGCGTCACCAAAATGATCGTGCGGCCCTCTTCATGAAACTTATGGAACATATCCAGCACGACCTCGCCCGTGTGGGAGTCGAGGTTGCCGGTGGGTTCATCGGCGAAGATGATGCGCGGATCGTTCACCAAGGCGCGGGCGATGGCCACGCGCTGTTGCTGGCCGCCGGATAATTGTGAAGGACGATGGCCTGCGCGATTGTCGATGCCCACCTTCTTCATGGCTTCCATCGCACGTTCGCGACGTTCGCGTCCGCCCAGGCCGGAATAAACCATGGGCAATTCCACGTTTTGCAACACGTTCAGCTTGGGCAACAGGTTGAACGACTGGAACACGAAACCGATCTTGCGGTTGCGGATGGCCGCGAGCTGGCGGGAGGAGGCGTTATGGATCATCACACCATCGAGCTGGATGGTGCCGGACGTGGGCGAGTCCAGGCAGCCGAGGATGTGCATGAGCGTGGACTTGCCGCTGCCGGATGGGCCGATGATGGACATGAAATCACCGGCATTGATATCCACGGTGATGTCATCCAGCGCATGGATCAGCTCTTCCCCCATGCGGTACGTCTTGCGGACGTTGCGTAATTCGACAAGCGCCATAAGCCGGATGGTTCAGGTGCCGCTCTTGGGAGTTTTCTCGCCAGAAGTGGCCGCGTCCTTCTCCTTCTTTTTCTTGCTGTCGCCTTTGCCGATGGTCGCGTTCTTGACTTCAGTGCCCGCAGGCGGCTGTTCCAGGGCCACCAGTTCACCCTCCTGCAAGCCCGAGAGGATTTCCGCGTAAAAGAAGTCCGAGATGCCCACCCGCACCGGGCGTTGTTCAAAGGTGTTATCCTTCACCACGTACGCGTAGCGCTCACCTTGTTCAGAGAACACCGCTGGTAAAGGAACCGCCAACACGCCCGCAGCAGAAGCCACGGGAATGGCGAGATTCGCCGTCATGCCGGGCTGGATGCGTTCATCGATCTCGGTTATGAGCACGCGCACTTCGAAGCCCTTGATGTTGTTCTTGATCGTTGCCTGCGGGGCGATGCGGTTCACCTTGCCCTTCACCTTCAGGCCGCTGACGGCTTCCACCTTCACGTCCACCTCCATGCCGGTCTTGAGCCGGATGATGTCCGCCTGGTTGACGTGGGCGATGATGATCATCTCGTTCAAGTTCGCGATGCTCATGACCTCGGTGCCGCTGTTGAAGCCAGCCGAGCCCGAGACGGCCTGACCGACTGACACCGGGCGAGTCAGCACCGTACAATCGAACGGGGCCATGATCTTGGTCTTGGAGTAGCGGTCCTTGGAAAGCTCCAGCGAGCGCTCGGCCTTCTCAATATTGTTCTTCGCCAGTTCATACTCTGTGCGGGCGTTATCATAGACTTCCTTGGAGACGAGCTGTTCTTTGAAGAGCTTCTCTTCACGCTCGAAATCCCGCTTGGCCTTGTCCAGTTGAAGTTTGGCGGATTCGATCTCCGTCTCGCGAGTGGCGATCTCGATGAGCAGGTCCTTGTCATCCAAGGCGAAGAGCAATTGCCCCTTTTTCACGCGGTCGCCGATGTCCACCGTCAGCAACTGGATGCGGCCATTGATCTCCGGGCGCACGGAGACTTGCTCGGCGGGTCCGATCTCGCCTGCCACATTGATGGCGAAACTGATGTCGCGCGCTTCCACCGGAGCAGTCTTGGTGCGGTTGGCCACCGGGTCCAAGGCAGCCTGCTGGGCGGCAGTTTCCTTCCACTTCTGGAAACCCCAGACGCCGCCACCGATCAGCAGGACGATGATCAATAAATTCTTCATGAGTAAAACGCGTCGTATCTTAAAACTGTTGTGGGGCGAGTGCAAACGATGATTGCGGGAAATGCGTTTCCCTCGCCTTCTTCCTCTCGGGCCACTAGACCCGGCGCTGTCGCAGCTCTCCACATGGCGCGAAGATGACAGGTTCTGTGGATGACCGTTACTCTTCCGCTCGCTATGACTCACTACAACTGCACAAAATTTCAGAAAAAACGGCGTTCGGCTGCTAGCACAGCCCTGCCCGCCCCTTCTCATGGCGGAATTCCTGCCACAAATGGCCGCTGAGCAACGCTTTCCGTTTGCCTTTCACCCATTGGCTCGCTATCTCTAAGGCCCGAACCATTCGTAACTAACAAGCACGATTTATGGCCCAAGCCTGCTATCATCCGAGCATCGAAGGCGCCCAACATGGCGCGAAGTCACTTCCCCAATTTTTGGATTACGCCAAAGCAGCCGGTGCGGCCGGCGTGCAGCCGAGCAATTACATGCTGGGCAATGGCAAGGGCGGCTTCCTGAAGGCCAAAGAGATCCAGACCCTTTTCTCCGACCGCGGCATGTCGCTGGACGGCATCTCCGCCCACTGCCCGTTCTGGGTGCATACCAGCGCCTGGACCGGCACGAAATCCGGCAACCCGTTCATCGCGCCGGACGTCGCCAAGCTTCCTCCCGACAAGATCGAGAAATGGCACGAAAGCTACCTGCTCAAGCTGATGGACCTCGCCGCCGAACTCGGCGTGAAGACCATCCCGATGTTCTGGGGCGTAGCCTTCGGTTGGGAACTCGCGAGCGGTTATCCGTGGGGTTTCTGGAGCGGCGGCGGCTTCGACCTCTTGAAGGAAGGGCAGGAACGTTTCGTGAAGAAGACGGCCAAGCTCCGCGCCCACGCGAACAAGCTGGGCCTGAAACTTTGCCATGAGATCCATCCGGGCACGGGTGCGATGACGGCCGATGATTTCCTGATGCTGGTGAAGATCTGCGACAATGACCCCTGCCTCGCCGTGAACGCCGATCCATCCCACTGCTGGGAAGGCGAATCTTGGGAGAACCGCTTCCTGAAGGTCGGGCCGTATGTCTATGCCTGCCACGTGAAGAACTTTGTCATCCGCCCGAACATTCCCTTGCGCCTCATGGAAGGCAACTGGGGCAAGCGTGCGATGCAGTTCACGGACCTCGCCAGCGGCGACCTGAACATGCAGCGCTACACGGAATTGCTCATCCACATCGGCTATCCGCAACGCTACTGCCAGCTCACGGGTGCGAAAACGGCCCCGCTCATCGTGGAAGCCGAGAGCGCGCACAAGGACTTGGACTACACGAGCGCCAATGGCATCGGCTACGTCCGCGACAACCTGTGCTACCCGGTGGCCAGTGGCTCCTTCGAAGATGGCATGGGAGCTTAGTCGGAAAGCATCTACAAAATGAAAAGGGCGCGATGCAAATCGCGCCCTTTTGTCATTATCCGCGTACGCGCACCAACAAGCTGAGCGGTTGTGGAATACCGTTGTTTCGCAATTGCCAGCACAGTTGTTGCGTGGTCTTATGGACATAGGAAAATCAAAGGATGAAGGGGCAGCCTCCATTGAGTGTGTTACTGGTCGCCGCACTGTTGCTGGTCAGCGGCGGGTGGGGTGTGGTGGATTTTGCTTTTGATCTTGCTGACCGGGGTAGCGCTATCCGTCTGGAGTGGTTGGGTATTTTTCTTGGCCGTGGTCTGCTGAAAGGAAGCAAACAATCGCGGTTTTGGACGGTATTGCTGTCTGGAGCATTGCTGGCCATGGCCGGATGGGTGATCGTGAGGGAGTCCTTGGCTGGGCGGCTGAATCTGGATGGAAATGATGCTTTGCCACTCATGCTGGGCTGCGTCGGCTCGCTGGCAGTGTTCGCAGCCCTGCTATCCGCCTCGGCAAAATCCTGGTGCCAGCCGGGTCAAGACATGTCCCAAGCGGACCTGCGCTTGGCTACCCTGCTTTGTCTGGCCGGAATGTTCACCGGTCTGATGCTAAACCTTCAGGCGATGGACCACTCCCGAGCTTTGAAAGAGCAGAAACAGCTCATCCAGCAATCATTCCAAATCGACACCCGGTTCTTTGCGCAAACGCCGGATGGCCAACCGATCAAGAAAGGATTGGCTTACAGCGGACCGATTGGCACCGACGAGACAGGACCTTTTCCAACCACAGTCTATGTGACTGCCGACGTTAAGGGTGATCTCTGGCTGGGCCACTGGGTCACCGGCACCGCTGCCGCACCAGTAGCGGTAAATTTTTCTGTCAAAGGGCACAAGCCACAGAGTTATACCATCATCAATGGAAGCCCTCGCGAAGTGGTTTTGACTTTTGAGAGAGAATAAAGTCGATTTGGGCATGGCCTCCAAGTCTGCTTTACTCAATTTGAAAGCAGAAACGCACGTTGAAAACCGCGTCCTTTCATGCCCGAGTTAAATTACCAGCTACACCAAGTCGCAACCATCCTTCTCACTTCCTCAATCGACACTACCATCCCATCCCTCAATTGCGCTCTCCCCTTATCTAACGACGCCAACAATCGCTTTTCTTCCTCCTCCGTCATTTCCGATTCTTCATCCCTCTCCATTCGATGTTCGAAGTTGGGTGTTGGATGTTCGATGTTTCCCCACACTACGCGATGATCTCTTTTACCACATGCCCGTGCACATCCGTGAGCCGGAAATCACGGCCATCATAACGATACGTCAGCTTCTCGTGATCCAAGCCTAGCAGATGCAAGATGGTCGCGTGCAGATCGTGCATGTGCACCTTGTCCTGCACGGCGAAATGGCCGAACTCATCCGTCTCGCCGTAGCTGAAGCCCGGCTTCACACCACCGCCCGCGAGCCACACGGTGAATCCGTTCGCGTTGTGATCGCGGCCCGTGCCGTTCTTCTCCGCATAAGGCGTGCGACCGAACTCCGCGCCCCACCACACGATCGTGTCCTCCAAGAGACCGCGTTGCTTCAAGTCCTGCAACAGGCCTGCGATCGGCTTGTCCACCGCCTTCGCATGCTGTTCGTGCTTCGGCAGATTCGAGTGCTGGTCCCAAGCCGGGTTCGCCGAGTTGTCGCCGTAGGTCACCTGGATGTAGCGCACGCCGGATTCCGCCATGCGCCGGGCCAGCAGGCATTGCCGGCCGAAATTATCCGTCTCCTTCTCGCCGATGCCATACATCGCCAGTGTGGCGGGCGATTCGTTCGCCGTGTCGATCACGCCCGGAGCCGCGCCCTGCATGCGCCAGGCGAGTTCGTAGGAGTTGATCACCGCTTCCAGCTCACCATCGCCCGGATGCTGCTTCATCTGTTCCGCGTTGAGCGATTGCAACAGGTCGAACTGCCGCCGTTGCGAGGCCATGTCGAGCCCGGCATTCTTCAAGTTGCGGATGGTCGCCTCCGCGGCCGGTGAACCCGCTTTGCCCAAGGCCGTGCCTTGGAAGACCGGCGGCAGGAAGGCCGTGCCGAAATTGCGCGGCCCGCCATTCCCGCTGGACGGACTGATCGTCACGAAGCCCGGCATGTTGTCATTCTCCGTGCCCAGACCATAGGTGATCCAGGAACCCATCGAGGGCCGGATGAAATTCGTCGCACCCGTGTGCAGGAACAGCGTCGCCGGTCCGTGTGCGATGCCTTCCGTCTGCATCGACTTGATGAAGCACAGTTCATCCGAGTGCTTCGCCATCTCCGGGAACAGGTCGGAGGCCCAGCGACCACACTGGCCGTATTGCTTGAAATCCCACAACGGCTTCATGATGCGCTGCTGCGAAGCGACCTTGTTGCCCGAGTTCGCGATCTTCCGCGAATCCATGAAGTCCCGCATCTCACCATCGCGCTGGGTCAGGATGGGCTTGTAATCGAACGTATCGACATGACTCGGCCCGCCTTGCATGAAGATGAAAATGACGCGCTTGGCCTTCGGCTTGAAATGCGGCGTCTTCGCGGCGAGCGGATTCTTCGTCACCGCGGCGGCGGCCTTGTTGGCCATGCCCGCGAGCGCGAGGTAACCGAACCCGCACGCGATGTTCTTCAGCGCACTCCGCCGGCTCTGCATATAAGGCGTCAGCATATCTTTTCCTCTCTCAAATCGATCAATTCAAATACCGGAAATCCAGGCTCGCGAACAGCGCCTGGTAGAACTGTCCCCACAGCTCCTCGCGGTTCGCATCCGTCGCCTGCGTCACAAATCTCAAAGCCACCTCGCGCTCGCCCGAGGTCGGCGGACGGCCCATCGCGCTGCGATACGCCCGTTCGATCTTCGCCGTGTCATCGCCCGCTTCCGTGAGCAGCTTCTTCGCCGCCAGTTGCGCCTGCTCCACCACGAACGGATGGTTCATCAGATACAACGCCTGCGGCGGCACCGTGCTGGTGTTGCGTTTGCCCACCACCATGCTCGGGTCCGCGAAATCGAACGCCTCGAAGATGTCCGGCAGCGAATTCCGCAGCACCGGCATATACACGCTGCGCCGCGTCTCGTCGTGCTTGTAGTTATAGTCCGCGTTGATCTCCTTCATCGTGTTGCCGCCCATGGTCAATTGCAACTGCCCGCTCAGGCTCACGATGGTGTCCCGGATCTGCTCCGCTTCCAGCCGGCGCCGGTTCGCGTGGCTCAGCAATCTGTTCTCCGGGTCCGTCTGCTTCGCCGCTCCGCTCGCCACTGAGGACATCTGGTAAGCGCGTGACAGCATCAGTTCCCGCACCAGCTTCTTCGTGGACCAGCCTTCCTCCATGAACTTCACCGCCAGATGATCCAGCAACTCCGGATGTGATGGTGCCTCGCCCGTGGTGCCGAAATTATCCACTGAGCGCACAATGCCCTCGCCGAAGAGCCAATGCCAGGTGCGGTTCACATACACCCGCGCCGTGAGCGGATTGTTCCGGCTCGCAAGCCATTCGCCCAGTTCCAGACGCCCGCTCTGCTTCTCCGGGATAGCCGGGGCTTGCCCGTAAGTCGCCACCTGCATGAAGCCGCGCGGCACCTTCTCCCCCAGCGTATGCACGCTGCCGCGGATGTGGACATAGGTATCACCCGGCTCCTTCTCTTCTTCTACGCCCATCACCTTGGGCCGCACCACGCCGGAGGCCGTGAGCTGTTTCATCTCGGCCTCCATGCGTTTCACCTGCGCCGCCATGGCCGCCGCTTCCTGATCCTTCTTCGAGTTAGGCGCCTCGGCTTTGTCCGCCGACGCCAGTGTCACCACCGGTTGCAATTCCTCCACCGGAATGAACTGCACGGCATCCGCGCCGACGATGCCCTCCGTGCCTTCATTCGACACCAGCACAAAACCCGCGCCGCCCTTCTCAAAGCGATGTCTGCCCAGCGAGACAAACCGTCCCATGATCGGCGGCGCTTCCTTCTGGTTGATCTGCAAGACCACTTCGCCATCCGCCGTGAAAACCGTGACCGGCACACTTGTGGCGCGATTCGCCGCATGCACATAAGCCAGGCGCACTTCGTAATTGCCCGTCTTGCGGATTTCCGGTGCGAAGGTCAGCGTCTTCTTGCCCTTGTCGCTTTCCGCATCGTGCAGGAAGCCGTCCCCGATGAATGACTTCGAATACACCGAATGCGTCCACTCACCCACGCGCTTCGCCTGCGTGTCATCCACCACCACGCCCGGCAGATCTTCCGGCGCGACGATCTTCGGCATCTTCTCCGAGCCCTTGTTGATCGTGGCCGTCGCCAGCTTGCTTTGCTTGGCCTTCAGTTCCTTCAATTCCTTCTCCAGCGCGGCCACCGCTTTCTCATGCGCCTTCGCCTTCGCCTCTTCCTCCGGCGGCAACGGCATGCTCACCTCCACCCAGCGCGAGACGTTCGCCGTCTCCAGCGAGCGCGTGCTGCGGAGGATGCCCGCCATCGCGTAATAATCTTTCGTCGGGATGGGATCGAACTTGTGGTCATGGCAGCGCGCGCAACCGAACGTCTGCCCCATGAAGGTCTTGCCCAGCGTATCGAGCTGCTCATCCACCACATCCATCGCGAGCTGCTTCTTGTCCTGCTCCTCCAGCGTCGTGTTGCCCATCGCCAGAAAGGCCGTGCCATGGATCTGCCGTTGCCGCTGCTCGATGCTGCCCGTCATCAGATCACCCGCCACATGCTCCTGCACGAACTGGTTGAACGGCACATCCTTGTTGAACGAATCGATGACATAGTCCCGATACCGCCACGCTTCCTTGTAAACCAGACCGCGCAACGTCACCGACTCCGCGTAACGCACCACATCCAGCCAGTGCCGTCCCCAACGCTCACCAAAATGCGGCGACGCCAGCAACCCGTCCACCAGCTTCTCATACGCGTTCGGCGACTTGTCCTGCACGAAGGCATCGATCTGTTCCGGTGTGGGCGGCAGACCGATGAGATCAAAATAAACCCGCCGCGCCAACGTCGCCCGGTCCGCATCCGCGCTCGGCTTGAGATTCTTCGCCTCCAGTTTCGCGAGAAGGAACTTGTCCACGTCACCCCGTGACCACACGGTATCTTTCACCGCCGGAGCCGCCACTTTTTGCGGCGGCTTATACGACCAGAAATTCCGCCCCTCTTCCACCGACATCCCGCTCTTCGCCAGCGTGATCTTGTGCGTGCGCGGGTCCGGGGCACCCATCTTCACCCACTGCTCCAGCGCCGCGATCTCGGTCTGCGGCAGCTTGTTCTTCGGCGGCATCTGGAAGTCCGTGTCGTGATACTGCACCGCCTTGATCACTAAAGATTTTTCCAAGTCCCCCGGGATGATGGCCGGTCCCGTATCGCCACCTTTTTTCCAACCCTCCGCCGTATCCAGCAGCAAGCCACCCTTCACCTTCTTATCCGCCGCATGACACTCATAGCAGCGCTCCACCAGAATCGGCCGGATTTTCTTCTCGAAAAAGTCCACGCCCGCAGCATCTTGCGCAAACAGGCCGGGAGCGGAGAGCGCCACCGCACTCAAACTGAAGAGAGAAAAGAAGACACGCAGCCCGCCGGGAGGACGGACAGCAGACCGGGGTTTCTGGTCACACTGCGGGGACATTTTCACGAATATAAGTCCTTGCCGCACAAAATTGGACAAAAATCTTCCAGAAACAGAACCAAAGGGTTTACCCGCCACCTTTACAGAAAATTCCCTCCCACAAGTCCTATCGGTCCCATTGGACCCATTCCCCGTTTCCTCTCGATGTTGGACGTTTCCTGGAAAATAAACTCCTGTCTTAGCCTTGGTCTTCACCTTGCCTCCCGCGCCGACCGCTTCCGGTCTCCCTTGATACACTCCTTGCATCAAATATATAGACGCCACGGAACCGAAAAAGTTTCAGAAAAATCAGATAATTTTCACCCCAGAAAACTGCGCCAAAATGTCCCACCATTTGCAGCCTAAAAACACCCCCTCCAACCTGCGCCATTTTGTCCCACTTAAAGTCCGCCGAAGCATAAAGCCCCGTGCTGTCCGGCATCCTGCCGGCAGAAAGTAAGCGCCCGACGAATCACACACCTCTTTGGAGTGCTGAGGCTTGCCGCAGCTTTTCACCACGCACCGATCAAGTCGGCCTGCCGCCGCAGCTCCCCGTCATCCTGAAGGGATGCCAGAAAGTAGCCGGCGGTTGAGCCCGCAGCGGGCGATACCTCCGGTGCACGCCCTAAAAAAACCGCACCCTGAAGGGGTGCCAGAACACTCCCAAATCCTCACTCCAAATACTTCGCGTCATACCTTACCCCGTTCTTCTCCAGCAACCGTTTCAACTCCTCACTGAACGTAGCCTTCCGATGATGCGCTTCCTGACCCGCAATATAACGGCGCACTGCCGTACAATGCGTCCAACTCACACTGAAAATCGCATAACCCTCCTGCCATTCGAAATCTGGCTCATGCTTTTCCGCTGCCCAAATAGACGCTGCTTTCTTTAACTCCCGAACCAACTCCGCCGGCGCAATGGTTGTCTTGAGGCTTATCAGCAAATGGACGTGGTCCTCCACGCCGCCAACGGTTTCTGCCACACCACCCAACGCACGAACCGTTCCGCCCATGTATTGATGCAAATCATCTATCCAACCCCGCTTGATATACGGACACCGGTCCTTCGTGCTGAAAACTACGTGATGGTGAAGGCTATAAAATGTAGAACCCATATTGTTTCTCCTTTCTCTGGCCCCCCTTCAAGGTGCGCTTTTTTTGTCCCTCAACCGGAGGTGTCGCTACGCTCAACCTCCGGCTACCTTCTGTCAACCCTCCGGGTTGGTGTCCGCATTACTTACCGAATTCCGCTAGTACGGCAGCACCTCACTCAACGAACCCTTAAATCTCCTATGCGTCACTCTGCTTTCCGTTCCGCCCGCACCGGCTGTTTCTCCGCCACCAGCGTCAGCTTCACCTCACTGGGACTGCCATTGCTGATGGTGTAAACGCACTTCTCAAAACCCGGCATGGTGAAGTAAATCGTGACCGGCTCTACAGCTACTCCCTTGATGCTATATGCCGGATTCCGTTCACCGTCAAAATCAGGCGCCATTGCCAGCTTGGGTAAATCCTTGCCATCCAAGCGCTCTGTCAACCCGATCGCGCGATAAGTAATAGGTCCCATCAACGGCCCCTTGGGTTCCGTTTGAAACGTGAACCTGCTGGACACAGGATATGCTCTCTCCATTCGCGACTCTTGAACACTCGACGGAAGCGCGAGCACCAGTCCCAAGAGGCCAAACAACGACGTCCATCTGAGCGTCATACGGGTGTTCAACGTGCTCTCCCGGCACCAGGCACGGGCCTCTGCCGATTTTACGCACCAGAAGACAACGCCCCCTAAAACGAAATACATCAACGTTTTCGTCCATACGGAAAAATCCTCCAGCCAAGCTCTTTCGCCAGTGATAAGTTCAGCCGTCAAACCGAAATTGATCAACCCCGTTAGGCCGGACAACAGCATTATCCAAAATCGGGAGATCTCAAAGCCTTTCAAAAGGCCGTAACCGAGCATTATCCCAAATATGAAACCGCTGTAGAGATTATAAAGACCATGCAAGGCAGGCACTATCATCTCCGCAAACACACTCCCGCTGTAGGCAATCGTGATACCCGCCGCAAGCAACACACTTATTGGAGGTTGTTCTTTCATGGCACTATTTCCTTGGCTTCATAAAACCATGCTTGGAATCAAAAGCCATCACGAAATCCCTACCATTCCTGCTTGCGAATCCCGATCAGCACCGTCTTGAAACTCTCATCCGCCACCTGCAAGGCAATGTTCGCCTGCCGCGCTGAATAGACTGACATTGGCAAACCGCTCACGGTAGCCGCCTGATTGATATGCGGCGTCCCCCAGATCACCGCGAACTCCGCATTGATCGCCGCCTGGTTAGCCCCATATGCGCTCAGCACAAAACCCTGCTCATCCGTGCGGATATGCCAGAACCTGGCCGTCGGCAACTTCAGTTTGGCCGGTAGATTCGTGGCCCCGATCCGTTGCAACTCCAGTTCCACCCGCCCGCTGAAATCCCCCATCCCCATGCTGGGCTCCTTACCGCCAAACGTCGAAAGCAGCAACACCACTCCGATGGAAACAAAGAACAAAGCAGTTCCAATCAGAAATTTTCGCTTGGGCCTCATGGCTTCTATACGCCATTGAACCGTGATCCACCCAACATGCCGATTACGAAATCACCACCGTTTTGCAACCCTGCCCCCAATTCCGTGTATTCTGCGTATTCCGCGGTTCGCACTTGCTCAATGCGGCAAAACTTCACTCAACGAACTCTTAAATCTCCGGTGCATCACCGCGAACAAGATCGCCGTCGGCAAGATCGTGATCGTCGAGGCCGCCATCAACACCGCGAACGGAAATCTCAGACTGCTCCCGAACAGACTCGCCAACGCCAGCGGCAACGTCTGCTTCTCCTGCGTGCTCAGCACCAGCAACGGAATGAGATGCTCGTGCCACGACAAGATGAACTGGATGAGCCCAAAGCTCAGCAACGCCGACCAGCACAACGGCAGCAAGGTCCAATACACGCGGAACTCCGAAAGCCCCGCCAGCCGCGAAGCCTCCACCAGCTCACGCGGCATTTGCCGGAACACCTGCGTGAAATAAAGGATGCCCAGGCCGCTCACCACTCCCGGCAAGATCACGCCCCAAGTCGAATCGATCATCTTCAACTGGTTCAACCAGCTAAAGAGCGGGATCGCCAACGCCTGCTGCGGCAGCACGATCACCATCAGCGATACCGCGAACAGCAAGCCCTGAAAACGGAACCGATGCTGCGCGAACACATATCCCGCCAAGGAAGTCAGAAACACCGTCCCGATCGCCTGCGCAAACGCCACCAGCACTGAATTCGCGAACACCCGCCAGAACGGGATCAAGTCACCTTTGAACAGTTGCTGGTAGTAATCCAGATTCCACACCCCCGGCAGCAATTGCAGCGGCTTGAAGATCTCTTTGTTATCCTTGAACCCCGAACAGAACATCCACACGAACGGATACAGGAACAAAACGCCCGCCACGATAAGTAGCAGCGTAGCCAGCCACGAAGTCTTTTGAGAAGGCAGCAACGCTTTCCTCATGCGCCACCTCCTAGTAAGGCGAATCCAGAACGAACGGTAGGGCGAGACTCCGTCGAGCCCTTGCCAAACCATGGGGCAACCAAAAAACAAAAATGGTGCTCGGGTAACACCCGAAAGATCCGGACACTTCTCGCCTTGCCAATGCACCCGTCATTGCCTGCGAAAGTCACAGGGGCCATCCGATTTGCCCACCCGCGCGCGCCGTTTTCACCTTCTCCCCAAGGGAGAAGGCCGGGATGAGGGGGAAGGTGATTCCCATAAGCAAATGCCGTCCGAAAAATGCCGAGCGCGTGCAACCCTCCTTCTCCCCTCGGAAGGGAGAAGGATTGAGGATGAGGGGTGCCTCCACCCTTCGTAATCGCCCTCGTTCTCGTCGTCGTCCTCGAATCTCCAACGTTCGATATTCGATGTTTCCTCATCCCGCCCTCCCCTTCAGCCACCTCGGCCCCATCATCGCCGCCCACAACAGCGCCAGCAGCGCCGGAGCCACCATCAGACACATCGCCGCTGCTGTGCCGAAGTTCCCGTATGTGAACGCCTGCTGATAGCTGTAGGACACCAGCAACAATCCCGCATCCGAAGTCCCGCCACTGCCACCTAATAACATATACGCCCCGGAAAACATCGCGAACGCATCCACCACCAGATACACCGCGCAGAAGATCACCACCGGTTGCAGGAGCGGCAGCGTCACTTGCTTGAAAACCTTCCACCGGTTGTTCGTCTCCAGATACGCCGCCTCATACAGCGACTTGGGAATCGCCTCCATGCCTGCCAGAAAAAAGAACGTCACAAACCCCGTCCAGCGCCACACCGCCTGCATGACCAGCGCCGGCATGATGAAGTTCGGATCCTTCAACCAATTGATCGGCCGGGCATTGAGATGCAGGTTGAAGATCTCGTTCACCACCCCTTCCCGGCTGAACGGCATGATGAATACCTGGTTCAGCAATCCCTCCTTCCCGTGGAACACCAGCAGAAACAGCAGCGCCAGGACCGCAGGCGGCGTCAACCCTGGCAGCAACAACATGAACGTCAGCGCCGGACACAGCTTCTTCCAGGCCGACTGCAGCCAATACGCCAGCAACGCCGACAGCGGCAAAATGATGATGATGCACGCCGCTGTATAAACGATGTTGTTGCGGATGGCTTTCTCGAACTTCGGGTCCTGCCCCAGCTCTTGAAAATGTTGCAGCCCCACATACTCCGCCTCCTCCATCAACGTATTGCTATGCAAACTCAGGCGCAGACCGCCCACCAACGGCATCACCCAGAACAGAACGAAAAAGGCAAAGAACGGCAGCAGGAGCAGATACGGCGCCCCTTTCCCCCGCAGCCAATATGTTTTCCAATCACCCATGAGGAGCGCGGGCCTCTGGCCCGCAGCAACGTACCTTAGCAAATACAGTGGTCGAAGCTGATTCCCTCTCCCCAAGGGGGAGGGTTAGGGTGAGGGGGAAGAGCCTGTTCATAAACTAATGCAGTATTCTAAAGGACGTTTCCTTACCCCTCATCCCGGCCTTCTCCCTTGGGGAGAAGGAGGCATACATTTCCCATTTTGATTGTATGCCACATCGCTTGGCTTTTGACCGCACCGATTACTTCTTTTTCTCCGGCGGCGGACCATCTTTCCCGCCACCACCACCCGGCGGTCCGCCCGCCTTGCTCAAATTATCCCGCAGTTGCTTCACCGCTTCCTTCGCATCGATCTGCCCATACATATAAGCGGAGAAGATGCCTTCCTGGAACATGAACACTGCCATCGGCCGTTTCGGATGCATCGCCACCGGCGGCACCGAGGGAGCGAGATCCACCAGCAATTGCCCGAACGGTTCGTTGTTGAAGAACGACATCGGCTCCAGCATCCGCTCATCTTTCCATGCCGGTTGATACGCCGTGAAACTGTTGCCTTTGGTGAAGCGTTGCACGTTCGCTTCCTTGTCCTTCATCACGAATTCCATGAACCCCCAGGACTCATCCACTTTCTTGCTGTTCTTGTAAATCATCAAACCTTGGCCAGCGAAGGTCGAGGTGCGGCGGCCCAGCTTGCCATCCTTGCCCTTCCACGCCGGCAGCGGCATCACACCCCACTTGCCCGCGAGGTCCGAGCTGAACTGTTGTATCATATCCAGTCCATACCAGTCCGCACCGATCACACAGAACACCTCGCTATTCGCGATGTCTCCGCTGAAGAACACCGGATCAAAGATGGACGCGCGATCCGGCAGGATGGCGATGCGCTTCTCCTGCATCTCCTTCAGCACGCGCAAGGTATCCGTGGCCAGCTCTTCATCCGGCAGCACCTTGCCGTCCTTGCCGAACCAGTCACTGCCGCGCTGGCGCAGGAGGATCTCGAAGTAGGACGGATCGAGCGCCAGCATCGCCTGCCCCTTCTTGCCCAGCTCCTCGCCCACGCGCATGAAGTCATCCCACGTGGCGATGTCTTCCGGCGCGATGTAATGCTTAGCCATCACGTCCGTGCGATAATACATCACCATCGCGCTCAACGATTGGGGAATGCCATACGTCTTGCCCTGGTAAGCGAAGAGCGAGAGGCGGTTCGGCACGATGTCCTTGTCCAGCCCGGCCTTCTTGATGCGATCGCTCAATTCCACGAACGGCACTTCGCCGTTCAGATACATGCCGAAAAGCACCTCGTCCAACTGCACGATGTCCGGCGGATTCACGCCCGTCTTGATGGCCACCGCCAGCTTGTCCGGCATCTCTCGGAAACCATAGGCACGGATGTTCGCCTCGAAATCCTTGTGCCCCTTGGCCTGATAAAGCCGCACCATCTCCTCGTAATAAACCTTGTCCTGGAAGGAACTGATCCAGATCTCCAAAGGTGCCGTCACGCCGCGCACCGGCAGCAATGCCAGACCCGCGATCGCCAATAATACCACTCGTGCCAATCCAAATGCTTTCATGAAATCCTGATACTTGTGCGCCAAGACTGCCCCGCAGGCAACTGGCGATTCTACTAATTCAGACTCCCGCGCCCGCCGTTTGTTCAACCATAACGTCACCCGTCACCCCGTCGAAAACCATCACCGCCTCCCCTGGAATCCTCACCGGCACCGGCTGCCCTAAGGCGAAAGTAGCCCCTACCGGCGCCCGCGCCGTGAAATTCACCCCATCCCGGCTGAAATGCAGCAGATTCTCATGCCCAAGGGGCTCGCACAGGTCCAAAACCGCCTCCCAAGCATACCCACCCGGCTGAATCCCCCCGCCCAACTGCACCTGCTCCGGCCGGAAACCGATGATCATGTCCTTGCCCACGTAAGGCATCACTTTGATGGCCAGCTCCCAGCCGATATCCAGTCGCAAACGCTCCTCACTGCACTTCACCGCCACCAACAGCTCCCTGCCACCCGCATGCACGATGCCCCGGATCAGATTCATCCCCGGACTGCCCAGAAACCCGGCCACGAACGCATTCTTCGGCTGCTGATAGATCTCCAATGGCGTGCCGATCTGCACCACCTTGCCGCCATTCATCACGCACAGACGTTGCCCAAGTGTCATGGCCTCCGTCTGGTCATGCGTCACCAGGATCATCGTGGCCCCCAGGCGCCGGTGCAATCGCGCCAGCTCCGCCCGCGTCTCCGCGCGCAATTGCGCATCCAGATTCGAGAGCGGTTCATCCAGCAGGAAGACCTTCGGCTCACGTACGATCGCCCGGCCCAACGCCACCCGTTGCCGCTGCCCACCGGATAACGCCCCCGGCTTCCGCTCCAGCAACTCCTCCAGCTTCAACAACTCCGCCGCCGCCTCGACCCGCTGTTTGGTCTCCCGTCGGGTGATCTTCCGGAACTGCAGCCCAAACGCCATGTTCTCCTCGACGGTCAGATGCGGGAACAGCGCGTAATTCTGGAACACCATCGCCACATCCCGATCCGCTGGCGGGAAGTCATTCACCACCCGGTCACCGATGCTGATTGAACCATTATCCAAAGTCTCCAGCCCCGCGATGAGCCGCAACAGTGTGGATTTCCCGCAGCCAGATGGCCCTACCAGCACGAGGAATTCCCCCTCCTTCACCTCCAGCGAGACGTTATCCGCCGCGCGCACCTCACGCCCGCGCGGATCACGGAATTTCTTGCTGATGTTATGGAGGCTGACGGTGGCCATCGGTTATTTTGGTGCTCCTGGTTCGCGTCTCGGCAACGGCTTGGCCACGGCCAGGTCTTCCGCGATGTAACGGGTCACGTTCTTCATATCTTCATCGCTCAATCCCAAGACCGCCAGCCGCATGGCATTGCCCTCGGCATCCTGCGGGTGCTTTCCCCGGAGACCGGACTTGAACTTGCGGAGCTGCTCCAGTTGAAACCAATCCTCCAACGTGTTCAAGGGCGGCGATTTGCTTTCCACCTTCCCCTCCCCCTTGAACCCGTGGCAGTTGGCGCATTGCAGGTAGATCAGTTTACCCCGATTCTTATCCCCCCTCACCGTCAGGAGATGCGCTTGCGGCGGCAGACTCGCGATATGGGCCGCCACCCGCTGGATTTCCTCATCGTCTTTGACGATGCTTTCCCCTGCCGCCATAAGCACCTCAGACTTGTTCGTGGGATTCCCGCCCCGGATGCCATCCCGGAATTTCCGCAGTTGCAGTTCCACTGACCACGCCGGTAACCCGTCGATGATCGGTCCCCGTTGCATCTCTCGCGTGCTGTGGCACAGCAGGCAAGATGTAAAAATCTCGCCACCAGTGCGCACCGTTTGTGGTTTTTCTTGGGTGGAATGAGCGGGGGCTGAAGGCGTGGAACAGCCTCCCAACCACATTGGCATGATTCCGGCTAACAAAATGTAGCCAGTTAAAGCAGCAACCCGGTAAACAGTCATCTTGTCGTGCAAGGAGGGTAGCTGCGGAATGAGGGCGAAGCAATGCAGCGAATGACATCGACGATGGCGGCCGGATTTGCCGTCAACCCGTGGCAAGCCATGGCAGATAGAATCGACACCGCAGCCCGAATCAGGCTAGATTCAGACGTGGACCAAGCCGGCTCATTGCTGGACAGCCTGAATCCCTACTCGCATCGGGTGGCGTGCAACCTCTTGTCCAAATTGCCCCACCTTGCCTATTACGCCCTCCCAGACAACAGCCCTGGCGCTCCGGAAGGCTCCCTGCTCATTCGCATGCCCCAGCCCACCAACAGCGCAGAACCGGGCCTCTACGTCGCGACTGATGTGGAGGAGATCACCGTCGGCTTCCGCGCCTGCTACGTCCACTTCATGGATTACGAGCATACCGGCACGGATGAACACATTGACCGTGCCATTGCCTATATTGAAGATTTGCTGGAAGACCGCATCGTCATCAAGAAATGGTTCCGCCAGGGCATCCTCTGCGGCTCCAGTCTGGATGCGCCCAACGTCCTCCCCTCCCCCTCCCGCAGCGGCATCACCACCGTGGAGATGATCTCCTGGAGCGGTACCAACGATAAAACGGTCATCGTCCCCGCCGCCCACTAAAGCCCTGGACCGTGGACTATGTCCCGCAGGAACTGGTATAGCAGAAGGTTCCCTTGATTCGGCTTCCAGCAAACTTCGCCTCTTTATTCTCCTAGCAAAAAAGGGAGCCAAGCCTTCCAGCTTCGCTCCCCTTCGTGTCCTTCTGTCAAAATCAGTTCAATGCACAAACAACGGCTTCAAATGCCGCTCATACAGATTCGTCGTCACGTTGCGTGAGACGGATTCCTCGAACTTCACCAACGCGTTCAGGTAGCGATCACCCATCTTCGCAGCGACCTTGAAGCCCACGTGCAGCAACTGGCGCAGGTGGATGTTGAACTGCGGATTCTTCTGGTCGTGACGCAACGCCGAGACGTATTGCTCCGAGGTCCAGCCATTCACCGTCGCGGCGGAAGGCAGTTTGCTCTTGTCGATATCGATCACCGTGGCGTAAGGCGCGCTGAGTTCATCCACGTGCGCGAGCGCTTCCGCGTAGATCTCTTTCGCGAGCGCCAAGCCTTCACCACCGGCTTCGGCGAGGCCGATGACTTCTTCCAGCCACGTCGTGCCCGCCGTCTTGATGTGCAAACCCGCACCATGCTTCGCGAGCGCACGGCGGATCGGACCATAGATGGAAAACTTGTCGCTGCCCGAGTGCACGCTGAGTTTCAGGTTCGCGGGCAAGCCATAGTTCTTGATGGCGAAGGCAATCACGCACAGGTCGTCATTGAACTCCTTCTCGAACTGCACTACATCGCCTACGTAATCCACACCCTTGTTGAAACGCCCCGTGAACTTCGGCGCGATGGTCTGCACGGGAATCTTTTCATCCGCGATCGCCGCGAGGATGATGAGCAATTCCGGCGGCGTCTGCGGCGCGTCCGTCTCATCCATGGAGACTTCCGTGATGAACTTGCCTTCCCCCTTCACACTCACGATATGGCGATAAATCTTGCCCGCATCCTGCACCGCGAGAAGATACTTCGCCGCGATCTTCTCAACATACGCCGCATCCGTCTGAAACGGTTGCTCAATTCCCGGGATCTCGATCTTGCCCGCCAGCTCCGGATGACGCGCCACGAACGCCTTCACCGCCGCCGGCTCCGCCGCATGACCGATGGAGTCCGCGACGTCCAGCGTGAAGAAATCCGCGTGCGGGATGAAACGGTCCACCGTGTTCAGGCGGATATGATCCGCATCCACGCGATACTCCGTGGTCCAGCCCAGCGCCTTCACCGCCGCATCCGCCGCCGCCCGCACGCTGGAGGGTTCCGAGCCCACGATGAGATGTTCGCGATTCGACTTGTTCCACACCGGCACGACCACCGCGCCTTTTTCCGCCGCCATCTGGCACGCGCGCAATTGCGCCTTGGCCTGATGCGCGAAGCGATCACCCATACCCAAAGAAAATTTTCCGATCTGCAGGGACGTATTCATGTGCCGAAGTGTTTCGCCGATTCCCCCAACTCTGCCAAGTGAAATGAGAAGATGGAGCTGACGCTAATTTCGCGAATTGTCGCGAATTCCCAAATGGATTTCAACTTTCCATTTACTGCGAAGCGTGCTGAAATCCGTTAACAGTTATGGATCAAAAGGATGTGAACCTCTCAAAGCATTCGTCTCGTTTTTACGCCGTTCTCGGACTGAGCATTTGCCCAGCTACACTGCTTGTTGCGGCACTCGTTTCAGCCGCGCTTGGCTTAGACCATCAGATGTATAGAAAAGCGGCTGGAATTGCCGGATGGATAGGCCTGATTGTCGGTTATTGGAGCATTTACCGGTGGCTTTTCATGACTCACAAACCTTCAAACGAGAGAGCGTTGCTGTGTGGCGTGTTCTTTTTCGCTTACTTAGTCTGGTTCGGCTTCTGGGGAGTAGTTTTCATCGGTCTGGCGGATTAGGCCGAATACACGCTAAATTCCAAATTAGCGAAAATTGGCGCAATTCGCGTCAAAACCTCCCTTCACTTCAAACTACGCAAATACGCCACCAGGTCTTTCAACTCCTGCGCGGACAACGCCTGCTCCAACCCCTGCGGCATGATGGAGAGCGCACTCGGCGTCACACTCGCCACCGTATTGCGCGGGATCATCGTCGGCTGCCCCGTCGGCCCGGCTAACTGAATCGCTTCGGGTGTCTCTTTCTGAATCACCCCGGAAACACTCTCCCCATCCTTCGTCGCCACGGTGTAAGACTCGAAATCCCGCGCCAGACTTGCACTCGGATACAAAATGGCCTCCAGCAAATCCCGCTCCGTGCGAATGCGCCCGATCTGCGAGAGATCCGGTCCGACCTGCCCCCCGCGCATCTGCACCCGATGACACACACCACAAACCGCCTTCTCCGAATAGAACACCGCCTGCCCGCGCGAAGCATCCCCACCGCTGATGGTTTTCTCCAGTTCCGCCAGGCGCCCCGCCTGCTCCTTCACTTGCTGCTCCAGCTCCGCGAGCAACTTGTTCGCCTCGCCCAAGACCGGCTCTGGATACGCCCGCAACAGCTTGCTCAAATCTGCCAGCTTCACATTATTCAAGCCATTCGCCGAGCGCAACCCCGTCACCAAGGCCTGACCGACACCGGCCTCTTTGCTGCGCGCGAACGCACTGATTATCACCGGAAGCTCCACCGGTCCGCACTGCGGCAACAGTTTCGCCAACGCCAGCAACTGCTCCGTGCTCAAGGCCGCCCCCGCGAGCAGCTTCGCCGCTTCCGTCCGCACCGGAGCCGGCTTGCTCGGCTGCAACTGGCCGCTCAAGAGCGTGAATACCTGGTCATTCACCGCCGCTCCCTTCGGTGCCGCGAGTGAGAGCGCCTTTAATCGCACTGCCACCGGCATCGCCTCATTGGCCGCCAGCGCCTCCAACTGCGGCTTGAACTCCGTTGCACCCACGGTCGCCACTGCCGCCAAGGTCGGCTCCACCATCTCCGGTTTCGGACTTTCAAGGCGTTTCGCCAGCGGCTCCTTCCAGGTCGGATGTAACTTCACACCCGTCGCCTTCGCGATCATCTGCACAGACTCTGCATGGTCGTCCTTGCTGAGGAACTTGCCAAATGTCACCGCCATCGCCTCGTTCTTCAGGTAGAGTGGCGTCAGCACGAACAGCGGTTGCGTCTGCCGGTCGGTGATAAGTGGGATCGCCATCCACTCCTCCAGCTTAGCGGCAAAGGCCGGTGCCCATTCAGGATGGCGGGCGGCGATTTTCGTCGCCGTGTTCACCAGCGCATCATCGCCGTCATCAAAGCATTGCATGATGAGCTTGGGGTCCAATGCAAACCCTTTGGATTGATCCATCACCGTCAACACTCGCTGCATGATTTGCGTTTGCCGGGGATTCAACGCTGTTGTCAGCGCCTCTGGTTGGCCAAGCTGGATCAGAGCGTAAAGAACCGCGTGCTCCATCTGCCGATCCATGGCATGGCTCAACATTTTCGTAAGCACCGGCAAAGCACCGGCATGCTTGAACTTGCCCAGCGCCGCCACCGCCTCTCGTTGTGCCGGGCCACTCACTCGCTCGAGGAGCTTGACGAGGAAAGACATCGCCTGCTGGTCCTTCGTCTCAACGACGGACCGGATGGCCGCCACTAAAGCCGCTTCTGTTGAACCCTTATCCAACACAGTGCGCACGGCAGACTTCGCCACGCCACTCTGCATGCGACTCAAAGCCCAAAGCCCATTCACACTCTGGTTGACTGATTTGCCCAGCAGCACTTGCTTCAGCGCACCCAACGCAGCGTCACCTCTCAAGGCCAGTTCATCCACCGCCTTATCCCGCACCTCAAACCGTGCATCATCCAACAGCTTCACCAGTTGCTCCGGCGCCTGCTTGGCCCAATCAATCTTCTGCCCGCGCGCATCCGCCACCTTCGGCTGGTCCACTTTGCGGATGCGATAGATGCCCCCGCGCACATCCGGCTTCGCGATTTGGGAGGTCGGACAACCATTGCGGAACCAGCCACCGGTATCGATGACCAGCAGGCTCCCATCCGCATCCTCCAAGACATCCGTGGGATGGAAATCGATGCTGTCAGAACTGAGAAAATCATGTTCGCTCGCCTTATAAGTGGACCCGCTGCGCTCCAGCACCACACGCTTCACCTTGTGAGTGTTGAAGAAGGTGACGAACAAGTTCTCTTTGAAATCCTTGCCGAAGGTTTCGGAGCGGTAACGGTTGAACCCTGAGATGGCGATGTGGCCGAAGTTATGTACCTCCGGCAGCAGATCGCCGGTGCGGACAAATTCATCCAGCACACCGCTGATGTCATCACGTGGATAGACGCCACCGTATTGCCAGTGCACCAGCACATCGCCGCGCGGACGACCGTGAAAGAGATTCACGGTGCCGAGCATGTCACCCGCCTCGGTGAAGACGATCTCCACCGGATTATCCATGCCCCCGCCCGCGAAGACCTGCACATCACTCCCGTCCGGCAGACACGACCAGATGCGCGCACCTTTGCCCTTCGAGACAAGCGTGCCGTCCTTTTGATAAACCTCATGCCCCTTGCGCCCATGGCACCAGTAGAGGCGACCGGTCGGCCCAAGGAACGGCCCATGCACATCCGCGGCGTTGCCCGTGTATTCGAACCCACCGACCAGCAAGGTCCGCTTCTCCGCCTTCCCATCGTTATCCAGGTCTTCCAATTTCCACAGGCCGGGCGGTGAGCAGACATAGAGCGCACCGCGATACCACAGCGCCCCTTGCGGAAAAGTCATCTTGTCCGCGAACACCGTGGACTTGTCGAAGAAGCCGTCGCCATCCGTATCCTCCAACATGGAAACGTAATTGGGCGTCTGCGCATCCAGCTCCTTGTTGTTCAGGTTCAGCCCGGCGGATTCAGAGATGAAGAGGCGTCCACGGTCATCAAACCCCGCCATCATGGGATGCCGCACCAAGGGCGGACCGGCGACAAGTTCGGCCACGAAGCCCTCGGGCAACTGGATGGACGCAGCCTGATAACTGGCATCAATGGCAGGCGAACGCTTGATGTCCGCCGCGCCGACCACCAGCGGCAAGGTCAGAATGGAAAGCAACCAACAGGCAAATGGGCGCACATTCATAACTTGGTTGAGATTGGAAGCGTAGGAGGGTGGGGATATTCATGCAAGTGGGAGAAACCAAAGAATACGCAGAAGAGAAAAAACGATATAGTCGCGTTGGTTCACGCATGATCCTGCGGGACACAGTCCTGCGCTCCGCAATCAGTGTTTTTCCGTGTTCCATCTGTGGCTAAAAAATACTTCTTCTTAAAGCCAGCACCTCTTGGCATTTTTACGGTATGAAACTCGTTTCCTGGAACGTGAATGGTGTGCGCTCAGCCTTAGGCAAGGGCTTGCTGGATTTCATGGGCAGCTCCAAGCCCGACATGCTCTGCCTCCAGGAGACCAAGGCCGAGGAGAACCAGGTCGCCGACATGCTCTGGCCGGGTGGTTATCACCAGTTCTGGAACTCCGCCGAGAAGAAGGGCTACTCCGGCACCGCCATCTTCACGAAGGAAAAACCGCTGAATGTGACCTACGGCGTGGGCAAAAAGGAGATCGATAACGAAGGCCGCGTCATCAATGCCGAGTTCAAGGACTTCACCCTCGTCTGCGTTTACACGCCCAATTCCCAGCGCGAACTTGTCCGTCTGGATTTCCGCACCAAGGTCTGGGATGCCGCCTTCCGCGAACACTTGCAGAAGCTGGAGAAGTCCAAGCCCGTCATCTTCTGCGGCGACCTGAACGTGGCGCACAAGGAGATCGACCTGAAGAATCCCAAGAGCAATCTCCGCAATGCCGGCTTCACCATCGAGGAACGCACGAGCTTCGATGAAACCCTCGCCCTCGGCTACGTGGACACCTTCCGCGAATTCGAAAAAGGCCCGGAGCATTACTCCTGGTGGAGCTATCGCCCCGGCATCCGCGAACGGAACATCGGGTGGCGCATCGATTACTTCTGCCTCTCGCAAAAGCTGCGCAAGCGCCTGAAGAAGGCCTGGATCAAGCCGCACATCAAAGGCTCCGACCATTGCCCCGTGGCGATCGAACTGGATTACTAAGCTTTGGAGTGCGGAGGCTTGCCTCCGCTTTTTACCCCGTGCCGAAAAGGCCGGGGTCCGCCCGAGGCGGCTTGACGCCTCGACTCGACCCGTCGCCGCCAAGATAACGCGGCAGAACTGACCATATGATCACGCACATCTGCGACCGCTGTTATCGCCCCTTGCCGAAGAGCGCCCCGCGCTACGTCGTGACCATCCAGGTGACCGCCGCCGCCGATCCGCTCGAAATCACCGAGGAAAACCTGCAACAGGATGCCCAGGCAGCCGTGCGGGAAGCGCTAGCGGCAGCAGCAGAACAAACTGAGGCCAAGGCGATGCGCGACGTGCATATCGAACTCCGCTACGACCTCTGCCGCCCCTGCCAACTTGAATACCTCAAGCAGCCCATGCCTCCGGCGAAGAATATTTCTTAACCACAGATGGACACAAATTCACACAGATTGGAAAAATGAACTTCAGATGCTCTGGAACTGTGTATTGATTTCACCTAAAACACTTGCGCTTGAGGCACGATGGTTAACTTGTCTTACGCGCCAACTTTCCGTGATTCATTCTGTTCAGCCCCTGCATCTGTGTTTATCTGTGTCCATCTGTGGTTAAACACTCATGACCGCACACACTCAACCGCTCGCCAGCCTCAGCCCTTTCGTCCGCTTTGCGGCGAATCCGCTCCGCGCTGCCTGGCGCGTGGAGCGGCGGCTCTTGCGTGATTTTCTCCTCTTCCACGTGGAAACCGGCCACGGTGAACTCACCTTCGATGACGCCACCATCCAGCTCGAACCCGGCGGCTGGTATTGCGTGCCACCACGCACACCCCATGTACTTGAAGGCTTCGCACCCCCGCCGATGCGCGTCCCTTACGTCCACTTCGACGCCATCTTTAATGCGCGCTACGCCACATTGCCCATGGCCCCCGCAGGCTTTCTCGACACCAAACATCCCGCCATCCAGCGCGATGTCTTCGCCGAATCCGGTATGCCCTTGAAAGGCCGCTTGCACCCGAAGGTTTTTGGTGAGGCCAAGCAACAGCTGCTCCGCCTCATCGAACTCTTCGAACGTCAATCTCCCTTCTCACGATTGGAGTCCTCCGGCTTATTGCTCCAACTGCTCGCGAATCTCCTCGAAGGCACGCAGCACCCACCGCAATCCGATGCCGCCGAAGCCGTACGCTACCTGGAGATTTCCCTGGCCGAGGATCGCGTCCACCGCTTGCGTTCAAGTGAACTGACCGCGCAGACCGGCTACCATCCCGTGCATTTAGGCCGCCTCTTCAAGCAGCAGAAAGGTGTCACGCCCCGCGAATATCAGCGCCGCCTGAAGATCAACCGAGCGAAAGATCTGCTACGCCACACGAACCTCTCCCTCACCGCCATCGCCGCTCAATGCGGCTTCAGCAGCCTCGCCCTTTTCTCCCGCACCTTCCGCCAGCTGGAAGGCATGTCCCCCACCGAATACATCACGGGGAAGCATTGAGGTAGGGCTGGCTGTCCTCAGCCGGCCGCCGTCGAAGCAACTGGCCAACTAACCGCCTCAGAGCTTAATGACGTTTGAGGACCTCAGCTCTGATTTGCTGAATTCGCACTTTCTCTCATCTCACCTTCGCTTCGCAATCGCATCAGATACTTTAAGAAGCCCGCCTGTTCCTCTTCTGTTAGAGTTGCCAACTCTGCCTTAATCTCTTCCAGCGTCATAAGCTACTTCTTCTCCGTTGCCTTCTTCGGCTCCGCCTTCTTCACTGCTGGTGCTGGCGTCTCCTTCTTATCCAGATTCTTCTGCAGATCCGCGTCGTTGAAAACCACCGGTGCCCCGCCCTTCGGAATCTCCAATCCCGCCGACCACAAGATCCCGTTCACCACCAGCTTCCGCTGATTCTCATCCGACCAGCTCTTGTGCAGATCGCATCCCGTGAACGCAAACCCGCGACCACCCTCCGGCCTTTGATAAGCCCACGCCATCACCTCCGCGCGGCCGATGTATTTCTTCGCGTCCGGATTTGTGCGCGACTTATCCGGCACCACCCCGCTCAGCAACGGCGTCACCCCTTTATCCGCGAAGTGCATGTTGTAGAGCCAGCCATCACCCACCAGCTTGAACGGCTTCACCCCGCCCAGCACCGGATGCGTGCCGATCTCTGGAAACTCCATGTCCCAATGCCCACGGCAACCCTTGTCCTTCAAGAACACCCCGCCCATCCACGCCATGATCTCCTTCTCCGGTCCCAGCGGGAAATCCACCCCCTGATGCAACAACACCAAGCCCGCCTTCTCCTTCATCAAACCCTCGATGATCTTCCACTTCGCTGGCTCCAGAAACGGCTGCTTGCCGCCCCCATCGCCGAAGTAAACCACCGCCTTCGCATTCTTAAAGATCGCCTCATTCTTCGGCCACCCATCCCGCGCCATCACCACGTGCACACCCTTCGTCTGCTTCAGCAGCTCCATCATCACCGCACACCCAGCGAAGTATTCATGCTGGCCCGACTTGTTACTCGGCGTCCCCGCGAGCAACACGATCTTCGTTCCCTTAGCGTCCGCACTGTCTACCTCCAGCGGCACCTTCGACTGATCAAACGGATCCACCTCCGCCCCGAAAGCAGTGCACGTTGCAGATAGAGAGACACACGCCACCGCGAAAAGGCCAAAGGCACGAACAAGGGATTTCATGCCGGAAATCAACCAGCTTTCCCCCACCCACGCCAGAACGAACTTTCCCCTCGTAATCGTCGTCGAAGTTGGCCTGCCGATGCAACCGGTTCGTCCTCGAACCATGTAACTGAACCTGTTCGCGTATTTCGTGTATTTCGCGGTTGAGTTCCCTCTCTATACCAGATGGCATGGGTATTGGCAGGTGAGCGAAACAGCGCTACACCGCTGGATGTATGAAACCCAAAAACACCAACACCCATGCCAAGCCAACTACACCACAAACGCCCGTTAAGGCCAAGCGCC
>JAEYXS010000056.1 GCA_023431185.1 Verrucomicrobiota bacterium
CCGTTCTTCCATAGGTTCTACTTTCTTCCATGGCATAGAACCAAAGCCTAAAAGCTCCGGCCCTCGCCTTTGAAGTGTTACCTATGTCTTGAACCACCTCCGTTACCCATGTCCTGAACCTGCACCGCGAAAAGTGGCCGGTGGGATTGGGCAAACCGCCCGGCTTTATCGGCCAGAAGGTCCATACAGCAAGGGACGGTGTGGAAACTCCGACAAACAGTCGCGAGCAGGCCATCCTTACCAGGGCGGTGAGGACCTTGGTTTGGGATCGAGCCCGACCAAAACGCCGGGGCAAGGCGGCAGCTCTGCCCTACCGGGATGGGATAGAGTATTCAGGCTGTCCAAAACTGGTGGTTTTGGACTTAATGATTTAGGCACCAGTTATGGCGGAACCAGATAAGGCAGAATTGTTTATCGTGCAGCTCTCGGGGATCGAGAGGTCGCTGGCGCTTTATGTGATGACGCTGGTGCCGCGGCCGCAGGATGCGGAGGATATCCTGCAGCAGAGCAAGCTGGTGATGTGGCGTTGTTTTGACCAGTTCCAGCCGGGGACGAACTTCGGGGCGTGGGCGCGGAAGATCGCCTTTCATCAGGTGCTCACGTATCGCAAGCGCCAGAAGAAGAACCAGTTGCAGGTGTCGGACGAGTTTCTGGAGATCATCGCCTCGGAGGTGGAGCATAATGATGAGGCGCTGGAGGTGCAGCGGCAACTGCTGACGCAGTGCATGGCGAAGCTGGACGCGGAGCATCGCCAGATCCTGAACCTGCGCTACCATGAGGGGGCGGAGATCGAGGACATCGCGGAGCAGACGCAGAAGACGGAGGGGGCGGTGTACCGGTTGCTGAGCCGGATCCGCAAGAATTTGCATGAGTGTGTGACGCGGTCCATCAAGAAAGAGAATGCCTATGAACCCGGAACAACGTGAAGAACTGCACGAGCTGTGCGAACGGCTGGTGGAAGGGCAATCGACGCCCGCAGAATCCGCGCGGCTGGAAGCACTGGTGCGGGAATCGGGAGCGGCGCGCCGTTATGTGGCGGAGCATCTGCAACTGCACGCGGGCTTGCATTGGGAGAGCGGGCGGATCGGGCAGCAGACGTTGCCGGAACAACTGGCGGCTTCACTGGCAGGGTTGGAAGCGGGGACGGACAGCAAAGTGACTCCCCTGCCCCCGCCTTGGTTGCAGCGCACTCCTTGGCTGGCGTTGGCCGCGAGCGTGGTGTTTTTGGCGACGGGTATCGGCCTCGGTATTTCTCTCGCGAAACGGGACAAGCCGGTGGCAAATGCCGTCGTCACTCCACCCGTGGTGGCGACGTTGACGCAGACGCGCGGTTGCCGCTGGGAGAGTTCGGCGTTGCCCACCGTGGAAGGGGCGCGGTTGCCAGCGGGACGGCTGGCGCTGACGGATGGATTGGCGACGTTGCGATTTGAGTCCGGGGCGACGATCACGTTGGAGGCACCGGCGGTGTTGGAGATCGTGAACAAGGATCTGTGCATTTTGCATCGCGGCATGTTGACGGCACAGGTGCCGAAGGAGGCGATCGGGTTCACGGTGGAGACGGCGAATGCGAAGGTGATCGATCACGGCACGGAGTTCGGCATCAGTGCCGGGCCGAACGGGGAGGCGCATGTGCAGGTCTTCGACGGCGAGGTGGAGGTGCGGCATCGCCAGAGCGGTGAGAACCTGCGGTTGACCACGGGCGAGAACGCGGTGTTGGACACGAAAGAAGTGACGGGGCGCAATTCAGGCATGGCGGAAGCGGACCGGGCGACGCGGGCGAACAGCGCCTCCAACCAGCCGAGCGGCACGGTCACGCTGACAACGGCTTCAGGCCGCGGGCGCACAGCGTATGTGTTCTCGCAAGGGACGGAGAATCATCACTCGGACTCGCTGATGCTGGTGAAGAATACGCACACGCCCGGTTACCGGCGCAAGGCGTACTTCAGCTTCGATCTGGAGAGTTTGAAGGGCAGAAAAGTGGACAATGCCGCCCTCGCGCTGACGTTTGAGCCGACGGGTTATGGCTTCGCTTCGCGCCTGCCGACGTGTGTGTTCACGGTTTATGGTTTGAAGGATGGGCCGCAGGATGAATGGTCGGAGCATGAGCTGATCTGGGATAATGCGCCGGCGAATCTGGCGGGCGGAAATGAGATCGATACGCGGCTGGCGGTGCCGCTGGGGACGTTCACGATCGAGCCGGAGGAATCGAGCGGGTTGCGGGTGCTCAGCAGTCCGGCACTGACGGAGTTCCTGAACCAGGACCGCAACAGTCAGGTGACGCTGATGATCGTGCGGGAGACATCGGAGACGGTGTTGAAAGGGCTGGCGAGCGGGTTGGTGCATGGCTTCGCGGGGAACTATCATCCGACGGCGGCACCGCCGACCTTGCGGCTGAATCTGCAGTAGTAGCGGAGCTCGTTGCTGGGAGCAGGTTTATGAAATACTGTAATTACTGCTTGCTTTATCCCAAGGATTGGGGGAGGTTCCTAGGCGATGACTGTAAAGGAAGAAGGCATCATTCACCGCTTGCCCTCGTTTGTGTGGCCTTATTTGGCCACGACGGACATGCTGCCGCGGTGGAACCCTGCCATCCGACGCATCTTCCCCAGGTCTCCCGGACCGTTCCGGCCGCACTTTGAATTCGACATCACCCTGCTCACCCAGAACGGGGAGCACGAATACAGCGGCGAGGTGGTGGAGTTTGTGGAACATCGCCGGATCGTTTTCAAGCTGCGGTCCAAATCGGACCCGTCCATCCCGGTGTCAACAGAAGCGATTACCTTGTCTCCCGTAGTGAAGGGCACCAAGATCGAGCGGGAGACGGAAATCTTTGACCAAAAGAAAACCATCTCATGGTGGGTGAAGCTGCTGATGCGGATTTTTAGCCGGTTCAACAAGCCCAAGGACCTGAAAGTGAACACGCTGAAACGTCTGGCCGAGATCGTGGAACAAAACAGCAGAACATCCGGATTGACCTTACGGAGCCGGATTCGGCGGTGACGGCAAATTCGGACGTGAATTCAAAACGGGCTTGGCCGCGGAAGGCAAAGGCGGCATAGGCTGGAATCCGGGAGGCAAAGGCGGCATCTGCTTGACCAGCGTGCGCCAGGTATTGCGCTCCTCCTCGCTCATCTTTTCCCAGCGTTCCGCTGTGGCCATGAAACGGGCCTGATCATCCGCACTGAGATTGTTGAACCGGCGCGCCGAATCAATGCACTTCTTCCGTTCCTCCGGGGAAAGCCTCTCAAACTCAGCCAGCTTCTGTTCCACCTTGATCCGCTCGGCCTGATTCAATTTCTGCAGGATGCTTTGCTGCTCCTGGTCTGACAAATCGAACAGGCTGTGGAAATTATCAATCATCCTGGTGCGCTGTTCTTTGGGCAGCGCATTGACTTCGGCGATACGCGCCTTCACCCGCTCGCGATACTCTGGTGACATGCCGGCGAAGACATCTTCTTTGGCGGAAGCTGGAGCCGCATCCACGCGGATGACATAACGCAGCGTACTCTGGTGCTCGCGCACTTCCTGACGCAGCTCCGGCGGCAATTTATCCCACTGCTCCAGGCGGGCTTGCACCAACGCCCGCCGGTCTTCCGGCATACGTTCCAGTTTCTCCGCACGCTTCTCGGGCGAGGCCCCGAGCAGATACATCATGTCGAAAAACAACTCCGTCGAGCGGATGCGCAACTCCTGCTGCTCCGGCGTCAGGGCATCATACTCCTTCAGCTTGTTGAGCATCATGGTGCGGAAACTTTCCGGCTTGTTCGCCAGATCCAGTTCCCGTTCTTCCGGCGTCATGGCCAGCAACCAGCGAAAATCATCCATCGACCAGCGAAACGCATCCGTCGGGTTCCGCGGACCACGACTGTCCCGTCGGCCCCGGCCACCCTCTCGCCCATTATCGACCGCTGCTGGCTCTGCCTGACGCTCCTCCTTCGGCAGATTTTTACCCTCCTGCCCCGTCACCGGTTCCGTCTGCCCCCAAAGCATCCCCGGACCGGCACTCAGTGCGGTCAACCACAGGATGTAAGACAGGCGAGCCATAATAGTACCGATTCGGCCAAATACTTACTCCACCATGGCAAGATCCACGAAATCCAAGTCCGGCCCTACCGGGCCTTGGCTTGCGCCTTGGCTCATCCGCCGAATCGGTTCGTAATCCATGAGCAGGTCCACGGAGGGCACGGGCCCCACTTTGGCCAATTCCTTGATCTGCTCGGCCATCGCCTGCTTCGCATCAGGGGCCGTGACGGCCTGCGGCGGCTGATGCTGTTGCTGGACGGCCAATACCGCAGCCAAGGCGACCACGGCGGTTGATGCCGTCAACTGGGCAAAATGCTTGCGTAACCAGACCATGAACCCATCAGCGACAGGTGCTTCCGCGCGTTGGGCGGCCCGTTCTTCCTGCGCCACCGCCTGCATCACCAGCGCGGTGAAATTCGACGAGACCGGCGCGTCCGGCAGTTGCCGGATCATCTGGCAGAGCGCCACTTCCTCTTCCCACTGGGCACGCAAATCGGGGCGTGCCGCCAGCCAGGACTCCAATTGCGCCTGCTCTTTCGGCGTCAACCGGCCCCGCAGGCTTTTCTCCCACAGTTCATTTTGTTCGTGCTCGTTCATCGACTTGCCTTTCACTATAAAACCGTTCCCGTCCCTAAGTTGCGCCCCTCATCGGGTTTCTTTCCAATTTCCCGTCCGTAAATACGGCTTCAGCCGTTGTTTCAAAGTTTCCCGCGCCCGATGGATCAGCGATTTCGTCGCCGACAGCGAACATCCGATCACTTTAGCGATATCTTCGTAGGATAGATCGTCCTGCCGACACAGCAACATGGCCGTGCGCTGGTTCTCGGGCAAACTCGCAATCGCCTCCTCAATCTTATCCGCCAATTCGCCCTGCAACATCGTGTCCGGCGGGGCGAACTGCTTCACATCCTCAATCTGGCGCAACGGCTGGTCTTCGTTCTCCGGGTGCGTGATATCCATGGACTCCGCCGGATGCCGAGAACGCCGACGTATCTCGTTGAGGCACAAGTTTCTGGCGATGGTGAACAACCACGTGGAAAACCGGGCGGAGGCCTCATACCGATGAGCTGACTTATAAACTTGGATGAAGACATTCTGCGCCAAGTCCTCGGCCTCAGTCGCATCCGGTAATGTGCGATATAAGAGGTTGATGACCGGCTGCTTATAGCGCTCCACCAGCACTTCAAAAGCCGCCATGTCCCCCTCGCGCACACGTAGCATCAAAGCCGCATCTGGGTCCTGCTGTTCCATCGTCCGCTCGGCATAATGATCAGCCAGCTTCGGCGCACAAGGTGCCGAAACATCCACCGCACTGATTGCCCCTAACACGGATGCCATAAGCGGCTGTATTAAACACTCAAAACCTTCCAAAGTTCCGGCCTCGACGTCAATTCCAGCGGCGCGACGTGATGACTCCGCGTCATCGCCTAAACCCGGATTCAGCTGAGTAGGATGACCATAACAGACTTCCAATGCCTTGCCCATACCAATTCATACGAATCTCGCGAGCCGTTGGCCGGAAGAATCTGGGCTGATTGATCCACCCGCCATTTCTCTTGTCCCTCCCACGGGTACGACTTAGGTTTCGCTCATAGGAAAACGAGATGCCTCCTAATACCTCCCTCGCACCCGCCCCCCTCGTCCAGCGCCAGCTCGACGCTTACAACGCGCGCGACCTCGATGCCCTCCTCGCCACCTACGCCGAGGATGCGCAACAGTTCGAGCATCCGTCCAAGCTGCTCGCCAGCGGCCATGCCCAAATGCGTGAGCGCTTCGCCCTGCGCTTCAATGAGCCAAATCTCCACGCACAGCTCCTCAACCGCATCGTGATGGGCAACACCGTCATCGACCACGAGCTCATCACCCGCACCTTTCCGGAAGGCCCCGGCACCTTGGAAATCGTGGCGATCTACGAAGTGCAGGATGGGAAGATCACCAAGGCGTGGTTCATCTCCGGCACCAAGACCTTGGCATCGCCCACCGGTGCTTGAAGGATTGTTGGCAGAAAATCCTCCGTGTTAATTTCTAAAATCTGGCCATTTGTAGTAGCCGCCCAGATTTCAGCATCTTTTGGTGCTTTGAACTTTGAACTTTGAGCTTTTCCCCCTTCCCCCTTCTGTCCCCGCGTGCCGACTTTGTTGGAAAAGATAGAAGCCAGCGCCCGCCAGCGGTTAACCCTGCCTGCGGGCCGCACACCCGCCCAGGAATTGACCCGCTACAAGAATTTCCTGAAGGTCGAATCGCACCGCCTGAAAATTCTCCATCGCGCTGGTGGCGGTGGCCGGGAGATCTGTCAGGCCCGCGCCGCCATTCTCGATAACCTGCTGCAATACCTCTTCAACACCGTCGTCAAACTCGGCAACTTCTACCTGCCCAAGCTCCCCCCCCTGGCACTCATCGCCGTGGGCGGTTACGGCCGCGGTGAACTGAACCCGCACAGCGACATCGATATCATCTTCCTCCACGACGGCCGGATGATGCCCGGCAACAAGCCGCATCCTTTGCTGGAAGCGCTCACCGGCAGCGGCGGCCTCCTCTACACCCTTTACGACATCGGCCTGAAGGTCCTCCCTCTCGTCCGCAGTCTGGATGATTGCGTGAAAGTCGCGAACGGCGACATGCAGTCCAAGACCTCGCTCATCGAGGCCCGTCTCCTCGCCGGGGATGCCGCCCTCTTCGACAGATTCCAGAAGGTCGTCGAAGCCAAATGTGTCAAAGGCTACGAGAATCAATACATCGATGCCCGTCTCGCCGATCAACGCGATCGTCACGCCAAGTACGGCAACTCGGCCTGTATGCAGGAGCCGAACATCAAGAACGGCTGCGGCGGCCTGCGTGATTACCAGAACCTGATGTGGATGGCGTTCTTCAAGATCCGCGCCCGCAGCACGGAAGAACTCCGCCTGCGCGATCTCATCAGCACCAGTGAGTTGAAGCAGCTCGAGGCCGCCTATGATTACCTCCTGCGCGTCCGCACCGATCTGCATTACCTCACCGGCCGTCCCGTCGAGGCCATGCCCAAGAGCATCCAGCCCGCCATCGCGCACAATCTCGGCTACACCGACCGCTCGCCCCGCAAACGGCTGGAAGGCTTGATGCGCGATTTTTACAAACACTCGCGTAACATCTACCTCATCACGCAATTGGTGGAGCAACGTCTGGCGCTGATGCCGGTGGCCAGCCGCTTCCCGACTTTCCGCGAGATCTTGCGCAGCCGCCGTTCGGTCAAACCGCAACCTGTGGATGGCTTCATCTTTTTTGAAGGCCAGATCGAGGCCGCCAATGCCCGCGTCTTCCGCGAGCAGCCGCGCCGCCTGATGCGTGTCTTCCTTTACGCCCAGCAGCGTGGTCTGTCGTTGCATCCAGACCTTGCCCAGCTCATCCGCCAGCAGCTCTCGCTGGTTAACCGCTACTTCCTGGAGGATATCCACGTCCATGAGACCTTCCTCCAGATTGTCGGCCAGCGCGGTGACGTCGCCCGTATTTTGCGCATGATGCACAACGTCGATTTTCTCGGGAAATACCTCCCGGAATTCGGCCGCCTCACCTGCCTCGTGCAGCATGAATTCTTCCACCAGTATGCCGCCGATGAGCACACGCTCATGTGCCTGCAAAAGCTGGATGACATCTGGGGTGCCAAGACTCCGCCGTTGAACAACTACACCGAGATGTTCATCAGCCTGGAACGCCCGCATCTGCTCTACTTGGCCCTGCTGCTGCATGATGCCGGCAAGGCCGATGAAAGCGGCCGCCACGAAAAAGACAGCGCCCGGCTCGTGGACCGCATGGGCAAACGCCTCAAACTGGACACTGGCTCCCTCAAGTCGCTGCGCCTCATCGTCGAGCAGCACCTCACCATGGTGCAAATCTCCCAGCGCCGCGATCTCGATGACCCGGCCGTCATCCGCAATTTCGCCAAGCTCATCGAGACCCCGGAAAACCTCGTGATGCTCACGCTGCACACCGTGGCCGATTCCCTCGGCACCAGCGACAAGATCTGGAACAGCTTCAAGGATTCCCTGCTCTGGACGCTGCACCGCAACACCATGAACCTCATCGCGGGCGGCCCCGATTTCATCCGTGCCGAGGAAAAGCTGCGCGAGAATCTGGCCAGGGAAGTCCGCAAGCTCGCCCCCGCCAGCTTCAACGAGGACGAACTGAACGCCCACTTCAACACGCTGCCCCCGCGCTACTATCACACGCACACGGCACGCGACATCATGACCGACCTCAGCCTTGCGCACCGGTTCATGCACTTCCAGCTCACGGAAGAGAACCGCGCGCTGGAGCCCGTCACCTACTGGCACAACGAGCCCGACCGCAGCTACAGCGTCGTGAAGGTCTGCACCTGGGACCGCGCCGGCCTCTTCGCCAAGATCACTGGTGCGCTCACTGCGGCCGGCCTGAACATCCTCAGCGCCCAGATCTTCTCCCGCACTGACGGCATCATCATCGACACCCTGCTCGTGAACGACGCCGTCACCGGCAAGCCCGCTGAGCGCGAAGCCAAGGACCTCTTCGAGAAATACCTCGATCAAGCTTTGAACAATGGCGGTGCCAACCTCGCCGCCCTCATCAAGAAGCGCAAAGCCGTGAAGCCCCTCTACTTCCCGCTCGAAGGCGAGGAACTGCCCATCATCATCGGCTTCGACAATGACAGCTCCGAGCAATGCACCGTCATTGACGTGGAGACGGAAGACCGCGTCGGCCTGCTCTACACCATCGCCCAGACGCTCAGCGAACTGAAGATCGACGTCATCCTCTCCAAGATCACCACCGAAAAAGGTGCCGCCATCGACTCCTTCTACGTCACCGAGATCGGCGGCGGCAAACTGACCACCCAACAGCGCCTGAACACTCTGGAACGCCGGCTAAGAACTGCGATCGCAGCACTGGAGTAATCGTGCAAACGATCCAGGTCACACCCGAAGCCTGCCGCAAGTTCCTGCGTCGCATCTTGCATTTAGACGCACCTCATCGCACCACCGATGACGCCATCCACCATCACGGCTACATCCAGATCGATCCCATCGACGTCTGCGGCAAGATGCACGACCTGATCCTGCGCAATCGCGTGCAGAACTATCAGCGTGATGACCTGTTGAAAGCGCTCTATCAACGTCAAGAGCGGGCCTTCTTCGAACACTATGTCGGCGTGCTCGTCGCCTTGCCCATCGAAGATTATCGCTACCTCCTGCCTGGCATGAAGAAGCGACGCACACACGATGGCTACTCCGGTGCCTTGGATGCCGATCAGAAGAAGATGGCCCGTAAGATCATCGACCGCATCCGCGCCGAAGGCCCCTTGAGTTCCTCCGCTTTCATGGACTCTGGCAGTTCCCAGACCGGCTGGGGCTCTTACGGCACCTTGGCCAAGGTCACCCTGGACAAACTCTTCTTCCACGGCCGCCTGCTCATCTCCCGCCGCGATAACTTCCGCCGAGTCTTCGATCTGCCCGAACGCATCTTGCCTGAAGCCATCCTTGAAGCGAAACCCGCCACCTCTCGTGAGATCAAACGCTGGCTCATCCAAGTCCGCCTGCGCCAACGCCGCCTCGTGACCCTGAACAACGCCCACGCACAACTCGCCAAGGATTTCATCACCAAAGTAAAAGTGGCCGATCACACGCCCCTCTATTGCCTGAAAGAAGACGCCGAACTCCTGCAAAACGCCGCCGACCTGCCCGAGCCTTCCGACACACCGCATCTGCTCGCCCCGCTCGACCCCATCATCTACGACCGCAAAATCACCCGCCGCCTCTGGGATTTCGATTACACCTGGGAAGTCTACACCCCGCCCGCCAAACGCGTCCGCGGCTATTACGCCCTCCCCATCCTCAGCGGCACCCGCATCATCGGCCACGTAGATCCAAAAGTGGACCGCGAAAACAATCTCCTGAACGCCCGCGTGTCCATGGATAAAGGTGTCGATCTAAAGCCGGTGTTGAACGAATTCACCAAATTCTTGGCGATGAATTCACACAAGGTAATTAAGTAGAATCGCTTCCTCTCGATGCTGGATGTTGGGCGTTCGATGTTTCCCGATCAAGAGCCCACCGATTCGTAAATCGTAAATCCCCCTACCCTTCCATCACCACCACCGCCGCCGCATAGTTCTCCGTATGGGTCAGTGAAACATGTGTCCCTTTGCCCCCGCGTGATTGAAACAACTCAAACGCCTTCTTATGCAAGACCAAGAACGGCTCCCCCGTCGGCTTCCGCCCGATCTCGATATCATGCCACCCCAGCGCTTCACCTAGCCCCGTTCCGAACGCCTTCGCCACCGCCTCCTTCGCCGCGAACCGTGCCGCCACATGCGTGAGCGGATGCTTGTGCGATTTGCAGAACTCGATCTCCTCCGGCAACAGGAACCGCTCCAGGAACGCATCCCCAAAGCGGTCCAACGACGCCTGAATCCGCGCCGTCTCCACCAGATCTATGCCGATGCCTAAAATCATATTGCCCTGTCACCATCAACCAGCGTCGCCATCTGCAAAAAAACCTCGCTACCACCAGACAACTCACATCGGCTTTCCCTCTCCCCAAGGGAGAGGGCTAGGGTGAGGGGGAAGGAACCTCACGCCAACCAATCGTGCAAATTAGACCGGCCTAGCCCCGATACTCCTTCATCAGCTCCAGCATATCCTTCACCGCCTGCGCCATGCCGGTCGTCACGGACCGGCTCACGATGCTGTGCCCGATGTTCAACTCCACCAGATGCGGCACGATGTGCAGCACCGGCAGATTCACATAATTCAACCCATGCCCCGCGTTCACCTGGATGCCCAAGGCATGCGCCTGCTTCGCCCCAGCCACCAGGCGTTGCAGCTCCATATTCCGCTCTGCCTTCTGGTCAAAATGATCCGCGAACTTGCCCGTGTGCAGTTCGATGAATTGCGTGCCCGTCTTGGCCGAAGCCTCGATCTGCTGCGGGTCTGGTGCGATGAACAGGCTCACCTCGATGCCCGCATCATTCATCCGCTTGCGCGTGTCACTGAGCGCCGCGAGATTTCCCACGACATCCAGCCCGCCTTCCGTCGTCACCTCCTGTCGCCGTTCCGGCACGAGACACACGATGTCCGGCTTCAACTTCAGTGCGATATCCACGATCTCCGGCGAGTTCGCCATCTCCAGATTAAGCCGCGTCTTGATGCGCTCCCGCAACTGCTTCACATCGCGATCCTGGATATGCCGCCGGTCCTCCCGCAGATGCGCCGTGATGCCGTGCGCCCCTGCCTCTTCACAGATCAACGCCAGCGCCACCGGATCAGGCTCGCCCCGCGTCAGTCCGCGATACCGCGCCTCCCGCACCGTCGCCACGTGATCGATGTTCACACCCAGTTTCAGCATATCATGTCACTTTTGCTTGGGTGTCGGCGGCGCCTGCGGGATACCCGGCAGACTCATGATGGGATCGTGCGCTGGATCCCATTGCGGCAGACTCCTCTGATCCAGCCAGCGGGCCAGCAGATACAGTTCCAGCCCGGTGAAGCCGGCAGGTGATTTGCGCAGCACCCGGATCTCATCCGGTGCTGCCAGTTCCGCCTCCGTCACCGTATTGCCCAGCTTGGGGGCGATGGCCGCCAGCCATTCATAAGGCACCTTGCTGTTGTTCAACGGCATCTGGTTCGCCACCATGGACAGGAGCGGGGCCAGTCGCATCCATTGGTTCAGCCGCATCTCCGTGATCTCCCAGTCGTAATAGAGCAGGTTCGTCCGGCCCATGAACTGTTCCAGCAAGGCGGGTGGCAGATTCTCCGAGCTGCTGGCCAGCGGGAACAGACTGAGCAGTAGATGATCATCCTGCGGCTCTGGCGCGGCTTTGAGCGTAGGCGCCAGGATCGGTGCCCCGGCCCAGACCAGCTCGTTCTTCAAAGCCACCATCCGTCCGAAAAAAAGTTTGCCCATGGCCGCCGTGAATTCATTCGTGCGGCTGAAAGAATTGGTCATCAGCAAAGAAGCCCCCCGGGCGGGAAAGGCCGCAAAGGTGGAGTAATGCGCCTGGGGCTGCGCCCACACATAGGCCTGCTGCGGAGCGTTCGGCAGTTGCAACGGCTTGAGCCAGTCCTGCTGCGCCCACCAGCCGCCCACGCCGCGCAAGGCCGTGAAACTGATGACCGGGTCCTTGATGGTATTGGTTGGCACCTGCCAGGGCGGCAAACTCATCGCCAGTGCTTGCGGAAACTTCAAACTCAGCCGGCTCGTCTGATTCGCGCCCTTGCCTTCCATCGTCAACCGCGCGTAAGGCTGATTGCCCGGCGGCAGCAATCCGCCGGGCTGCTTCAAAATCGCCGTCTGCATCTCCAGGGAGAACCATGCGTTCGCACCGGCCGGAGCTTCACTCCGGGCCACCGCTTCCCAGTCATACCCGGGTTCCGCCCGCTCCACCGTCACCCAACTGTCATTCAAGCCGTAGCGGTACGTCTCCGCCGCTGAATAGGTGACGGTCACCGAGGTATCCGTGATGTTCGTCCTGGGTATTTTATCCAGTTGCTCGCCCCGTACCAGCAGGTCGTAAAGGTTCGCGGTCCAGATGCCGGTACGTTCCACGGGAATTTTAACCGCCATCCGCCAGCGCAACGGCGATGCACTGGCCCAGACCACCTTGGACTCATAGGTGAGGATATCATCCAACAAAGGCCGGAGCTTCGTTGCCTGATCCGTATTGGTGGGCGCTTCCGGGAAAAGGAGCACCGGCAAGTTGTACGCCAGGGCAACCAAGGTATTGCTCCTCAGCAACGCCGTCTGCGGCAGTGCCAGCAACTCCTTGAGGCGAGTGCCGTCAGCCTGATTGGTGACCGACTGCCAGCCAGCTGAATGCCAGCGCAACAGCGGCTGCACCGGAGCTGCCACCGGCTTGACAGGGGCCGATGGCGGGGTTGCCACCGAAGGAGCCGGAGCAGACGAGGGCTGGCAGCCACCGGCCAGAACGACGAACAAGGACAGAACAGCCGTCCGGATTTGATTCATAGACGGCCATGGGATGCCAGAAAGCGCCGCGCTACGCAAGCAACAGGGTGACAAAATGACGGCTCCGAAAACTTGCCCGCCCCCCACGTCCTTCAGTTCGTGGCTTCGTCGGTCCGGAGCTGGGCGCTCTCCGAAACGCGCTGCCAGAGGATGCTGCGGATGTCCTCATGCTCGGGCGATCTCACCTTGCTGAGCCACTTCTGCGCCTCCGCATACCGCGCCGCCATGTAATTCACCCGGCCCAGATTCAGGTAAATCTCTTCCATCTCCCCTGCGGACCTCGTTTCCGCCATGGCCAGCACACGATCCCACTCTGCCAACGCTTCCTCAGCCCGGAAAGGACGGATCGCGTAGTGCGCCAGGGCCAGTTCCTTGGCCAGTTCGAAATTTTCCGGCTCCAGAATGCGCGCCTTGCGATATTCCCGCAAGGACATCGAGAACACCTGCGCCTCATCCACACCAAAAAATTCTTTGGCATCCTTGCGATACATGAAGAGGCTGGTCGCCAGGTTCCGGTGATAGGTGCTTTCATGCGGCATCAGGCGGACCGCGTTAAGATAGCAGACGAACATATTCGTCATCGGCCCCGTACGGGAGTACTCCGTGCCCCAGTCATTCCAATACTCAGCCGCCTGCCTTGGGGAGTAGTTCGTGAGATCCTCTTCAAACGGCGTCACCACGCCACGAGTATGGCCCGGAAATTCCATCCGCCCGGCAGTCTTGGAACTGGCCGAAGGACTGGCCGCAGCCAGCACGCCGATGGCGACAAGTATCGCCACTGCGGAACGCTTCAAAACACTGATTACGTCTTTAATCATTTTAACAGGCCGATTGATTAGCCATCATTACGTCACCTTAGACGCCTTGACCAAGCAAAGGTTACGCACCTTCAATCCGCCGCCACACTCCTTAGCAGCTACCCTGCCAATAGCCTTTTCGGCCCATCAAAGCGATTTAAGCCTCTGCTTCCCCCTCTGCCGCATGTCTGGGATTGCCCATGTGAAAACCCACAATAACCCACCCAATCACCTTATAACAAACAAGTTGCGAAAATTAAACACCTGCAAAAACGGGCTCTTTCCAACCCTAAATACGTTATCTTCCCAAGCACTTCTGAAATGGTTAAATCACATCAGTACGAGCGGTAAAATATCACCATAGGCGATTTTTGACCGGATGGCTGAGGACGAAAATCAGGGAAAATACTGAGCCGCTGGCGGGCTAAAAATCAAGGCCCCGCCGGTCGCTTTATTTTTGGCAAACCTTGTGCTTTATTACAGGTGAGATTCAGTCGGCAGTTCCTCCTGCGATGAGTCTCGGGCGGCGTGGCGTGGTTTGTGTGTTACCCACCAGCCGCCCTCTATTTGTGACCGTTCGGCAAATCACTTGGGAATCAGGTACTTGCGCAGGATGCCTTCCAGTTCCGGCACGCGGATCGGCTTGGGCAGATAGTCATCCAGCCCCGCAGCTAGACACTTCTGACGGTCGGACTCCATGGCACTCGCCGTCAGGGCGATCAGGGACGGACGCCTGCCTCCGGCTGTCTTGCTAAGCACTTGAGCCGCAACTTGGTATCCGTCCAGTTCCGGCATCTGGATATCCAGCAAGACCAGATCATATTCCTTGGTCGCCAGGGCCTCCATCACTTCCCGCCCGTTGGCAGCCGTGTCCGGTTGATATCCCATGCGGGCCAGGAAGGCACTCGCCACCTTCAGGTTTACCACATTGTCATCCGCTATCAGTATGCTGCCCGGGAACAACTCGGCCAACCTGCTCCCGCTCGCCTTCCCCGCCGCTTCCTTGACCGCCTGACTGGTCACCAGCACCCGCAGAATCGCCTCCAGCATCTGCTGCCGCCGGATGGGTTTGTAAACCGCCTGCTTGATGGCTGCATCCGCCGCCAGGCGCACATTGCTGAGCAACAGCGGCTGCGCATTGCGGCAAGCCGCCTGCCCCTGCAATTGTTTCCACAGGGTGAAACCATCCGTGCCCGCCAGTTGATGATCGAGGAGCACCAAGTCATACGGCTTGCTGTTTTGCGCCCGCCCCAAAGCTTCGGCTGCCGAACCCGCCAGCTCCACCTCCATGCCCCACAAGCTGCCGTACTGCTGCACGATCTCGCGGTTCAGCGCATTGTCCTCCACCATCAAGAGGCGCCTGCCCTTCAACGCTGGCTGCGGTTGCCGCCAGGCGGATTTCTCCCCCGCCTCCAGCTTCGCCCGGATGCTGAAGTGGAATGTGGAGCCCACGCTCGCCTGGCTGTCCACCCACATCCGCCCGCCCATCATCTCCACCAACCGCTTGCAGATGGCCAACCCTAGGCCCGTGCCGCCATAATGCCGCGTGGTCGAGCTGTCCGCCTGGCTGAAAGATTGGAACAACCGCGAAATCTTGTCCGCCGGGATGCCTACCCCCGTGTCTTGCACCGAAAAATGCCACTCATCCGCCGTTTCGCCTGGCGCCAGACGGACGATAACCCCGCCTTTTTCCGTGAACTTGACCGCATTACTCAACAGATTGATCAGCACCTGCCGCAGCCGTGTGCCATCCGCGAGCACATAATCCGGCACCGACTCATCTGCCAGATAACCGGTATCGATGCCCTTTTCCGCCGACTTGGGTGCCAGCAGATCCAGCGCTTCCGCGATGCACCGGCGCAACTCCACCGGGTGCGGGTCCAGTTCCAGCTTGCCTGCCTCGATCTTGGAGAAATCCAAGATGTCATTGATCAGCGCCAGCAACGCATCCGCGCTCGTGCGGATTGTGTTCACGAAATCCCGCTGCTCCTCATCCAGCTTCGTCTCCGCCAGCAAGGTCGTCATGCCGATGACCCCGTTCATGGGCGTGCGGATCTCATGGCTCATGTTCGCGAGGAATTCGGATTTCGCCTTCGTCGCGTCCAAAGCCTGATCGCGGGCGCGGGCCAGTTCCACCTCCAATTGCTTGCGGTTCGTGATGTCCCAGTTCACGCCGACGATGCGTTCTGTGCGGCCCAGTTCATCGCGTTCCACCAAAGCCCGGGCTTGCAGCGTCCGTTTGTTGCCGTCCGGCAGCTTCACTTCGAAATCAACCACATAATCCGTCCCATGCTCCATCAAGGCGTTAAGCGCTTTCGCCACCTTCTCGGCATCCTCCGCACTGACGGTGTTCTGCCAGACTTGGTAAGACTCCTTCACATCCGGGGACAATCCGTAAAGCGCGCGCATCTGCGCATCCCACGTATGCTGATCCGTCTTGAGATTCCATTCCCAGATGCCCATGCCGGCTGACTTCGTGGCCAGCAACAACCGCTCCGCCAAAGCATGTCGCTCCCGCTCAGACCGGAGCCGTTCGGTAACGTCTCGGTAGATGCCCTGGGTCTCCACCGGCTTCCCGTTCTCCATCAGGCAGTTCACGCTGCCTTCCAAGGCCACCAACCTTCCGTCCTTGGCCCGGTACGTCGCCTGGATCTGCCCCACCTTCTCTCCAGCGATGATCCGCGCGAACCGCGCCCGGCATTGTTCCTTGCTCTCCGGGTCCAGCAGATCAAAAATCGTCAATGCCTTCGCCTCTTCTTCCGTATACCCCAAAGTTTCTCGCCAGCGCCGGTTGACATAAACGAATTTCCCGTCCGGATCAGTGCTTTGGATGAGGTCATTGGCATTATCCAGAAAGTCAGTCAACCGCCCTTGCGCCTCCTCGATCTCCTTCCGATAACGCCGCTCTGCTTGCATCACCCGCCGCATCTCAATCTGCGCCATCACCTGCCGGCTCAACGCTTGCAGGGCTTCCTTCTGGGCGTCAGTCAGTTCCCGCGGCACCCGGTCGATGACACACAGCGTGCCGATGGCGTAATTGTCACTCGTCACCAAAGGAGCACCGGCATAGAAGCGGATCTTAGGGTCCGCCTTCACCAACGGGTTCGTGGCAAAGCGAGCATCCTGCTGCGCATCGGGCACCGTCATCACATCCCGGTCATGGATGGCATAACTGCAAAAAGCCATATCCCTATGTGTCTCAGGCGCCTCAAGCCCCACCTTGGACTTGAACCACTGCCGCTTCTCATCGATTAGTGAAATCAGCGAGATAGGCACCCCACAGATATGCGCGGCCAATAAGGTAAGATCGTCGAAGTCTTGCTCCGCCTCCGTATCCAGAATCTGGTAACCGTATAAGGCTTCTAGCCGCTCTTTTTCATCGGCGGGCAACGGGGCGGGGTTGGTGCCTGATATGGGCATGGATAACCGTTCGTTACTAATGACTTGCAAAGATTATGGCCGCAAATTGCCCCGCAATCAAACCTGACTTCTCTTTTTTTGCAAAGCCTTTCGCAATTCCTTAAGTGGCAAGGCATTGATGACATCCCCCTTCGTCAGCCAGCCCTTCCGGGCTATGCCCGCCCCCAGTCGAAGGAAACCCGCATGCTCATGCCGGTGCGCATCGCAGTTCACCACACACTTCACTCCTTTGGACTTGGCGTATTGCCACAGTCGCCAATCCATGTCGAAACGGTAGGGATTCGCATTCAGCTCGATCCACGTTCCGGTCTCCGCACAGGCATCGATGACCGCCTGCTGGTTCAGCTTGTATGACTCCCGCTCCAGCAGCAGACGACCCGTGAGATGCCCCAACATGTGGACATATGGATTCTCCGCCGCGCGGATGAGCCGTTTGGTGTTGTCCGCCTCATCACTGCCCGGCACGTGCAAGCTGGCCACCACCACATCCAGCTCCGCCATCATGTCGTCCTCGAAATCCAGCCGCTCCTTCAGCACATCCACTTCGGAACCAGTGAGCAGGCGGAACTCTTCACCCTCATCTTCCAGCTTACGATTGATGGCTGCCACTTCCTTGAGCTGTTTGCGCAATCGTTCCGGGTCCAAGCCATTAGCTTGGAATGATGCCCGGCTGTGATCCGTGATGGCCCAATACTCGCAGCCGATCTCGTTCATGTGCGCCGCGATATCCTCCAGCGTATTGCGCCCATCGCTCCAGTTGGAGTGGTTGTGCAACGAGCCTTTCAGGTCCGTCCACTCCAGCAGACGCGGCAGCTCATTCTTTTCCCCGGCGGCGAACTCACCATGGTCTTCGCGCAACTCGGGCTCGATGTATGGCAGGTCCAAAGTCTTGAAGATCTCCTGCTCAGTATGGCACGCCACCAACAGTTTGGGGTCGCGCGTCTCTTCCTTGGAGCGGAACAGGCCATACTCATTCAGGCGCAAACCGCGCTGGATGGCACGTTGACGCATCACGATGTTGTGCTCCTTGCTGCCTGTGAAATAAGCGAGTGCAAACGGATACTCTGCATCCGTCACCACACGCAGGTCCGCCTGGATGCCACCCTCCAAAATCACGCTGGATTTCGTATCGCCCTTCGCGAGCACGTTGATGACGCCCGGCAATTTCGTGAAGTAGTCGATGATGTCCAACGGCTTCTTCGAGGAGGCCAGAAAATCGATGTCACCGATGACTTCTTTGAAACGGCGCAGGCTGCCCGCCGTGCTGCAGCGGATGACATCCGGGTGCTCGCGCAACGCTTTCAGAATCGGCTCCGAGGCATAGATCGCATCCACCAAACGATGGCGCGTGGCGTATTTGCGCCGGAAATCGATCGCTTCCAAAATCTTCGCCTGCGTCTTCTCGCCGAAGCCGTCCAATTCCGCAACCTTCCCGGCTTTGCACGCCGCCTCCAGCGATTCCAAGGAATCGATGCCCAACTTGTCATGCAACGCCTTTACCTTCTTGGGACCAAGCCCTTGAATCTCCAGCAGTGCCACCATGCCTGCCGGGATAGATGCCTTCAGATCCTCGTAATACTTCAGGCGACCTGTAGTCACGAGTTCCGCGACCTTTTGCTGTAGGGCTTCGCCGAAGCCCTTGATCTCGCCCAACCGGTTCTCCGCCACCATCTTATCCAGCGGCTCCGTCAAGCTCTCCAAAGCCCGCGCGCCATTCACATACGCCCGCGTCTTGAACGGATTCTCGCCCTTCAATTCCAACAGGACACCGATCTCCTGCAAAATCTCTACCACCTGGTCTTTGTCCATCGCCATGCCGATAAGTTACACTCTCGCCCAAAACTGCAAACCCGAAAACTGCGTGCCGCAGTGGCCAACCATTCGTGCTGTGGTGATATCCCTTGGTTGAATACATCGGCCAGTTCCCTTAACCTGTCCGAGAAAGAATTGCATGAAACACGCTGCCGCCAACTTGCCCATCGCCCTCACCATCGCCGGTTCCGATAGCGGTGGCGGCGCGGGCATCCAGGCGGATCTGAAGACCTTTGCCGCACTCGGTGTGCATGGCACCAGTGCCATCACCTGCCTCACCGCGCAAAATCCGAAAGCCGTCATCGGTATCCAAGCCGCCACACCGGCAATGGTGCAAAAGCAGATCGAAGCCATCTTCGCCGAACTGAAGCCCGCTGCCGTTAAGACCGGCATGCTCTTCTCCACGCCTATCATCCACACTATCACAAAATTCTTTGCCCACGGCAAACGCCCGCCGCTCATCGTGGACCCGGTCATGGTCGCCACCAGTGGTGCGCGCTTATTGAAACCATCGGCCGTCAAAGCCGCACGTGAAGAACTCCTGCCGTTAGCCACCTTGGTAACGCCAAATCTCGACGAAGCCGCCATTCTCGTGAACCGCCCCTTACAGAATGTGGATGACTTGCGCGCCGCCGCCCGGGAGATCTTTGAAACTTACGGTTGCGCCGCCCTCGTCAAAGGCGGTCACCTGAAAAACAGCCGCGAAGCGATCGACATCTTCTACGATGGCCAGAACGAACTGCTGCTCACTGCCCCATACGTGCGGAGCGTCTCCACGCACGGCACCGGTTGCACCTATTCCGCCGCCATCACTGGTTACCTCGCCCAAGGCTGTGTCCTGCCTCTGGCCGTGGAACTGGGTAAGAACTTCATCACCCAGGCAATCACTCAATCCGCCAAAGCTGGCCGCCACTCCGTGCTGAACTGCTTTTGGGAGGACTGATCCCCCGGTCTTCCGGGCTATTTGCTTTCTGTCTGAACACAAAGGCGCTATTGTGCGTCAGAAGATTAGCCATGGATTGGATCCATCTCCATCTCGCTTTGAACCACGTGCCGGTGCTGGGCACGCTGTTCGTCTGTCTGCTGCTCGTCACGGCGGCGGTGAAGAAAGACGAAAGCCTCAAACGTCTCAGCCTCTGGTGGACAGTGGCGCTCATGCTCATCTCCATCCCGCTCAAGTTCACCGGTGATTTCGCGGCCGAAAAGGCGGCCAAGGAACCTTGGTTCATTGAGACCCTCGTCCAAGCCCATGAACAGGCCGCCGACCAAGCCACCACGGGTGTTTTTCTCATGGGCATCGCCGCCATCATGGCCCTGGTCATTGCCCGAAAGGCCAAACCCGTCGCCGCGTGGTCCTTGATGCTGACTCTGGTGGTGGGCCTGCTGACCTTTGCCCTCATGGCCCGCGCCGCCAATCTCGGCGGCCAGATCCGCCATACCGAGATCCGCCCGGACCTCACGGTGACTCCCTGAGCTGCAGCTCCTATCGCACACCATCCCCTTGCCCGGGGCCTTCCCATTCCACTATCTTCCATCCATGAACCACCTGTGCATCCTGTTGCTCGCCGTCCTGACCAGCAGCGCCATCGCCGCCACACCCGTGCCCAAGAGTGAAGCCCCCGGCAAAGCCATCGGGCACTGGCCCGCACAGGTGAAAGAGATCAAATATCCCAGCAAAGCGGATAACACCGACCAACCCGCGATGTTCTTCACGCCGGACAGCAAGGAGAAGAAACCTTTACTCGTGGCGCTGCATAGCTGGTCCGCCGATTATAAACAGACCTCACAAGCTCCGTATGCCGAATGGTGCATCACGAACGGCTGGGCCTTCATCCACCCCAATTTTCGCGGCCCGAACAACAAACCGGAAGCGTGCGGCTCGGAACTCGTCGTGCAGGATATCTTGAGCGCCGTTGAGTTTGCGCAAAAGCAAACGGCCATCGATCCCAGCCGCATCTACCTCGTGGGCTCATCGGGCGGCGGTTACGCCACCTTGCTCATGGCCGGACGTGCCCCTGAACTCTGGGCCGCCGCTTCCTCTTGGGTGCCCATCACCGACATTCAGGCGTGGCACGAAGAATCCACGCGCAAGAAACAGAAGTATGCCAAGGACATCGAACTGGCCTGCGGTGGCGTACCCACACCGGGTACAAAGGCGGGTGATGAAGCCAAGAAACGTTCCGCCCTTACGTATCTGGCAAAAGCTAGAGGTTTCAAAGTATCCATCAACGCAGGCATCAAAGACGGCCATACCGGCAGCGTCCCCATTAGCCACACACTACGCGCCTACAATCTGCTCGCCGAACCCAAAGACCGACTGACCGAGGAAGAGATCACCTGGTTCACCGAAAAATCCCAAGTGCCTCCGACGATTAAAGACACCGTTCCCACTGACCCACATCACGGTGCCAAGAAAGTCCTCTTCCGTCGCGAATCCGCCAACGTCCGCGTAACGATCTTCGACGGTGGACATGAAGGATTGCCCGCCCCCGCCCTCCATTGGCTAGCCGAACAGAGGAAAAAATAACAGATCACTCATCCACTTCCCCCTTCCCTATCCGCGTATATCTGCGTCCATCTGCGGTTGATCTCCGGTTTCCTCCTTCCCATCTATGTTAATCTGTGTCCATCTGTGGTTACCCTGTCTTGACGTTCCCCAATAAAACCTAATCATCCCCGGCCATGCTGAATAACGGTCTGCCGCTCATCGCTCCGGCCATCATGCCGGTGCTCGACCCGCAATTTCGTCCCGCCGTGCTGGCCAATCGCGCCTACCGCGCCGCCGTCGCCGCTTCCGGTAACCCGCTCAAGATTGTCATCGCGCTGGAGCAAACGGACGGCTCCATCTTCCATTTCAAGACGGAGATCTTTCCGGAGAACCATCCGCAAGCCGCAGGCAATTTCGTCTATGTGGAACGCCTCGTGAAGTTCATGCTTTGGGCTTGGGGCGGCTGGCGAGTGCATCTCGCCGGACCCGCGAAACTCGCTGAGCAGTTGCAAGCACACTTCACGAACACGGCGACGGGCCGCTTCGACTCCAATCTCATCGGCGAACGCGTGTATGATCACCCCATCACCGTGGTCGCCACAACGTTGGAGAAACTCCCGCCGCAGAATGCCAAGACCCAACCGCTCGGCCGCCACTTGGACGGCTGCCGTATCGGCTTCGATCTCGGTGGCAGCGATCGCAAAGTCGCTGCCGTCATCGATGGCAAAGTCGTCTTCAGCGAAGAAATCGTGTGGGACCCGTATCACCAACCGGACCCGCAGTATCACATCGACGGCATTCAAGACACTCTCAAGAAAGCCGCTGCTCACCTGCCGCGCGTCGATGCCATCGGCGGCAGTTCCGCCGGTGTGTATGTGAATAATCGCGTGAAGGTCGCCTCGCTCTTCCGTGGCGTTTCACCGGAGCAATTCAACACGCGCGTCAAAGACCTCTTCCTCGACCTGCAAAAGGAATGGAAGGTACCGTTCGATGTCGTGAACGATGGCGAAGTGACCGCGCTAGCGGGCTCCATGTCGCTCAACAAGAATGCCGTGCTCGGTATCGCGCTCGGCACCAGCCAGGCCGTCGGTTATGTGACGCCTGAGGGCAACATCACCACCTGGCTCAGCGAACTCGCCTTCGCCCCCGTCGATTACAACCCCGCTGCCGCCTGCGATGAGTGGTCCGGCGATTACGGCGTGGGCGCGCAATATTTCTCCCAGCAAGCCGTGGGCCGTCTCATCCCCGCTTCTGGCTTGCCCGTCGATGCCACCCTCGGTCTGCCCGAGAAATTGAAGGTCGTGCAGAAGTTTATGGAAGCGGGCGATGAACGTGCTGCGAAGATTTACCAGACCATCGGCACCTACCTCGGCTACGCGCTCGCGCATTACACGGATTTCTACGTGTTCGAGAACGTCCTCATCCTCGGCCGAGTGACCAGTGGCAAGGGCGGCGACCTCATCCTGAATGGAGCCAAGGAAGTTCTCCAAAAGGAATTCCCCGAACTCGCCCCGCGCATCGCTTTCCACATCCCGAATGAAAAAGACAAACGCCATGGACAAGCTGTTGCCGCCGCCAGCCTGCCTAGGTTAAAGTAATCTCATGCCCAAGCTACGCCACCTGCTCTGCTTCCTGTTGCTCGCGCTCGCCAGCAACGTCCACAGCGCCGAAGTCCTCCTTCGTGAAGAGCTTGATGTGAAATACGGTGAGAACGGTGGCAAGCCACTGCTCATCGACGTGTTTCGTCCGGCAGATCAAAAAGGCAAGCTGCCCGTAGTCGTCTATGTCCACGGCGGCGGCTGGACCGGCGGTAACAAGAAGGATTTTCACAGCGGCGCACGCGGCTTGGCGAAAGCTGGCTATGTGACCTTCAGTGTCGGCTACACCCTCGTGCGCACGAATGACGTGAACAACAGCACGCGCTGGCCCGCCCAGATCGATGATGTGCAACGCGCCATCCGTTGGATCCGCTCCAAAGCGGAAGAATACCAGATCGATACAAACAAAATCGGCGCTGTTGGCGGCTCCGCCGGCGGTCACCTCGTGAACCTGCTCGGCACGATTGAAACACGCGACAATTCCGACAAGTCCCTCGCCCAGCATTCCAGCAAGGTCCAATGCGTCATCAACATCTTCGGCCCCACGGATCTCACCCTCGATTTCACCAAGCTCGTCGCCGCCGGCCCCATGGTGCAAGGCCTGGTGGACAACCTGATCGCCAAGCCCAAGAGCACGCACATGGCCACTTACAAAGAAGCTTCACCGCTTTTTCATGTGACCCCGAAGGCCGCGGCCTTTCTCCACTTCCACGGCACAGTTGACCCGCTCGTTCCCTTGGATCAATCGCAACGTCTGCATGATGCACTCAAAAAAGCGGGGGTGGAATCCACGCTCGTGGTCTTTGAAGGAGAAGGGCATGGCTTCAAGAAACCTGAGAACGTGCAAAAATTTATCATGGATTCAGTCAACTTTTTGAACAAACACCTGAAGGGGGGCACGGCGAAGTGATGGGCGGGACCCGCAGGAACGCGAACACTTTCTAAGACTCTCAAATTATTTTGGACCAACCATTCATCGAACATTGCTGCGGGTCGGAGACCCGCGCTCCACTAACATGAATCCCTACCACAATTTCGTTGAGACGTATGCGCGGCTGGCTCGCGAGGGTAAATCCTGGCCGCTCGGCGGTTTCCCGAACTGCCCCAAGCCGGAGATCGCCAAAGACGCCCCCGTCGCGCTGATCTTCGCTCCGCACCCGGATGATGAGGTCATCATCGGCGGACTGGCCCTGCGTCTGATGCGGCAGGCGGGCTGGCGGATCATCAACATCGCGGTGACGCAAGGCAGCAACAAGGAGCGCCAGGCCGAGCGCTGGCGCGAGTTGAAAGCGTGCTGCGAGTGCATTGGCTTTGAACTGGAAGCCACCGGGCCTTGCGGCCTCGAACGCGTGACGCTCAAGACCCGCCAGACGGACCATGTTTACTGGACCAGCATGGTGCACGTCATCGTGGGCATCCTGAAGAAGCACCAGCCCAAGGCCATTTTCTTCCCGCATGAACTGGACTGGAACAGCGCACACATCGGCACCCACTTCCTCGTATTGGATGCGCTGAAACACATGCCGGAGAATTACACCTGCCACACAGTGGAGACAGAGTTCTGGGGCCAGATGCCCACCCCAAACCTGACGGTAGAGCTCGGCCCCATCGAACTGGGCGACCTCATCACCGCCCTCACCTTCCACGTCGGCGAAGTGAAGCGGAATCCCTATCACCTGAGCCTGCCCGCGTGGATGGTGGATAATGTACGCCGCGGTGGTGAACTGGTCGGCGGCCAGGGCGGTGCCGCACCTGACTTTGTCTTCGCCACGCTCTATCGCCTCCGCAAATGGAAGGATGGTGCGCTACATCAGGTCTATGAAGGCGGTCGCAGTCTGGGGATGGGTGAAGATCCGGCGAAACTTTTTATTTGAAGCAGCCTTGCCAGGCACCTTCCGAAAACAAAAGGCACACCCTCTCAGGCGTGCCTTTTGCGTGTAATTTTATACAGCCTTAGCTCGTCCGCCCACCCTTGAAATCGAACAGCGTCGTGACGGAGGAGTTGTTATGGATGCGCTTGATGGCTTCGCCCAGCAGGCTGGCCACGGAGAGTGTCGTCACTTTCACACCCTCGATCGGCGCACGCAGCACGGTGTCCGTGGTGATAAGTTCATCGATCACGGAGGCGCGCAGACGCTGGATGCCGAGGTCGTTCAGCAGCGCGTGCGAGACACAGGCGTAGATGCGCTTGGCCCCCTTCTTCTTCAGGAGCTTGGCGGCGGTGGTGAGCGTGCCAGCCGTTTCCGTCAGGTCGTCCACCATCAGCACCGTCTTGCCGCGGATGTCGCCGATGACGGTCATCGATTCGATCTCTGTCGCGCTCTTGCGGCGCTTGGCCACGATGGCCAGACCGGCGTTCAAGACTTGGGAATACGCATGCGCCATCTTGATGCCGCCGACGTCCGGACTCACGACGACGAGGTCGGGCAAGTCCATGTGCCGCAGGTAGTCATACATGACCGGTGCCGCATAAAGGTGGTCCACCGGGATGTCGAAGAAACCCTGGATCTGCTGTGCATGGAGGTCCATGGTCAGCACCCGGTTCGCACCCGCGGCCACGATGAGGTTCGCCACGAGCTTCGCCGTGATGGGCACGCGCGGCTGGTCCTTGCGGTCCTGGCGGGCATAACCGTAGAAAGGCATCACCGCCGTGATGCGCTGGGCGCTGGAGCGACGGAGCGCATCCATCATGATGAACATCTCCATCAGGTGATGGTTCGTGGGCGGGCTGGTGGATTGCACCACGTAGATGTCCTCACCACGCACGTTCTCCTCGATCTTCACGAACGTCTCCCCGTCAGGGAAGGCATCGACCGTGCATTTGCCAAGCTCGATGCCCATATACTCGCAGATAGCGAGGGCGAGTGGCCGGTTGGATGTGCCGCAGAAAACTTTCACAAGGCGCGTTAGCTGTCCGTTGCTTCAAAATGGAAAACCCACCGACATGGTGGATTTTCTGACCGATTCAAATTGTGGCGAAACTGTAACAATGGCCCAAGGGCAGGCAAGCCCTTATTCCGGCAGCCTCAATAATGTTCAGAATCAGCCACTCTTGGAAAATCGCGGTTCCATCAGCTTCTCCGTTACAAATCCGCCTCATAATTGCACTCCCCACCAACTTGCCCTATGCTAACCTATCAGGCACGGATAAACATCGGAGACCTGTAAAATGCTGACGATCGAAGAGAAAACGCAACGTAACTGGGCCATGGCCGCTCACTTGGCAGCGCTGGCCATTTGCTTTGTGGCCATCCCTTTAGGCAACATCTGGGGCCCCCTGATCGTCTGGCTCTGGAAACGGCATGAAGTCCCGGGCGTGGATGAGCACGGGAAGGCTGCGCTTAATTTCCACATCTCGATCGTCCTTTATCTTTTGATCGGCGCCATTGTGCTGGGTGTCCCGTTGTTGATCCTGACGTTTGTGCCTTTTCTCGGCCTCCTGACCATCCCCTTGCTCTGGCTAATGGGCGTGGTCGGTTCGTTGATCATCCTCGTCGAGATCATTCTGACCATTATCGCCGCAGTAAAGGCCAGCGATGGCAGCACATTCAACTACCCCTTGTCCCTGAAACTCATCAAGTAAGGCCCGCCCTCGCCTTGGCCCTGGCCAGGTCTTCATCGGATAGCTCTCCGATGAGCGAGTTCAAGTTCTTGCCCGCCTTCCGGTCACCTTGCTGGTAGGCGGCATAGAACCAGTGGAAGGCTTCGATGAGATTCTTCTCCACGCCGTCGCCCGCATAGTAACGCGCGCCCAGATTGTTTTGCGCCAGCGCATGACCATTCTCTGCCGCGCGCACTAGCCAGCCCACCGCCTGCTCGTCATTCAGCGGCAGCACGCTGCCCAACGCCTGACGCCACGCCAGCTCATACTGTGCATCAGCATCACCCTCTTCCGCTTTCGGCAAAAGTTTGGCCAATAACTCGTCGGCTTCCGGATCGCTCATATCGCTCGCGAACAGTGCTAACGCAAATCCGCTCACGACAAAAGCAAAAGCTCCGAGACCCTGCATGATCTCGGAGCTTTAAAACTCGCTCTTCGCACCTCTCCCCTCGCCCTTAGGAGAAGATTTCCCGCACCGGCTCACCCATGTCCGTGATCGGCACCGGCCGGTCGCCATCATGCAGGTTCCGCGCCGGATTGATGCCCAACGCGCAATGCACCGTCGCATGCAAATCAGGCACCGAGATGGGCCGCGACACGATCTGCTTCGCCAGCTCATCCGTCTCACCGATCGCGCAACCGGTCTTCAGTCCACCACCCGCCAGCGCCACGCTGAAAGCCTTGGACCAATGTCCGCGTCCGCCGCCTCCATCGAACTCCGCCGGGCGACCAAATTCTCCCGCTACCACGATGAGCGTCTTGTCCAGCAACTTGTTCTTCTCCAGATCCAAAACCATCGTCGCCAGCGCCTGGTCGAGTTGTTGAATGAGGATGTGCTGGTTCTTCTGGCCGTCGTTGTGCGTATCCCAGCCCGTGCCGTTGATGAAGTTCAAGTTGAACGACACCTCGATGAACCGCACCCCGCGCTGGATCAAACGCCGTGAAAGCAAACAACGTTGACCGAACTCCTCACCGTACGTCTGCCGCAAGGTGGACGGCTCGGAGGACAGCTTGAAAGCGTCCATGAAATCACCGTTCGCCAGCCCGAAGCTCGTGCCCAGTGCCTCATCGTAATCCGCCACCGTCTTGTCACCCGCATTCTTCGCCACGTAACCCTTGCGCAATTTGGTCAGCAATTCCTCGCGCTCCGCCTGCCGTGAAGACGAGACATAGCTCGGCCGCGTCAAACCATTCGGGCCTGCTTCCGTATCTGTGAGATACACATAACCATGCTTCGCACCGAGAAAGCCCGGTCCGCGCATGATGCTCGGATAACCGATCACCACATACGGCGGGATGTTCTCCGCCACCGCCCCGCGCTGATGCGCCACCAGCGAACCGATGGACGGATACGTGATCGTGCCCGTGGGCTTGCGGCCCGTGTGCATGAAATTCGTCGCCGCCGCGTGCTCGTCGATGATCCCGTGATTCACCGTGCGCAGGAGCACGAACCGGTCGAGGATGTTCGCCGTCTGTTTGAAGTGCTCGCAGATCTGCACGTCCTTCACCGCCGTGTTGATGGCCGGATATGCCGAGCCCGCGATCTTCTTTTCCGGATCGCCGAGGCGTTTCGGATCCCACGTATCCATCTGCGCCGGGCCACCGCCCAGCCAGATCATGATGCAATGCTCCGCCTTGCCTTTGGGATAAGTCTTTTTCGCTGTCTCAGCCGCGAAAAGATTTGGCCCGAAGGCGCTCGCACCGGCCAGCGCCAATCCCGCCGTTCCGGCCCGTTGAATGAACTCACGACGATTCATAGCTTGCATGTCTTTCAATTTCTTACGGCACAAACACAAACTCCGGCGTGTTCACCAGCGCCCACACCAGGTCCTCTGCGCGCTCGCGCCAGTTCGCCTGCAGACGCGGCGTCGGCTCATCACCGCGACGCGCCCTTTCTTCCAGCGCGAGCTTGATCTCTGTCGCCTTCGAGTTGAGGTGGTTCGACCAGCTCAACAACAGGCTCGGATCGTACTCTTTCTTCAAACTCTTCGCCGGCGCCGCCAACACCCGCTGCTCGTAACCCGGCTTCAAATATTCGGTGAACATCGCCAACTCCTCGCTGGATGGCTCACGCGTCAGCAAGCGTTGGAACAGTTGCTTCACCAACTGCTCCACTGGCTGCTTCGTCACACACAGCTCCGTCAGGTCGCAGCCATCGCACAGGCGCGCGATACGCCCATTCCCCATCTCGCCGTTCGCGAGCGCTGCAGGTTGCAGTACGTTCGGAGAATCATCCCGCACGCTGAGGGCACTTTGTCGCGCCTCCCGCCAGCCAAACATCGCCAGGGTGTTGATGATCTCCTGCGTCTTCGGCATCGCCAGTGCGGGCCGGTCGCGGTCATTCGAGAGCGAGGTGAATTCCCACGAACGCTTCGGCACGCCGAGCGAGAGGAAGTCCTTCGCCGAACGGCGCGAATCATTATCCAGCGTCAGCAACTCAGAATCGAACTGCTTGCCCGTGGCCGCATACATGGAGTCCACGATCTGCTCCGCGGACATGCGGCGACGATATTGCCCTGCGTAATTGCGTACCTTCGGATCCGTCAGATCCCCCTCCTGATGCTGCACCACGCGTTGATAGCTGTGCGAGTTGAATATCAGCCGCGCCACATGCTTCAGGTCGTAATTGTGCGTCACCAGTTCGCGTGCCAGCCACTCCATCAATTCCGGGTGCGATGCCTTCGCCGTTTCCCAATCATCCACCGGCTCTACGATCGCATAGCCGAAGTAACGCTTCCACATGCGGTTCACGATCACCTTCGCGAAGCGTTCATTGCGCGGGTCCGTGATATAGGCTGCCAGTTGCTCGCGGCTGTTCTTCTCTTCACGCACTGCGCCGGGCGCGAGTTCATCGTGCATCGCTTTCGCGAAAGGCCATGCGGGTGCCACCTTCTCACCGGGCTTCAAGGTCACCTCCACCAGACGGCCCACCTTGATATTCGCATTCGGCGGGATGGAGCTGCTCTTCGGCACCTCTTGCGGCCCTTGCTTGAGCATCGCCGCGAGGCTGAACAGCTCGGCCTGCTTGAAATCATGATACGGCGCATCGTGGCAACGCGCACACGCCAGGTTCATGCCGAGGAACGCCTGCGAAATGATCTGCGCGCGATCCGCCATCGGCACATCGTTCTCCGTCGCGAGACTGAAGCCACCCGGGCCGCCGTGATACACGCTGCCCTGCATCGCGATCAGTTCCGTGGCAAAACGGTCGATCGGTTTGTTGTCCAGGAAGGACTCATGGATCCAGTAACGGAACGGCCCCGAGTTGTTCAGCGTGGGCTTGAGGATCGCGGGATTCTCCGCCAGCACATCCTGCCAGTACGGCACCCAGTTATCCGCCCAGCTCGGATGATTCATGAAACGCTCAATCGCCTTCGCGCGACGGTCCGTCGACTTGTCATTGAAGAACTCTTTGATCTGCTCCGGTGAAGGAACAAGTCCCGTCGTATCGATCGCCAGACGGCGCAAGAACGTCCAGTCATCCGTCAAACCCGCGGGCTTCACCTTCGCCGCTTCGAGCTTCGCATTGATGAAACGGTCCACATCATTCTGCACCGCTGCACCCGAGGTCGTCGGAACCTTCGGCGCGGGCACATTCGCCATCACCTTGCGGGCGAACTCATGCCGCTCCGCCCAATACTTGTTTTCTTCCTTCAAGTTATCCAACCGGCGCTGGCGCTCCAATTGGGCGAACTGCGCGCGCTGATTGTCCGCATAAGCCAAGAAATCCTCGTCCGTATGCGGCACCTTCACCTTGGGTGCGACGAGGTGATACAGCCCGCCCTTCGTTGCGACGCTCACCGTCAGTTCGCCGATATCCGGCTTCAGGCTCTTGCCGCCCACGAAGGATTCCAGCACCAGCAACTGGGGTTTGCCCTCGCTCTTCACCTTGATCTCCAGTTCGTCATGCCCCGTGCGCAGGAAGCGCAGCCCGGCCGGCAGGTCCTGCGGGATCGGCGGAACTTCGCTATGGCCGCTGCCGTTCGGGATGATGAACTTCGTGATGCCCAGCAACTGGCCATCCAGGAAAATCCGCGAACTCTGCAAGGACCGCACCAGCAAGGTATGCTCGCCGGCGGGCAAGGTGATGAAACCCGCCGAGCGCACGAGGAACGCCGGTGACCGGTCGATCACCACGCCGCGCTCATTGTATTTCTTCGGCAACTGCGCCAGGCCGAACGCCGGGATGGTGAACGTCTCCGCCGCCTTGCCCGGGGTGAAATTCCAGTTCGATTCCGTGGGGATATTCTCCACGATCTCCACCCTCACCGCATCCTTCGGGAGCGTCGTCACGTCGATCTTCGGGCCCGTCGGGATGAAGCGGAAGCGCTTCTTCAGGTCACTGCTCGAGAGCGCCTTGCGATAGACCGCCACTTCGTTGATCAGGCCGTTGAAGGAATTCCCCGCGCTGCCGCCCATCGAGGAGCCGATCCACACCTCGTCATCATCCACCACCGGGCCGAGGTCCGTCTTGCCGCCCATGTCCCACTTGCCTTTGACCTCCACACCGTCCAGATAACCTTTGATGCTGTCGCCTTTACCGAACGTGTAAGCGATCGCGATATGATGCCAGCCGGAGCCGGGCGCGAATCCCTTCGTCGCGGACCAGCGATGCCAGAACTCATCCGGAGTCTTCGGTTTCTCCTGGCCGCTCCGCGCATCGCGGAAGAGGAAGCTCACACACGCCGAGCCATCATCACCGCGCAAGCGCAACGCCCAGTTCTGGTTGTTCGGATCGAATCCCTTGGTCCCGGTACGGCCCTTGCCCACCACATAAACCTGCTGCCCGTCCCCGATCTTGTTAAGGAACACCCACGCTTCGAGCGTGATGGAATCACCCAGCTTGAAATCTAACGGACTGTCCGCACCGGGGTCCTTCACGCGGATGAAATCCCCTTTGCCCGTGAACGCCACCGCCGTGCTGTCCGGCTCGAATTCCGGGAACGTTTCATTCGATGGCCCCGCCTGCTTCACCGCCACCTTCGCCGTGCCCACGCCATCCAGCACTGAGGCGTTTGCGCCCGGCGCATGGTTCTTGATGACATCCGGCTTCGCATCATTCAGCCGCCAATACGCCACCGGCTTGTCCTTGATGACGAGCTCGTGATACGCTGCGTGCGCCGAAATCGCCGCAGTGACGAGTCCGACGCCTAATATCCGGATAAAAGCGTTTCGCTTCATGGTTCTTTGGGTATTCCCTTAAAATCTAAACTACTGACCGCTCCCGGCAAAGCCCAAACATCAAGCCGACCTTTGACGGAACAACAAACTGCGGTGCTAATATTTGCCATCATAAACGCAAACCTCCCCCGGTCACGAACGCAGTGGTGGGAATCTTCGCTACCACTTTCGGGTGATGGCCATAACGCTCCCCCACGATACCTTGGTGTTTTGGTCGGGACTTGCCAGCTATACCGCAGGCACCCTGCCCGTTCGGCCACCCCTTTCTTCCTTCTATATTTTCACTTTTCATGCCCCCATCCTAAACCGGTCACTAGGACAACCGCTGTCCTACCCCCCCTCTTCTTGAAAAATAGTCTAAAATCACTTAACACGTTGTATTGGAGCCATTTAAGCCGGAAAACCCAGTGCATTTTAAGAAATGGACGGAAAATTATTACGTGCTGCTGGCAAAATCTCCTTCCTCAGTCGGCCTACCCAAGTCTGCTTGCTCCTTCCTCTTGGGAAGCTGCTCCTTTTAGTCCTTGCGCTTACCCGCAAGTTTTCTCTTTTTTTTCAACCCGTGGTGCCCCTGCCAGAACCTCAATGTCGCGTAGTGACGCCAAGTGCCCCCGCTTTCCCACACCATACTTGCCGGTGCACAAGTGAGCCCGGTTGTGGCTCAAACCGATAAAGAGGTCGCCCCAACGACAGGTGACGGAAGTTTTGCGGCAGGCAAGGCAGCCGAGCTCCAGCAGGTCGGCTTAAAACCGGTCAAATCATGGCCGTGGAGCAGAAAGAAAACTCTAAGAAATCGCCTCCTCGCGTGTCATACCAGTATGAAACACTCTCTCCGTGTCTCCTTTATTGCCTTCCTCCTGATTGCCCTGGTCAGCCCGTGCCTCGGCATGATGAGTATTGCCATGGTGACACCCCAAGCTGCCAAAGAACTCGGCATCAACCTCCGTTTCAAAGACAGCGGCCCTGACGCCGTCTGGGTGGATCTCGAATTTGCACCCAAGGGTCAGCTCAAAGAATTTCAGCACGTCAGCCTGGAGATTGAAGATGGGGACAAGCTGCTGCTGGGCTACACCCCGCTGCGGGAAACACGGGACGCGTCCGGCAAAGTCACCGTCCGATTCATGGCCGGTCGCAACTATCTGGACAAAATCACCCTCCGGATCGTCAGCGGCCGCAGCCTGAGTCGCGAAGGCCACGACCTGCGCTTGAAAGAATTCATCAACCCGGAAAAAACACGCTAGCGCAGTTCAAAAAAGAAAGACGGCGGCTGTTTCTTTGAGAACAGGGGAGCATAGATGCTCCTCGTAAATCGTCCTTCAAAAATCGTAAATCCTTCAACTACGTCGCCGGCACAAATTTCTGGAACACCAAGGCCGCGCCGAAGAGCAGCAGGAACACCAACGTCATCACCGGTGAGCCGCCCGCGATCGCCAGCACATCCACCAGCACGATGCCCGCCAGCAGGCCCGACACCGTCTGGCCGATGTTCCGCTCCGCCGTCGCCGTCCAAAACGTGGACCGCAGGCACCAGATAACCCAGCCGACCAGCAACGCCGAGAACCACAACCCCGCCAGCCGGTAATCCGGCCCATTCACGATATACGCCAGCACCACCGGGGCCGCCATGAACAGGCTCGGCCAGAAACGCAGGAGACCTAGCGAACTCTCCTGCTTGGCGATGTAGCTCAGCCCGATGATATAGCACGCCAGCACCACCGCACTCCACACCGCCAGCCCGTTGATGCCGAAATCACCCGCTGCGGCCGCCGCCAGGAAGAGGAACATCCGGCAAAACGCCATCAGCACCGGTGAAATAATCGTGAACTTGTGCACCACATCATAGAGCAAGATGCACAGGCCTAGGATCAGCCCGAAGATGGCGATCGTTTTTCCCAGCAGCAGAAAAATCACCTGCCCGGCGATCAATCCCCCGAACCCCAGCGCATACACCGAAGAAACACTGATCGCTCCGCTGGGGATGGGCCGCTCCTGCCGGTGCTGCCGGTCGAACTCCGCATCGCACGCATCATTCAGATACATGCCGCCCACATAATAAAGCGTCGCCCCCAGACATAACAGCAACAGGGTGCGGAGTTCACCGCCGCCGCCCAAGAGCCAGCCTGCCGCGCAGTTCGACCACACGGTCGGCAGATTGGACACCCGCCCCAGGACGAGGAGCGTGCGCCAAAAAGGCGGTGGCGAGTTGGTCGCGGCAGATTCCATGCAGAGCGCATTAAGAAAGCAGCAACCGGATAAAATGCAATCCGCAGGAATGGTTTTTTACTGGCCGCCACCAGGACTAAAGACAGTGGCAGCTCCTGGCACGCGAGATGAGCCTTTGGCCTTTTTTGCTCTCGAATATTTTCGCATCTCCGCGATTTGGTATTGCGCAGGCTAATACTGGGGATAGATTTTCTTACGTGAACATGCTTCCCCAAATGCTCGCTGCCCGGGAAAACCCGGAAGCGGCCAATGCCATGGGGATGGATGTCATCGCATTGGTTCTCCTCTTTCTTCTCTCCCTTGTCTTTATCATCGGCGTCGGCTTCGTGCTGCTCGCGCGATATCACGTGCGCAAGCGGCAGGAGGAGGAGGCCCGCATGGAGCAGTTCCTGCGCGTGAACGGCCCCGCCGCGGCCGCCTTGGGTGGCATCCGCTCCATCTACGGCCTGCCGAAACGCTGGGTGGCCATCCGCAGCACCAATCAGCAGGCCGTCCGGGAAGCGTTCCAACTGCACAATGCCCGCACCTGCACCTGGGAAGAAGGCCTGGCCGAGGCCAGCCAGCGCAAGCTCTTCATCTCCCCGCCCGTCGGCCCTTGGATCTTGGTGATGGGCACGGGTTTGCCCGACCCGCATGAGGATATCGACCGATGCTTCCGTTTCCTCGTGGACCTCAGCCACAAGCTGGGCCATGTGCAATATTTTCAATCCGACCGCGTGCTCTATCATCACGCCTGGGCCCGGGCCGAGGATGGCCGCATCCTGCGGGGCTACGCCTGGGCCGGGGAAACCCTTTGGAACCAGGGCCCGCTCTCGGTCGCCGAGACGGAACTGGGGCTGCAATGCCTGGACTACGGGGACACGACGGGCATGGATACCTTCCCGCCCGCACCGTTCATCCAGACGAACACGGACAAGGTCGTCACGCTGGCGGCCAATTGGAGCATCGACCCGCTGACCATCGACCAACGGGCCCTGCGGCTCGGACAAGGCCTGGCCGGGGAAGTCTCCTCGGCGTCATCGTAGCCGCGCCAGCTTTACTAGTTGGCGGGGCGACGGAATTGAGCTAGGATTTTTCGCGTGAGCCAGCAGGGCCGGTTTAAGTGCTGGGACAAGTCAGAGATGAACCGCAGTTGGCACCGTCTGCCGGATCAGACGGACTGGGAAAACAAGACAATCACCTGAATCAGGAGCAACCATGTCGCTCGAATTCGCACTCCAGAAATACCCCAAGGAAGTCAAACTGAAGTCGGAGAAGAAGTGCAAGCTGCGTCCGTTGAAGAAGGATGACGAGCTGGTCTTCCACGAATTCTTCCAGGCCGTGCCGGCCGAGGAACGCCTCTTCATCAAGCACCACGTCACCAACCTCGACGTCATCCGCAAATGGTGCCAGAACATCGACTTCCATGTGAATCTGCCCTTGCTCGCCGTGATGGACGGCAAGATCGTGGGCAGCGCCACCCTGCACCAGCATCAGGGCGGGTGGAAGCGGCACATCGGCCGCGTGAGCGTGCTTGTTCATCCGAAGCATCGCGGCATCGGCATCGCCCGCGCGCTCATCACCGACCTCGTGGAGATCGCCAGCATGCTGGGCCTGGAAAAAGTGGAGGCGGAATTCATCGGCCAGCAAGCCGCCGCCATCAAGACGTTCCAGCTCCTCGGCTTCAGCGACCTCGTGAAATTGTCCGACTACGTGAAGGACATGCAGGGCATCACGCATGACTACATCCTCATGGGCCTCGACCTCACCACAGATGAGGAATACGCGGGGATGGGCTAGCCCGATTTACGATTTTTGATTTACGAGCCACCTCTGCACGCGCTGTCTGATCTCCAGTGACGGCCCGGCTCAAAACCGGAAACATAAAACTCGCGACCATTTCGAGCACCAGGAAAAACTGGCCGTCTCGTAAATCGGAAATCCAAAATCATAAATCTACTTCACCCGCTCGATCTTGATGCGCTTCAGGTCAGCGATGCCGAGTTCGAGCAGCTCGGCGTTGCTGTACGCTTCCATCTTCTCCTTCTTGGAAGGCACCTTGGCCAGTTCGCGTTGGATTTCCAGTTCTTGCACGCTCAAGGCATCCAGCGCCACGGGATCGCGGCTGAAACGCAGCTCATTCAACACGGCGGAGTAGTGCAGCAGCGTGCGGGATTCACCCTGATACTGGCAGAGCAGCGCATCCGTGATGCCCAGCACGAGGCGGTCCGCCAGTTGCGGCATGTTATAGATCTCCGGCACGGCCACGGCCATGCGTTCGCGTTCATTCTCGAACCGGATGGTGTTGTCCACGCTGCCCATCGCCAGGCTGTAGAGATGGCCGGAAACACCCACCGTGTTATGGTTCAGCAGTGGAGCCACGCTGATGAGTTTCGTGATGCGCTGGGAGACCAGTGAGGACATGAAGGAATTGCGCCCCACGGCCTCGCCTTTCTTCTCGAACTCGAAATCGCCGAACACCGGTTTCCCGAGGATGGAAGATTCGTAATAGGTCTTGTCATCCCAGCCCGCCGTGGCACTGGCCTCGAGCCGCACGCCGTAGCGGCTGGCCAGTTCGCCATAGCCGGACAGTTGCAGATCCACGAGGTGGCGGTCCCAGATGATGATGTTGCCGGGCGCGATGCCCGCCTCGCGCAAGCCCTCGATCACGCCCGCGACGACCTCTTTGCGCGTGCCGCTGTACCGGCCCGGGCTGGTGAAGACCTTGATGCCGATGACGTCCTGGGTGGAGACCAGGCTCAGCCATGCGGCGCGTTCATCCGGCTTGCCCGTCAACTTCAGCAGGCCATCGCGCACCAAACGACGAACGATCGCTGCCTGGGGATTGAAAGATTCGATAGCGCCCTCCGCCGAGGTCACGATCACGCGGGCCTCCGTGGGGGGGGCCGGGACGGGCGCGGGTGCCGGGGCAGCCACCGCCAGGGTCAGGCCGGCGAGGAAAAGGCACACACACACCGGCAGCCAGCTTTTCAGGGGCGGGAAACCCGTTAAATTCCGTGCGTTTCTTGACACTGTCACCCGCGAATGTTAACAGCATTACCTGATGCTGACCACCCTAAAGACGGTCACAACCTCCTGCTATCCAGCGTTGTTCCTGAGCGTGCTGGTGGGGTTGACCGCCTGCACCCCCAAAGGACCGAAAGCGCTGCTGGAAGGCGAACACCTCTTGCGCGACGGCAAACCCGCCGAGGCGCTGGTACAGCTCAAGCAGGCCACGGAACTCCTCCCGCAGAACGCCCAGGCTTGGAATCACCTCGGGCTGGCGTATCACCAGACGGGCAAACTGGAGGAAGCCGCGCAAGCCTACAACCAGGCGCTCAAACTGGATCGTGACCTCGTGGCGGTGCGTTACAACCTGGGCACTCTGCTGCTGGACCACGGCGACCCGGCCCGCGCCCTCAACGAATTCAAGACCTTCACCCTCCTCCAGCCCGATTCCGTGGAGGGCCACATCCAGCAGGGCACGGCCCACCTGCGGCTGCGCCAGTGGAACGAAGCTGAAGCCGCCTTCGCGACGGCGCAACGCCTGAGCAAGAACCATCCGGAAGCCTTGAATGGATTAGGCCTCATCCTGCTCCAGAAGCAACGAGTGCGGGATGCCGTCACCTATTTCAACGCCGCCCTGCAGCAGGATGCGACGTTTGCCCCGGCGCGCCTGAATCTCGCGGTGATCTATCACCAGCACCTGACGAATTATCCGCTCGCGCTCACCCAATACCGGGCTTACCTCGCCAGCCAGCCCGCCCCAAATGACGCAGCGTCCGTCGCGATGGTGGTGAAACAGTTGGAAGCGCTCGTCCCCGGGGCGCAAGCGACGGCCAGTTCGGGACCAGTGAGCATCGCGGCCGTGGCGGCCGCGGCACACACGAATGCTTTGGTCTCGAAAACGGAACCGGCCAAACCGGTCGAGCCACCCAAAGCTGCACCGGTGGAAGTGGCCGCCGTGACGCCGCCCAAACTGGTGGTGGAAAAACCCGCCGTCCCCCCGGTCAGTGTGAAGCCGGAAGCGCCGAAACAGATGGCCAAGGCGGAGCCCGTCCGGGTGGAGAGCAAACCTGCGAGGGTTGCGCCGGTCGTGCCGCCACCCGTCGTCAAGCCACCGCCGGCGGTCAGAGCCCCCGCTACCGCCGTGACGAGCATCCCTGTCACCCCGGTCGAGAAAGTGCCGGTCACCGCCAGCGTGCCGGTGTTGGAAACCGCGGAACCAGAGGAGAAGCCCGGGTTCTTCCAGCGGATGAATCCCCTGAACTTGTTCCGGAGCAAGACCAAGCCGCCCACACCCCTCTCCGGCACGCCGACCACGACCACGCCAACCTTGGTGGCTAGCGCAAAGCCGGAGGAGAAGACCAAGACCACCGCCCCGGCCACGCCCGCTCCGGCAGTGGCAATGCCAGCGCCAGCCCCGGCACCGGTGGTCGTGCCACCGCCGGTCGTCAAGCCGCCGCCCATCCCGCGATATACCTATCAAGCACCGGGTCCGTTTGCCCCGGGTGACCGGAAAGCCGCGCAGGTATCCTTTGACAAGGCCATGGCCGCCCAGCAAGTCCGCAACTGGGCGGAGGCCATTACAGGTTACCGTCAGGCGGCCATGGCGGACCCATCTTACTATGAGGCTTACTACAACTTGGGCTGGACGGCTTATGAGGCCAAGGACATCCGCATGGCTTTGGTGGCGTATGAGCATGCTTTGGCGGTGCAGCCGGAGTCCTTTGACGCCCGTTATAATTTCGCGCTGACGCTCCAGCAGGCGGGTTATCCCCAAGATGCGGCGGATGAATTCCAGAACCTCGTCAAAATCTACCCGGAGCGGGCCCAGCCGCACCTGATGCTAGCCAGCCTGCTTTCCGGCCGTTTACGGGACAAGGATGCGGCCCGGACACATTACCAGAAGGTCTTGGAGCTGGAGCCAAATCACCCCCGAGCCACGGAGATACGCTACTGGTTGCGGGCCAATCAATAATGACGAACGGCACGGGCATTGCTGTACAGTGGCAGTGACACAATTGAGACTGGTAAACGTCTTATCTGCCAGTAAAGATAGAGCAAGTTAGGCATAGCTGACCAATTTATGGACATGTCTGCATTAAGTGTGACTTGGTTTGACGCCGTGGTGATCATCATGGTCGGCGCCGGGTTGTTTGTCGGCAAGAAGCGGGGCATGTCGAATGAATTGCTGGACGTCTTTTGCTGGCTGCTGATGGTGGTGGTGGCGGCCCTGTACTATAAACCGCTGGCCGAGTTGCTCTCCAAGCTGACCTCGCTGAGCCTCTACTGGTCAAACATCATCTGCTATCTGGGCATCGCCTTCATCATCAAAGGGGCATTCATTTACATCAAACAGGCGGTGGGCGAAAAACTGGTGGGCAGCGACATCTTTGGGCGGGCCGAATTTTATTTTGGAGCGCTGGCTGGGGCGGTCCGTTTTTTCTGCATGGTGATCATGTTCGTGGCCATCATGAACGCCAAGTTCGTCACCAAAACCATGGTCGAGGCCCAGATCAAAGCCCAAGAGGCGGAGTTTGGCAGTTCCTTCTTTCCCACCTACGGCAAGATCCAGAGCGATGTGCTGTTTGATTCGACCTGCGGCCAGTTTTTCCGCGAAAAGCTGGAAGAACAACTGATTGAGCCGACTGACCCGAACTTCACCGCCGCCCCCAAGAAGCCCGTCGGTAACAAGCAACGGGAAAAAGCTGTCTGGGAGGCGACGGGTGAGAAAGCCAAGTAGCTTCCATGGCCGTCATCCCGCCCGCCCTGCTGGAGCAGATACGTGCTGCCAGTGACATCGTCGAGGTGATCGGCAGCTACATCCCCCTGAAACGCGCCGGAGCGAACTTCACCGCACTCTGCCCTTTCCACAAAGAGAAGTCTCCGAGCTTCAACGTCAGCCCCACGCGACAAGGCTTCCATTGCTTCGGCTGCCATAAAGGCGGCGATGTCTTCAAGTTCGTCCAGGAATACGAGAACCTTTCCTTCGTCGAAGCGGTCCGTCGCCTCGCTGAACGGGCGAAGATCCCTTTGGATACGTTCGATGGCCCCGGAGCCGCCGCCACGCGCGGAATGAAGGAGGCGCTCTTCGATCTCCACGAACAGATCACCAAGCGCTGGCAACAGGCGCTCGCGAATGACGCCGCTGGTCAGATCGGGCGCGACTACATCGCCAAGCGGCAGATCTCGCCCGAGGCCGTCCAACTATTCCGCATCGGCTACTCGCCCGACAAATGGGATGACACCGTGAACTTCGCGAAGTCCAAGGGTTTCACGGAGGGAGTGCTCGAACAATCCGGCCTCGTCATCAAACGTGATGAAGGCGGCGGCTACTACGACCGCTTCCGCGGCCGCCTCATGTTCCCCATCTGCGATGAACAGGGCCGCGTCATCGGCTTCAGCGGGCGCGTCCTTAGCGGCGATGAGAAGACGGCGAAGTATGTGAACTCGCCGGAGACGCTCCTCTTCCACAAGAGCAAGATCTTCTTCGGCCTCGATAAATCCAAGCGCGCCATCCTCGATGCCGGTTACGCCATCATCTGCGAGGGCCAGGTGGATATGATCCAGTGCTTCATGGCGGGCGTGAAGAACATCGTCGCGCCGCAAGGCACCGCCTTCACCGCCGACCACGCGCGCATCCTGAAGCGTTACGTGAACGACATCGTGCTGTGCTTCGATTCCGATAACGCCGGCCAGAACGCCGCCGTGCGCGCACTGGACCATCTGCTCGGCGCGGAGCTGGCCATCCGCGTCGCCGTCGTCCCCGCGCCGCATGACCCGGACAGCTTCATCCGTGAAAACGGTGCCGACGCCTATCGCCAACTCATCGAAAAGGCGCCTAGCTTCTTTGATTTTTATCTCGAACGTCTCTGCAAGCTGAACGATGTCACCACCGATCAAGGCCAGCTCGCCGTCCTGCGTGCGATGGCCGAGGCCGTGAACAAGGCGAACAACGCCGTGACCACGGACAAATACGCGCAGAAGACGGCGTTTCGTCTTGGTGTATCCGTTGAATCCGTACGCAAGGAATTCAGCCGCAAAGGCCGGCCTGCACCTCAGCCGCGCGAGTATGATGACGCGCCACCCGAGGAAGAAGTCCTGCTCGAGCGCCCCACCGAATCCGAGATGTGGTTCCTGAAACTACTCCTCATCGCGGAAGGCGACGGCCGCGGCTGGATCCAGCATCTGCGACCCGAATGGATCGCGAACGTCACCTTGCGCAAGCTGGCCGAGAGCATCCGCCAGCAGGAGATGGAGCAGCAATGGCAGGGCCCGACGGCCTTCATGCACACCCTCGACAACGACTTCGAGCAATCACTGATCACCGAGGCGATGTTCGAGAAGCGCACCATCCCGGAGGTCGCCAAACAACTCCACGATCACCTGCTCACCCTGCGGAACCAATACATCAAGCGGCAGATGGAGGCCGCCACACGCCGTCTCATGCAGCCGGGCATCGATCAACACGAGCAGATCGCACTCATGCAGATACAGCAGCGCTTGCGCTCAGCCAAGAACCTCCCGCTGGAAGAGCCGCTGGATTGAAAACCCTCGGCTGAGAATGGGAACAGGGTTGCATTCAGTCAGGGACGGCGCGAAAACCGTCCGTACCTTGGGGGCCGATTCCTTACGTGGCCGACTCTGAGATGCATCAGCGTTGTTGGGCCAATACCCGGAAGCTGCGACCGAGGTGGTCGGGGTGGGTGAGGGTCTGGAATTGGCGGATCTTCGCCGGGCTCCACTTCAGATCGGTGCGCGGGCCGACGCTTTGGTTGGTCTGGGCGAGGACGCGGGTGAGAAAACGGGCCTGGGCTTCGTCGTGGATGGTGGCGAGGCCGGCTTGTTCGCCGGTTTCGCGGAGGGCGGTGAAGTTGATATGGGCGGTGAGGTCCTGTTCGCCGGGATTGGCCAGCGGGTTATCCACGAGGCGATGGTTCCGGTAGGCGCGAAGGGTGCCTTGGGCGCGTTCGGGGCTGAGAAAGTCGAGGGCTTCGAGGCCGTAATCAAAGGTGAGGAGGCAGCCGGCATTGAGCTTCCGGGCGGCGGTGCCCCACCAAGCAGCGGCTTCCGGGCAGATCTCGGTGGTGAAGCCATCGGGTAGGAGGGCGGCGAGTTCCGGACTGAGGGCAGGCAAGTGTGGCTTCAGGTCTTCAGGCAGCGCGGCGGGTTCCGTACGATACCAAGTGGGGGTGTCATCATGATCCCGCCAGTCCACGCGCCATTCGAACCAGGCTTGATCCGCCGCCGACCAGCCCATGCGATGCACAGGGAAGGCGTCGAGGAGTTCATTGGACAAAATAACGCCGCGCAGGGAGTTATCGGGCACATCGGCGAGGCCGTTCACCCAAGTTACGGTGTCGGTGAAGGCTGCGAGGGTCTCGGCTTGGGCGGCGCGGCGGTTAAGTGAGGGGTCGAGGATGCGGTACTGCGTTTGCGCCAGCAATTCAGGGGCGATGGTCTGGAGCGTTTGCAGGATGTCCCGGGCCAGATGGCCTGTATGCGCCCCAGCCTCCACGATGTGCATGGGCCGGGAGAGTTCCCGGGTCTGGGCGAAGATGAAGCGGGCCAATAATTCGCCGAAAACCGGGCCGACACTGACGCTGGTGTAGAAATCACCCTGTCGGCCGGTTTGGTCCGGCACCGGCTTTTCATAGTAGCCGAGCGCCGGATGGTAAAGGGCCAGCTCCATGTAGCGATGGAAGGACAGGGGTCCCTCCTGCCCCACTTCCTGCCGGATGATGTCGGCTAATTGATTCAATTGCTTGCCTAGAGTGAACCGGTACGCTTAGGATTCACCAACAGACAGAGGAATCTATGGCAAAGATTGACGCCTTCTTCAACCTCATGTTCGAGCAAAAGGCCTCGGACTTGCACTTGGCATCCGGCAATCCGCCCATGCTGCGCATCAACGGTGAGCTTCATCGCGTGGATTATCCACCGCTGGAGAGCGATTCGCTGAAGGCGATGCTCTACGAGATCGCGCCGGAATATAAGATCAAAGTTTACGAAGAAACGGGCGACGTGGACTTCGGCTATGAGATCCCCGGGGTGTCCCGCTTCCGTGCGAACTTCTTCAACCAGAAGAACGGCGTGTCGGCGGTGTTCCGCGCGATTCCGAGCAAGGTGCTGTCGTTCGAGGATTTCGAGAAGTTCGATGCCCCCCTGCCCCCGGTGCTGAAAAAGTTCGGCATGTTGCACAAAGGCATGGTGCTGGTGACGGGCCCCACGGGCTCCGGCAAGTCCACCACGCTCGCGGCGATCGTGGATTACTGCAACAAGAACCGGAAGGACCACATCCTGACGGTGGAGGACCCGATCGAGTTCGTGCACGAGAGCAAGAACTGTCTGGTGAACCATCGCGAGGTGGGCATCCACACGCGGTCATTCGCCTCGGCTCTGAAAGGCGCCTTGCGTGAAGACCCGGATATCATCCTGGTGGGTGAGATGCGTGACTTGGAAACGATCGAGCTGGCGCTGACGGCTGCCAGCACGGGTCACTTGGTCTTCGGCACGCTGCACACGCAAAGCGCGGCAAAGACGATTGATCGTATCATCGACGTGTTCCCGGCGGATCAGCAGAACAAGACGCGTGCGACGCTCTCTGAAGCTCTCAAAGGTGTGGTGGCACAGAACCTGTTCAAACGCATCGACAAGAAAGGCCGCGTGGCCGCACTGGAAATCTTGGTCGTCACCACCGCTATCGCGAACCTTATCCGTGAGGCGAAGACGCATCAGATCCCCGGTATGATCCAGGTCGGCAAGAAGCTGGGCAACCAGCCATTGGATGACGCGATCATGGATCACCTTAAGATGAAGCGTATCTCGCCGGAAGAGGCCTACGACAAGTGCCTCGACAAGAAAAAATTCCGTCCCTTCCTCGCGCATCCGCCCGAGGATGATGACGGCATGTAAGCCGGTGGTTTTAGTCGGTTTGGAAAACTCTTAGGTCAGCTACCGTAACTGCTCGTTATGCGCGTAACCGAACTTGATTATATCTTGGGCACGATGCTGGATTCGCAGAACGACGTCTCGGATCTCAACATCACGGTGGAGAAACCGTTGCAGGTGGAGTCCTCCGGCCAGTTGGTCGGGGTCGCCATCGAGCCGCCGGTGGAGAAGCTAACGCCATACCAGACCGAGATGATCGCCCTTAATCTGGTGAATGGCGGCCGCCGTCTGACGGAAGACCTTTTGCGCACCGGTTCGTGCGACTCGTCCTATTATCTGCAAGGCAAGGCGCGCTTCCGTGTGAACATCTTCTCGCAACGCGGCAATTACTCGGTCGTGCTGCGCAAGTTGAACACGAAGATCCCGACGCTCGAACAGCTCAAGCTGCCGGACATCTTCCACCAGGTCGCCAAGGAAAAGACCGGCCTCGTGCTGGTCACGGGCGCGACCGGCTCCGGTAAATCCACCACGCTGGCGGCGTTGCTCAACGAGATCAACGAATCCAAGTCCATCCACATCATCACACTGGAAGACCCCGTCGAATTCGTGCATCCGCAGAAGAAGGCAACCTTCAACCAGCGCGAGATGGGCACGGACTTTGACAAATTCGCGAGCGGCCTGCGCGCCGCGCTGCGTCAGGCGCCCAAGGTGATTCTGGTCGGCGAAATGCGTGACCGCGAGACAGTCGAGATCGGCCTCAGCGCCGCGGAAACGGGTCACTTGGTCGTGAGCACGTTGCACACGATCGATGCCGGTCAGACGATCAACCGTATCCTTGGTATGTTCGAGACGGACGAGCAGGAGCAGATCCGGCTGCGCCTGGCGGATACCTTGCGCTGGGTCATCAGCCAACGTCTCGCCCCCAAGGTCGGCGGCGGCCGCGTGGCGTTGCTGGAGATCATGGGCAACAATCTCCGCACAAAAGACTCCATCACCTACGGTGAAAGCGAGGGCAAGACCTTCTACGAGATCATCGAGGCGAGCCAGACGTTCGGCTGGCGTTCGTTCGATCAAACGGTCATCGATTGTTTCGAGCAAGGGCTGATCACAGAAGAGACCGCCCTGCTCTACTGCACCAAGAAAGGCCCGGTCACCCGCGGTATCGACAACGTCAAGAAGAAACGCGGCGAACTCACCTCCAACATCAGCAACCTGTCGATGCAAAAGGGTGCGGACACGAAGCCGGCCGGTGGTGGCGAAGCAGCACCACTCCCCTCGATGAAGCTCAAGTTGAAGACCTAACCACTCCCAAGCATGGAATTCGAATTCATCGGACCGGACGACAAACCGGCCTTGCTTTGCCTCACCTCCCCGGAGCTGATCGCCATCTGCCAGGGCATGCTGGCCGAACTGGGCTACAAGGTGCATCACGTCACCAACGAGGCGGAATTCGTCGCCCGCTATCCCCAACTCCAATATCAGGTGGTTATCATCGAGGAATGCTTCTCGGCGGATACGCCGGAAGATAACACCACCCTGAAGGCCATCCAGTGGATGCCCATGGGCCGCCGCCGTCATTCGGTGTTCTTCCTCATCGGCTCGAATTTCCAGACTTTGCACCCCATGCAGGCTTATCAACAAAGCGTGCAGGCGGTTATCAACGTCGTGGACATCGCCAACCTGGGCCAGGTGGTGCAGAAGATCGTCGGCGAGTCCGACATCTTTTACGCCACTTATCGCGACACCCAAAACCGCATCGCTCAGGGCAAGGTCTGATGCCTGCTCGCGATTCTCATTCTCCGGCCGTGTACTGCGGCCTTGGCGTTTCAGGTTCATGACGCGTTTGGACCAGGCATTGGTGGAACGGGGCTTGTGCGAGAGCCGTGAGAAGGCCAAGCGGGCCATCCTTGCCGGCACCGTGCGGGTAAACCAGCAACGCGCCCACAAGGCCAGCGATGATGTGAAGCCGGGTGACGAGGTGACACTTGATGTCCCCGAGAAATACGTCAGCCGGGGTGGCCTGAAGATGGAACACGCCCTCAAGTATTTTCAGGTCAAGACTCCCGGCACGGTGGCGATTGATCTTGGTGCCTCCACCGGCGGTTTCACTGATTGCCTGCTGCAGGCGGGAACGACCAAGGTCTATGCCGTGGATGTGGGCAATGGCCAGCTCGCCTGGAAGCTCCGGCAGGATCCGCGCGTGGTGGTGATGGAGAAGACCAACGCACGCAATCTGACCAAGGCCAGTTTTGGCGAGGGGTTCGCGCTCGTGGACATCATCACGATCGATTGTTCCTTCATCTCCTTGCGCAAGATCGTCCCGGTAGCCGTTGAGTTCTTGAAGCCAGGCGGACGCATCGTGGCGCTCATCAAGCCGCAGTTCGAAGCCGGCAAGGAGGATGTGGACGCAGGCGAAGGCGTGATCACCGATCCGCTCATCCATGACCGGGTGATCAAAGACTTTGCGGAATTCATCAAACAGCGGAAGAATCTGCTGTGGCTGGGCCTGACAGAATCCCCGCTGCTGGGACCGGCCGGGAACAAAGAATTTTTGGTGCTGCTTGAAAAAACGAGCTGAACAGATGACCCGCGTGGGCCTGATCGCCAACACGGCCAAGACCGCCTGCCGCCAGGTGGTCCGGCAGGCGGTGCGTGCCATCGAGGCCAGCGGTCGCACGGTGGTCATGGAAGAGGCCACGGCGGCGTTCATGGGTGATAAGTCCGGTTCCAAGTTGAATGTCGCAGCCCTGGCCCGGGCAGTGGATCTGGTCGTGGTTTTAGGGGGGGATGGCACCATGTTGAGTGTCGCCCGCGATCTCCATGGCGTGCAAACGCCCGTGCTCGGCATCAACGTCGGCAGCCTGGGTTTTCTCACCGCCGTTCCTTCCAAGAACGTCAAAGAAGCCTTCGCCAAGGTCTGGGCGGGTGAATTTGACCTGGACGCCCGCTGGTTGATCGAGGCGCACGGCGAAGTCGCCAAAAAGGAATTCGTCCAGTGCGCGCTCAATGATTTCGTCATCAGTCGCGGGGCGGCCTCGCGGATGATCGAGTTGGAGGTGCGGGTAGATGAAGAGATGCTCACGCGCTACCGCTGCGACGGTCTCATCCTCAGTTCCTCCACGGGTTCCACTGCTTATTCGCTTTCGGCGGGCGGCGCGATTGTCAGTCCCTCGGCCGAGGTGTTCACGCTCACGCCCATCTGTCCGCATACGCTTTCCAACCGCTCGGTCATCCTGAGCCTGAACTCCACCATCAGTGTTCGCGTGTTGAATCAGAAGCCCGAGACCTTGCTGGCGGCAGATGGCCAGGTGGAGATGCCGCTGAAGGCGGGCGATGAAATTGTCTTCTGTCGCAGCCGCCACCGCCTTAGCCTCGTGCGATTGAAAGGCAGTTCTTTCTTCAAAACGCTCCGGCAAAAACTAAGCTGGAGCGGTTCCAATGTCTAAGTCCATGCGCACGGTCAGAGAATCATCAGTTTCGGCATCGCTCCGGCCGGATGGTTCTTGGCTGCTGCCTTGCTTCCCCCATTTCACATGGTTCGTCTAAAAGATATCGCCCAAGCCGCCGGTGTGTCCGTCATGACCGTCTCCAAGGTCCTGCGTGACGCCCCCGACATCTCCGCCGCCACCAAGGCCCGCGTCCGTAAGCTTTCCGAGGACATGGGTTATGTGCCGGACGTGCTGGCCCGTGGATTGCGCAGCCGCAGCGCCAAACTGTTCGGCCTGCTCATCGCCTCTTCCACGAATCCGCTCTACGCCCGTATGGTCATGGCCATCGAGGAGCGCGCGTTTGAGATGGGGTATGAAGTCATCCTCGGTCACACGCTGAACCAGCCGGCGCGCGAGGAGATGTACATCCGTCGTTTCCTCTCCCGGCGCGTGGATGGCCTGTTCATCGTGCCCGTTTATCGCTTGGGCCAGAAGGCGCCCATATATGATGAACTGGTGAAACATGGCACGCCCACCGTCATCCTCGGCCATAACGCACCGTTCTGTGAGAACTTCGTGAATGTGGAGACGGATGACATCGGTGCCAGCTATCTGGCCACCAAGCATCTGCTCGAACTGGGCCACCGCCGCATCGCCTTCTTTGCCGGCCAGCAATCTTCACCTTCGTCGCAGGAACGGCTCGAGGGTTATCGCCGGGCGTTGATCGAAGCCGGGATAGCCTTTGATGACCGCATCATCTTTGCCGCGGGCAACACCATTGAAGAAGGCCGCAATGCCGCGCTCCAGATGCTGAATGAATCCTGCCAGGTCACGGCCATCCAGACCGTGAATGACCTGGTCGCCATTGGTGCGGCCAATCTGTTCCTGGATCAGGGTCTGCGCATCCCGCAGGACATTTCGGTGATGGGCTTTGGCAATGTGCTGACCAGCGAGTATTTCCGCGTGCCGCTCACCACCGTGCGGCAGCCGAAGTTCCGTCTCGGTGTGGCCGCCATGGAATCCATGAACAAACTGCTGGCCGGGGAACGTCCGGTGACCCAGCGGCTTTCCGCCGAAGTGCTCGCCCGTGCGAGCACCGCTGCACCGAAGGCGGATTAAGCCTTGCGTCGCCATCCGGCGATGAACATGCCGTTGCCGCCGAGCTTCTGCGGCCACGCCCAGTATTGACCGGGCTGGTCGCTTTCTACCGCGTTAGCCAGACTCTCGGGCACCGGCAGCGGCTCAAATTCCGGATGGATGCGGGTGAAGTGATCGGCTGTCTCGATGGTTTCCGGATTGGAGAGCGTGCACACGGAATAGATCAGCTTGCCGCCCGGCTTCACCGAGTTCGCCACCCGCTCCAGCAAGTTACGCTGTACGACCGCCAGTTCGGTGACGTCCTTCTTCGTGGTGCTCCAGCGCGCATGGGGGTTCCGCTGCCAGGTGCCGATACCGCTGCACGGAGCATCTACCAGGATGCCGTCAAACTTGGCCTTCGTCGGCAGCTTGGCGCTTCCGTCCCAGAGGGCGGAGCGGTAGTTGAAGCACTTCGCCCGGCTCGCGCGCAGCTTCAATTTCTTCAACCGCCAGTCAGCACGGTCTGTAGCCCAGACCAGGCCTTTGTTGTGCATCAGATCGGCGAGGTGCAGTGTCTTGCCGCCTTCACCCGCGCACGTGTCCCACCAGGTCTCGCCCGGTTGCGGCGCGCAGAACATGCTGACGAGTTGGGAAGCGATATCCTGCAACTCGAACTCCCCCGCATGAAAATCTTGGGAACGGAACAGGTCCGCCTCGCCGTCATAGCGGATGGCCTCGGGCAGACCGGGCACGGAGAAATCTTCGAAGATGCCGAGCTTCTCCCGCAGGCTCTGGTCTTGGCCGACCCGGGCCCGCAGCCACAGATTCGGGGCCATCTGCAAGGCTTTCGCCCATTCGACCGTGACCTCCATCACTTCCTTCGTCCACGCCGGCACGCTGTTGTTCTGCAAGGACTCGGCAGTAAAGGAATCTGGACGTTCCTCGAATTTCTTCGCCAGTTGTTTCGCGAGCTTGATGCGTGGATAAAGAGAGTGCAGATGCTGCAGCCAGCCATACCAGCGGTAGTAATCGAACACGAGCTGGCTGATGTCCCGTGCGTCAGCGCGCGTCACCTTACGGGCCTTCAGTTCATGGCGCAGCAGCGCATCCGCCGGACGTTCTTCGTTGGCGTTTTGGATGATATGCGCTGCCACCCGCAATAGTGCGGAGGGCAGGTCATCGGTCTCAGGTGTCAGCGGTTTGGCCACGGAGTCATTAAAGCAGCGTGGGGCCTTTAAACAACAGCGGATTAACCTGAAAATAGTTGCCGGATTTTCACTCCCGAACATTGTCGCCGCTGTCTGGTTCGCGTAATTTGTCCGCAAGATGGGCTGGTTCGCTCAATGCAAAGTAGTCTGGCAACGGCTCCGTTCACCTTTCGTGCGGACGCCGGCGCTTGATGTTTTGCTCGCCACGGCCTCGCCTCAGGACTCCATTGAGGTGCGCCTTCACTGGCTGTGCGACTTGCTTGAATGGGTTCGACGACCAGCCGATACCGTGGCGGATGTGGAATCCCCACGCGGCAAGGTGCAGGCCACCCGCGTGAAGTTCCTCCTCCAAACGCTGGAGCGGAATGAGGCGCAACGCATCGCCGTGGCGCGCACCTTGCGCTCCATCCTGCGGGACACCAGTGCGCTCGACCTGTTTTGCGAGACCGGCATACCGCGTGAGCACGGCCTGTTCCGTGAGGTGGCCATCCGGTTGGGTGAACGGTTTCTGCCGGACCGCCCTTATAGTGGTGAACTGGGCATGCTCTTCGACCGGCTCTTTCCCCACGGTGAAGACCCGGACTGGCTCGAACGGCTGGAGGAACCGACCCTCAAGCGACTGACTGAGCTGGTAGCCGGTGATCTCGAACCGGCGGAAACGGAATGGGACAATCTCCAGGTGGATATGGAGGAGGCGCTCATCCAGCTCGCCGCCAGCGTGCGCATCACGGGCACTTCCCTCGAGATCCGTACGCGCATCACCCGAAAACATTTCCGCGAACTGCCTTTCTTCAAGCTCACTGCGGCGACCGAAGCCTTGCTCACGATGCGGCGCACTAAACCCGCCGCCGAATTGACCGCCGAGCTGAATTATCTGCGGGCCCAGATCGAGAACTGCAGCAGGGCCATTGACACGGCGTATTCGCACCTGGAGGAATACGGGGTCAGCACGGATATCGTGTATCAGCTCGACCGGATGGCGAAGCAGTTGCAGCGCATGGAGACCTTGCTGGAGCTGATGCTGAACCAGCAGGCCCCGGTGACGCGCATGGCGGGCTTTATCGCCCAACTCATCCGCGAGCATCAGGACCATCGCGGCGTGCGCTCGTTGCTCAAGGGCAATTTCCAACTGCTCACACGCAAGATGGTCGAGCGGACGGCGGAGACGGGCGAGCACTACATCGCGCGGGACCGGAAGCAGTATAACGAGATGTTCCGTCATGCGGCGGGTGGTGGTGCGGTGATGGCGCTGACGACGTGGTTGAAGTTCGCGCTCTCGGCCATCGGCCTGCCACAACTGTTGGAAGGCTTCGTGCTGGGCGTGAATTACGCAGCCTCTTTTGTCGCCATCCAGCTATCCGGCTTCACCCTCGCGACCAAACAACCTGCCACCACGGCGCCCGCCATCGCAGCCAAGATGCATAACGTGCGCGATCCGGCGGCCATGGAGAAGTTGGTGGATGAGATAGTCTGTCTCATTCGCTCGCAGATGGCCGCCATCGTGGGCAATCTCTCCATAACTTTCCCGGGCGCATTACTGATCGCCTTCATCGGCAGCATGCTGATGGGCGCGCCGATGCTAGGCGTGGAGAAGGCGGAGAAAACCTTGAACTCGCTTTCCCTGCTGGGCATGACGCCGTTCTATGCCGCTTTCACCGGCGTGCTGCTCTGGTTCACCGGTTTGTCAGCCGGGTTTGCGGACAACTGGTTCGCCTATCACCGATTGCGCTCAGGCATGACGAACAGCCCGCGCTTGCAATTCATCTTCGGCCCGGAAGGCGCGGCCAAACTGGCGAAGTTCCTCGATGACAACATCGCCGGGCTGACGAGCAACATCCTGCTCGGTTTCTTGTTGGGGCTATTGCCCATCTTCGGGGCGATGACCTGGCTGCCCATCGATGTACGCCACGTGACTCTGGGCACCGGTCAGTTCGCTGCGGCGGTGTACACCCTCGGGACCGAGGTGGTTTACACCCACGCTTTCTGGTTGGGGCTGGTCGGGGTTTTGTCCGTGGGTGTCATCAATGTGCTGGTCAGTTTCGGTCTGGCCATGTTTGTAGCCATTGGCGCCCGCGATGTCGCCGCCCCGGAACGTCAGGCCATCTACCGGGCGCTTTGGCAACGCTTCTGCCGTCAGCCGCTTAGCTTCCTGCGCCCCGGAAAAGATGAAGTGGCGGCTGCACCGTCGCATTGATTTGCTGGAGCTCGGGTCACTGATTTGCGCCCCGTGCGGGCGCTTTTTCAAAAGGCAGGTGCAATTGCTGCACGCGCAGTTCCGTCAATCCACTGACTCCCAGACCGATCAAGCGCAAAGGCCGGTGCACTAGTTTCTCCTTTGCCAGCAACCAGCAGCCGAAGCGGTAGATGTCCTTCGCCTCAATCACTGATTCCTCGAATGAGATCTGTCGCGTGAGCGTGGTGAAATCGCTGTAACGCACCTTCACCTGGATCGTATGCGCAGCGAGGCGGCGGCGAGCAAGCTTGCCTGCGATCTCATCCGCCTGTTCCTTCAAGCACGCCCTCAGGATAGGGCGGTCATCCGTGTCTTTCAGGAAGGTGTTCTCGCTGCTGATGCTTTTGACATCATCGCCCAGTTCCAGCGGACGATTGTCGTCGCCGAAGGCAAATCGTTTCAGCTCCGGTCCCCACGAACCGACGAGCGCGCGCAGGTCGCCCTTGTAATCCTGCAAATCACCCACGGTCCTTATCGCTGCGTTATGCAACGTCTCTTCCGTCACCTTGCCGATGCCATGCAGCGAGCGCACGGGCAAGGGACGCAGGAAGGCGACCTTCTCGGATTCCCGGATGAGTGTGAGTCCATCCGGTTTCTGATAATCGCTGGCCAGCTTGGCGAGCAGTTTGTTTGGCGCGATGCCGATGGTCGCAGTGAGATCGCGTTCACGCTTGATGGCCGCTTTGATTTCGCGAGCGAGTGGTAACGCGCTCTCCAGGCTTTCATCATGCGTCTCCGCCTGGCAACGCGCGGAAATGTCCATGTATGCCTCATCTACAGAAACTTGCTGGATGAGTTCGCCGACGAAGCCTTGAAGGATGGCCATGATGGCCTGGGACTCTGCTTTATACGCCTCCATGCGCGGACGGATGAAGATGCCGTTCGGGCATAATCGCCCGGCGGTGATGCTGGGCATGGCGGAGCGCACGCCGAACTTGCGCGCCTCGTAACTGGATGCACTCACCACGCCGCGCTGCGTCGGTGGTGAACCGACGATGACCGGTTTGCCCTTCAGCTCGGGCCGGTCGCGCTGTTCGACGGAGGCATAAAACGCATCCATGTCGAGATGGAAGATGACGCGGAACATCGCAGATATGTCAGCGGGGTCGTTATCATGGATGGGACGGGAATGCAATGAGCGGACAGGTGATAACGAAAGAATATACGATTTTGGATTTACGATTTACGAGCGCGGGTAAAGTTTAGGGATACCGGTTCGCATTGGCGACGAACTCGTAAATCTAAAATCGTAAATCCGCTTACTCGTACCGCAGCGCATCGATCGGGTCGAGCTGCGCGGCTTTGCGGGCGGGGTAGAAGCCGAAGAAGATGCCCACGAAAACACTGAAGGCGAAGCTGTACATGATGGCGTCCGGCGAGGTCAGCGTAGGCCAGTTTTTCACCTGCGTCAGGACTTTGGAAGCGACCATGCCGAGCACAATACCCAGCACGCCGCCAGTGCAGCTCAGGGTCACGGCCTCGATGAGGAATTGCAGCAGCACATCACGCGGCCGTGCGCCCAAGGCCATGCGGATGCCGATCTCCCGCGTGCGTTCGGTCACGCTCACGAGCATGATGTTCATGATGCCGATGCCGCCAACCAGCAGGGAAACGATGGCCACACCGCCCAGCAGGTATTGCATCGTCTCCTGCGTGGCGCTCATGGCCGTGGCGAGCTCCTCCTGCGAGCGGATGGTGAAATCATCCGGCCGACCCGGTGTGATACGATGCGTCTGCCGGAGCAGGTTGGTGAGCTGCTGGCCGACCACGGGCATGATCTCCATGGTCTCCGTCTGGAGATTGATGCCGCGGATGGAGGTGGTGTTCAGCAACCGCTTCATCGCCGTGGTGTAGGGGATGATGAGACAGTCGTCATAATCGCGGAAACTGCCCGCCGAAGCGCCCTTGGCGCTGAGTTCGCCGATGATGGTAAAGGGGATGCTGCCACCTCCGCTGGAGCCGCCCATGCTGACCCGCACGACCTGTCCGACGGCACTGCCTCCCTCAAAAAGATTCTTGGAAGCCGTGGCCCCGATGACCGCCACCTTCGCGGCCGTGGTGACATCCTGCTCGGTGAAGAAAGCACCGTCTTTCAGGTTCCACGCCCGGATGGCGAAGTATTCCGGGGAAGCTCCTGTGATGCTGGTGGAGGTGTTCAACCCGCCCGCGATGATCTGCCGACTGGTGCTGACCTCCGGGCTCACGTAGCGCACCCCTTGCACCTCGCGCCGAATGGCCTCCACATCATCCAAGGTCAGAGCGGAAGAACTCCCTGAGCCGAAACTGACACCGCCACGCCGGAAATCGCCTGCAAAGATGAGCATCACATTCTCGCCCATCGTGGCGATCTGCTGTTGCACCATGAACTTGGCCCCGTCACCGAGGCTCACGGTGGTGATGACCGCGCCCACGCCGAAGATCACGCCGAGCATGGTGAGCACGGCGCGCATCTTGTTCCGGAGCAAAGCCCGGAACGCGATCCGAAAGGCGGCAAAGAATCTCATGACGGGATCATTTGGATGGCTTCAGACGCCACCTTCAGTTTTTGCAATTCTTCCTCGGCCAGCAGGCGGTTATCCACCAGCTTGTCCGTGACCACCTTGCCGTCGCGCATCACGATATTGCGCTTCGTGTATTGGGCGATGTCCAGTTCATGGGTGACCATGATGATGGTGATGCCCTGATCGTTGAGCTTCTGGAACACGCCCATGATCTCGATGCTTGTCTTGCTGTCCAGATTGCCCGTGGGCTCGTCCGCGAGGATCAGGGCCGGGTCATTCACCAACGCTCGCGCGATGGCCACGCGCTGTTGCTGACCGCCCGAGAGCCGGTTGGGCGTGTGGTCTAGGCGATTCCCCAAGCCTACGAGTTCCAGCGCCTGGGTGGCCTTCTCTTCGCGGTCTTCAAACCGTTTATGCCGCGAATAAAGCATGGGCAACTCCACATTCTCCAGGGCCGAGGTACGTGAGAGCAGATTGAAGCCTTGAAAGACGAAGCCTATCTTCTCATTGCGGATGTCGGCCAGATCATCGCGATCCAGTTCGGAGACGTCGATGCCATCCAGAAAGAATTCCCCCTTCGTCGCCCGGTCCAGACAGCCGAGGATGTTCATCATCGTGGACTTGCCGGAGCCGGAGGCGCCCATGAGCGCGACGAACTCACCCGGATAGATATCGATCGTCACGCCCTGCACGGCCTTCACATCCAGTTCACCCGTGAAGTAAGTCTTGTGCACATCCTTCAACCGGATGACCGGCTGCTTCGTGCTGTCCGCACCGTTGCTGGAGGTTGGCTGGCTCACGTGCGTATTGGATGGCTTAACGACGGCCAAAAGAGCTGCCGAAAGGATTCGTGGGCTGACCGGCCGTGCTGGTCGTGGTCAGCACCTGGCCGGACACGATGACATCGCCTTCCTTCAAGCCCTCGGAGACTTCGGTGTAGATGCCGTCCGTGATGCCGGTCTTTATGGTGACGGGCTTCATGTCCGCCACGGTCAAGTTGGTGGAGTTGATCGAGCTGTCCACCACGTAAACGGTGCGCGTCGCCGGGCGATCTCCGGCCGGGCGGGCTTTACCGCCACCGCCCTTGCCACCGCTGCGGCCGCCGAAGCCGCTGCCACCACCACCGGGTCCACCAGGTCCGCCGGGGCCACCGCCGGAGAAGCCCAGTTGCTGCGGTGTGATTTTGCCGGCCTGCATCATCTCCCGCATCTTGGCGCGCATCTCTTCGCTCATCTGTTCGCCCTTGTCGCGGATCTCTTTCACCTTGGCAATCATCGCCTCGGGCGTTTGCGGAACGTCCTCGCTCTTGGTCGAACTGGCCGGGGCATTGGTGCCACCGGCAGAAGTGCTGGCGGTCGGGGCATTGGCGGGCTTGAAGCGCAGCGCGGAATTCGGAATGCGGATGGTGCCCGCCCGTTTGGCGGTGATGATCTGGACATTGGCCGTCATGCCCGGCTTGAGCTTGCTGTCACTGTTATCCACGTCGATGATGGTGTCGTAAGTCACCACGTTCTGGACAGTGATGGGCGAGTTGCGCACCTGCACGACCTTGCCGATGAACTCACGGCCGGGGAAGGCATCCACCGTGAACTTCACCTCCTGATTCACCTCCACACCGCCGATGTCCGCCTCCGCCACGCTGGCGTTGATCTGCATCTTGGTCAGGTCATTGGCGATCATGAAGAGCAGCGGGGCGTTCATGCTCGCCGCGACGGTCTGGCCGACATCCACCTTGCGATCGATGACTATGCCATCGATGGGGGCGACGATGGTGCAGCGTTCGAGGTCCACCTTCGCGCTGTTCACCTGCGCTTTGCGGGTTTGTACTTGGGCCTTGGCCTGCGTGAGACTGACCTGGGCGGTGTCGTATTCCGATTCCGAGACAAGTTTATCTTTGAACAGTTCCGTGGCGCGTTTGGCGTTCACCTCGGCCAATTGCAGGCTGGCCATGGCGCTGGAGAGATCGGCCTCGGCCTGCAGCAGTCGGGTCTGGTAAGTGGCGGGATCGATCTCGGCCACGACTTCGCCCGCTTTGACCTTGGAATTGAAATCCACATGCAGCTTCTTGATGAGCCCGGAGATCTGGCTGCCGACCTGGACGTTAACTACGGGATTCAAGGCTCCGGAAGCAGTCACCTGCTGGACGACGTCACCCCGCTCGATCTTGGCGACATTGAAGACAGGTTTGGCCTTGGCATCCTTCTTCTTCTCCATCTGCTGCCAGCCGTAATAGCCGCCTCCGCCCAAGGCCCCGAGGACGACCAACCAGATGATCCAGCCGAAATTGCGTTTACGCGCCATAGGTCTTTGTCGATTAATTGGAACGACTTGCTTCCTACAACACCGGGAACGCCAGAAAGTTATGCAGAATCCGGAAGAAAGCAAAGGAGGAAGAAAAAGGCGACATTTTCCGCTCGACTCAGCCTCACAGCCCTAGACAGTTCTCCGGTCGTTCATGATTGCGCGGGTCACATTGGAAATCGCCTTGCGGCGCGAGTTTGACTACCTGGTCCCTTCCGAACTGGAGGCCCAGGTGGAGGTGGGCACGCGTGTGAAGGTGCCTTTCGGCCCGCGTCAGGTGATGGGGGTGGTGACGGCGGTGGTGGATGACTCGCCGCATACCAATCTGCGGGCCATCGCCAAAGTCATCGGGCAGCAATCCCTCGTCACGCCCAAGGTGCTGCAACTGGCGCGCTGGATCGGGGAGTATTACTGCTGCGCACCGGAGACCGCCCTCAAGAGCGTTTTACCGGAAGCGGTGCGGAAGGAACAGGACGGCTGGCGCGAGCGTTTAGTTGTTCGGCTGCTGCAAGTCCATGGTGAGCCACCCAAGTTGACCAAGCGCCAACAGGACCTGCTGAACATCGTGGAGGAGTGGCGGGAGATACCGTTGCAAAAACTCCTCGAACTGGCGGGCACCACTGGCGATACCGTGCGACGGTTGGAAGACAAGGGGCTGGTGGTCATCGAGAACCAGATCTCCGAGCGCGACCCTTATGAGCATGAGAATATTTTGCCCTCACAAAACTTGGTTCTGAATCCAGAGCAGGCGAAGGCGCTGAGCGCGATCAATCAGGCACTGGATGCGCTGAATGAAGAAGGAAGAATTAAGAATGCAGAAAGTAAGGCAGGGACATTTCTCCTTCACGGGGTGACGGGGAGTGGGAAGACGGAGGTCTATCTGCAGGCACTTGAACACACGTTGGAGCAGGGGAAGGGGGCCATCGTGCTGGTGCCGGAGATATCGCTGACGCCGCAGACGGTGGAACGGTTCAAGGCACGGTTCAACTCAGGCAAATGTCAGACGCTGGTGGCGGTCTTGCACAGTCACCTGTCTTCCGGCGAGCGGCATGATGAGTGGCATAAGATCCGGCAGGGGCGCGCGCGGATCGTGATCGGGGCGCGCTCGGCCATCTTCGCGCCGGTTGATCCTTTGGGGCTCATCATCGTGGATGAGGAGCACGAGTATTCTTACAAGCAGGAGGAAGCGCCGCGCTATCACGCGCGGGATGTGGCAGTGTATCGCGGGCAGATGGAGGGTGCAGTCGTGGTGCTGGGTTCGGCCACGCCCAGCATGGAGAGCTACTACAATGTGAAGCGCGGGAAGTATCAACTGCTCGAGATGCCCACGCGCGCGGATGACAAGAAGATGCCCATTGTGCGGGTCATCGACATGCGCTCGGAGGCGAAGAAGGAGAAGGGCATCCCGATGTTTTCGAATCGCCTGAAAGAGGCGATGCATCAGCGGCTGGAGAAGAAGGAGCAGACCATTTTATTTCTCAACCGGCGCGGTTACTCCTCATCGCTGATGTGTCCGAAGTGCGGTTATGTGGCTAAGTGTCCGCATTGCAGTGTGTCGCTAACGTATCATAGGCGCGCGCAGGAGTTGCGCTGCCATATCTGCGGGCATTTCGCACCGGCTCCCACTCGTTGTCCGAACAATGAGTGTCGTGATCCGGCCATCCGTTATGCGGGCATCGGTACGGAGAAGGTGGAAGAGACGCTGGTGAAGCTGTTCCCGAAAGCGGTTATCAAACGGATGGATTCGGATACGTTGAAGCGGAAGGAAGATTACCGCGCCATCCTGGGCGAATTCCGCCGGGGCAAAATTGATATTCTCGTCGGCACGCAGATGATCGCAAAGGGGCTGCATTTCCCGAATGTCACGCTGGTAGGCATCATCTACGCAGACTTGGGGTTGCACCTGCCCGATTTTCGCGCGGGTGAACGGACGTTTCAATTGCTCACGCAGGTGTCGGGTCGCGCGGGTCGTGGGGATGTGGAAGGGGAGGTGGTGGTGCAGGCGTTCACGCCGTTTCACCCCGCCATCCAATATGCGCGGCGGCATGATTACCTCGGGTTTTACGAACAGGAGATAGAGTTTCGTGAGCAATTGAAGTATCCGCCCCTCAGCCGGGTGGCGCTGCTCACAATGAAGGGGCGTAATGAGGACAAGGTGCAGTTTTCGGCTGATCACTTGCGCAAGGAACTGGAGACGAAACTGAAGGGGTGGTCGGACCTGATCATCGCCGGACCAGCGCCGGCACCCTTGGCGCGGGCAGAAACGTTTTACCGCTATCAGATCATGTTGCGGACGAAGGCGATGAGCAAGTTGAGCAAGCTGCTGGCGGAGATGTTGGAAAAACAGGAATGGCCGGATGACATCACCGTGGCCACGGATATCGACCCCGTGGACCTGATTTAAGAAAACTCCTCCGGCTGGCGTGACGAACCCCTCACGCCAGTTTCCCGTGCTCGCACCATAACCGCCTCACTGACCTTCTTCTTCCGCACCTTCCACCTTCAGCGGAGTCTCCGCCGAGGTGTTCACCATCTCTTCCAACACCTTCTTGAAATCCTCCAGGCCGGTGGCCGGGATGATGATGGTGTCGCGGCGACCGCCCACGTCTTCTGTGATGCGGAGGAAGCGGCCGCGCGGATTCTCCTTGAGCGTCATGATGAAGGTCTTGCGCTCGATCTGGATCTTCTCGGTGCGGAGGGTTTCCTCGTTGGAGGGCGGCTTGGGGCCGGAGTACTGATGCTGGTGATGCGAGTGAGAATGATGACCATGAGACGGCCGATACCCGTAAGGCGAGGGACGTTCGTTAGAGATCATAACCTTATTTTCCTTATGGACCGCCTGAATACCCAAAAATTACCCAGACAGCTTTACACTTAGCTTAACTACTCCGCCTGCTTTCCCCCTTTGTCAACTCTTGAATTTCCGCGTGCTGTTGAAGCGCGGCTGCTCGCCCGGCGTCGCCGTCTTCCAGGTATACACCAGCAGTCCGGCGACCATGATCCAGTGCATCACATCGGTGGCGGTCTGGAGCGTCTGGAACATGTTGGCTGCCTTCTCCTTCTGCGGGGCCGGGACGGTGCGGCCATAGCGGATGCGGTGCAGCTCCTTCATCTTGTGATGGAGCAGGAGACCGTTCGCCAGACCTAGCACGATCATGGTCGTTGCCAGATAAAGCATCAGCGTACGCGTGGCCTTGCCGGTGAACAACCACTCGACGAGCAGGTGAAACGCGGCCACGCCGCTGCAGATGAAATGGATCCAGTAAAACTTCCCGGCCACGATCTCGATGGCCAGTCCACGGTAGGCAGGCGCCATGGGATTGCGCACGCCGCCGAAGATATCCAGCATCTCGGGCGACACCAGCGCCGGGGAGATCAAGGCCGCATACACCACGACTGCCCCCAGCCAAACGGCGGCATTCATCAGCCCGATGAATCTAAGGAAGGCAATCACCCGCAAATGATTAGAAAAAATTTCCTGCCCTGCCAACCTGCAATTTCAGGAAATCATCGGCCTTGATGTTTTGCGGCCGACAAAATGTCACAGAAGCGCGCCCGTCATCCCGTTATGAGGCAGCCGGAGCCGGGGCGCCTTTTTCTGACGTCTTCCGCTCCCCTGCATGCCGCACCAGATCCGCCACCGTGATGGCTCCCGCCGTTTTCGCTTCCGCTTGCAAGATCGCCTCGAAATCCGCCTTCACCGGTTCACGCGCCGCATCCTCCTTCGTCTCCAACGAATGGCCGTTGCCGCAACGCAGCGCGTTCAGGATGTCCGCGCAGGTGATCTTCTCGATGGGGCGCGCCGGGGAGTAGCACGTCTCGCCGTTCACCACCTCGTTCAGAAGTTTTGCCGCTACCAAGGGTTGCAAGATCTGGCTGATCAACCGGCTCGGGGCCTCGATCTCTTGTGCCAGTGCTGCCGCCGAAGGTGCCTTCGCACCTTGCGCAAAGCGTTCTCCGATAACCTCAATCATGCGAAACGCCACAAATTCCCGGCCCCGCTGATGGATGCTCTCCGCCTGCCGTTCCTGCATGTATGTCTGGCGATTCTGAAAGGCATACGCCACCTGCGCGCCGAAGAGCAGAATGAGCCACGAAAAATATAGACCGCTCAGGAACACCGGGATCGCTCCCAGCGAACCGTACACCTTGCTCGCCGTGATCACTTTGCTGGCAAAGAGCACATTGAATGAACTGTTCGCCATCCAGAGGCCGCCGCCTACCAATCCGCCGATGAACGCCGCGCTCGGCTTCACCTTCGTGTTCGGGATGAGCTGGTAAAACATCGTGAAGATCAGGATCAACACCACCAGCGGCACGAACGTGAAAAACACTTCCGACATGATCGGCCACGCCTGCATCTTGTTACGGATATACTCGAAGCGCGATGACACCGTGACCCCCAGCGCCAGCACCATGAAGAGCGGCCCCAACGTGATCACCGCCCAATACTGCACCGCCCGCGCCACCCAGTTCCGCCCCCGCGCCACACCCCAGATGTCGTTGAAAGTCGTTTCGATGTTGCTCAGCAACAGGATGGCGACGCCGATGAGTGCGACTGTACCTGTCACTCCCAGCGTGCCGCTGTGGATGTTGGCGATGAACTCGTTGATCTTCTTCACCACCTCCTCGCGCGCGTTCGCCGCGCTCTTGTCCGATGTGTTCGAGACCAGGCCCAATTGCGGTGCCACCTCATCCACGATCGTATTCACCATCTTCTGCACCGGGTCTTCCGCCACCAGGACGGCCTCGCCCAGTTCATTCGTGCCCATCGCCGCCCGCACCAGATTCGTGCCTGTCACAGAGACGACCCCCTGCGCATTCGTCGTGGTCACCAGCACCTCGCGCGGTTTGTCCTCGAACCTCGCATTCTTCAGGAACGACGCCGACACCCCGATACCCACCGCCAGCAACGGGATCAACGCCAGCAACGTCGCATACGCCAGCGCCGAGGCCCGCACCGGACAACGATTCGTCACGAAACTCCGCCCCACCATCATCCAGAAATGCAGGAACTGCTGGAGTGGCGTCACCTCCTGCTCCCCGCGGCCGAAGAGGCTCCGTTCATCGAACAACGCCTCGAACTCCCGCCGCAACCGTTTCCAAAACTCTGCCATTTTTTTCGCCATCACCCCTACCCTAGCCATGAAACCCGGAAAGGGAAATCCCGAATCCAACCCATCCCCCACCCCCTCACCGCGCGGAAACCACCCGCCCCCGCCCAATCACTATCC
>JAEYXS010000107.1 GCA_023431185.1 Verrucomicrobiota bacterium
CCGGGACCTCCAGGCCCGCCTGGACCACCCGGCCCTTTGCGAAACCCTTCCCCCGGCGTCCCCTTCCAGAACCGCGATAACTGCGGGAACTCCTCCGTGATGTAATAATGATAGATACCCTGCGGATACTCCGGCGTGGGTCCAAACCGCCCGTTGCACTCATCCAAGTCACCTGCCCCCTTCACATACTCATAGTCTGCCGTGAACATCCCGTCATGCTTGCCCCCCGGCCCACCCTGCCGCGTTCCCTGCTTCACCCGGTAACTGGACTTCAATTTCTTGATCGGACTGTTCGTATCCTTCGGGTCTGTATGACCATAGTTCGAGTAGATCGGAAACCCATCCGCCGCATAGCCCACCAGCGTCATCCGGTTCGTCGTGCCCCCCAGCTTCAGGATCAAGCCCACCGGCAGACCGTGGTAATGATACGCACCCGTCGGTTGCACATGCGCGTTATGCGCATCGATGCCCAGGTTGATATGCCCGGAAAGCGCCTCGTAATTCCACCGCCGGTCCCCGTTCCAGAACTCTCCCGTCCCCGGCTCAAACGGCACCCCGTTCAATGCCACCCCAAAAAACGCCCCGTTCCCCGGACTCAAGTTCGCCGCCACCTGCGGCTTCGCCGGCACGCGGAACGTGTAGGTCTGCGGACTCAACCGGTTCGGATTGCCGCGATTGGGAAATTGCCCCGGCGCATGATCCGGCCAGCCATTCGAGCGGATCACCCGGTTGGCTCCCTCCACCTTGATGCTCACCGCGTTCGTCCCCGGCGCGACACTCGCCAGCACCGTATCCCGCTGCGGACGCTGCTGCTGCACCGGTCCCCGGTCCGTTTGGGCAGATACCATGGCAGCTAAAGAGAGATAAAGACTGACCGCGATAAACACATGCTTCATAGGCTTGCCAGAGAGGAGACGCTGCCTATGTAAAGCCTTGGTTAGGTCAGAAGCGAGAAATTGTTAAGGCTTGGTAAAAAAGCCGCACACCAAAAATTGCCATCCTCCCGGCATGCAAACCGCCCTACTGCGGCCCCTTGTTCTTAAACCCCTGCTCCCCGATGGCCGGCGGCGGGAAATCCGTCTGTATCTTGTCCTTGATCCAGTTATCAGCCATATCTCCGCGCAGCTCTTCGGGGAATCTCTGCCAGGTCTGCATGCCCACCCGGTGCCCTTGCTCTTGGATCAGCTTCTTCACCTCGACCGCAAAAGCTTCATACTCCTTTTTCACCGCCGCTATTTGCCGGTCAGACCATAGTTTGTAAGCATTCCCCACCGTCGGCCGGTGCGGCGTGCCCCCCGTGATCGGATAAAGCTGGTCATACCGCGCCAGAATGCTCCGGTAATTCGTCGGGTTCGCCTTCGCGTAAGCCTCTGCTTCCGCCACCATTTCTGGTAACGGCGCAGTCTGCAAAGGATTCACGATCGGTGCCAGCGGCGGCAGGGGTTCCGGATGCTCTTTCGCCGACATCATCGCCGAATACCGCTTGCCCTTCACCTGCTGCTTCATCATCTCCTGCAACGCCTGCATATCCTCCTCCGTCAGCTCCTTGCCCCCGGGCCCCTTTTGCGCTGGTTGCGTTTGGACCTGCTGGTTTCCCTCATTCACCGTCACTACACTCGTGCCGGGCATGTTCCCCGGCCCTTTATCCTTCAGACTGTGCACCAACGCGACCAATGAGATGATGGCCGTGCAAAGAATCCCCACCGCCATCGCGATCTGCCAGAAACGCGATTCGCCACCGGGATTGCTCGCTGGTGGTGTCGCCGCTGGCACCGTCGCCGTGATATCCAAGGCCCGGTGCTGCTGCGTCTTCGGCTTACCCGCTGCTGCTGCGGGCATCGGCGGCATCATCGGCGTAGTGGAAGTCAACTCACCCAGCTTGCCCTCCGGCATCTCGCCGCGCTGCACGCGTTTGATGTCCGCCAGCAAGGTCGCGTAATCCGCATACCGTTCCTCCGGCAGCTTCGCCGCCATCTTTTGGATCAGCGCCTCCACATGCGCGGGCAGTTCCGTGCCCAGCTCCAAGCCGCTTGGCAGCGGCTCCGTCGAATGCGCCAGCACGATACTGTAGGAAGACTTTCCTTCGTAAGGCCGCTTGCCCGTGAGCAAGTAAAGTAGTGTGATACCAAGCGAGTAGATGTCTGCACGATGATCCACATGATGGGCATCCCGCGCCTGCTCGGGCGACATGAAGTGCGGTGTGCCGATGCCCGCACCCGTGGCCGTCAGATCCGAATCGTCATCCAAATGCCGCGCCAGTCCCAGATCCGAGACTTTCACCACGCCCTTGGTCGTGAGCAGAATATTCGCCGGCTTGATGTCCCGGTGGATGATGCCTTTATTGTGCGCCTCTTGGAGCGCACTGGCCACATCCGCCACGATCTTCAGTCCATCCTTCAAGGGCATCTTGCCCGCCTGGCTAACGATCTTGGCGAGATCCTGCCCCTCGATGAACTCCATCACCAAGTAGGCTTGCCCATCCTCCTGCGCAAAATCATAGACATGAACGATGTTCGGATGATTGAGCGCCGCCGCAGCCTTCGCTTCCCGCTCAAAGCGCTGGAGGAATTGCTCATCCATCGCCAGATTACGATTCAACACCTTCAACGCGACGGATCGGCCCAATCGCAACTGCGTGGCTTCATACACTTCACCCATGCCGCCCTTGGCCACGGGCCGTATGATCTTATAGTCGCCCAACTGTCCCAACTGAGGTTTGTCCGGTTTCGCCGGTGTGGCCGAGGTGGATTTGCCGCACTGCGGACACATCACGATCCGGCCCGCATCGGTATCCGGACGCGGAAACTTCGTTCCACAGGAAGGATTGGCACACTGGACCAGCATGGTCGGTTTATCGTTCAGAAAATGTCTTTGGCGCGACTGGCGAACTGGGCCATCAAAGGTTGAAATACTTGCGTTTCTTCTATCCCACGCTTGATGCCCACAGCGCAAATAATGGTCATGACCGGTGAATTTGAAAGCTCTTTTGTTTGCCCATCAACCAAAAGCCAGACAGGCCCGGGCGGCACACACTCCTTCGCCCGAGCCCGCCTCTCCGCCACTCAGCGGAAACCCGTTCAAGCCATGCAATGGCAAGGCTTGTGAAAAGCGGCGGCAGCTCAACGCACCACCACAAAGACGCCCACTCCGGGGACAAACACGATTCGGTTGGTTTTCATATCTGGGGAAGAATCTGCGCCCGGATTGTTAAGCTGATATGTCGGCCTAAACAAAAAATGTTAAGCATGTGTAAAAGTTTCATCCTTCTGTGATATCCCCTCCTCAGTCATCTCCATCGCATAGCTTGTCCTGAAATTTGACCGGCTGGGGTGCCCGGCAAGTCAGCGATGCATTGGCCCAAAGGGCCAAAAGAATCTAGCCCCAGGCAGACCGTCAACGGTCTGCCTGGGGTTGTCAGTCGGCTATCGGAAGAGCGGCCTGAATGGCCGCCAGAGAGGTCTGATGCCCATTCAACACTCCCCAATTTAATGCGAGCCACTCAGAGCTTGGTTCACTTGCACTTGCTTCGGCAGAAATGCCTCATCCGTCAGCGTCCTCATGAATGCCACCAGTGATTTCTTATCCGCCTCGCTCAGCGGCACCCCACCCGTCGGATGCTTCGCCAGATTCGGGTCCAGCGAGGGCGACGCCTTCACCCCGCTCACGTAATGCTCAACCACTTCTTCCAAAGTCTTGAAGCGACCATCGTGCATATACGGCGCGGTCACCGCCACGTTGCGCAGCGAAGGCACCGCGAACCGTCCCAAGTCAAATTCCCGCCGCGTCACTTCACCCAGGCCGATGTCGCTGAACTTCGCATCCAGCCCGTTGTTCGCGAAACCTTGGTTGGAGAACATCGGTCCGCCATGACAATGAAAACAATCGGCTCCGTAAAATCCCCGGCGCGGATCATACTCGGTCACAAACAGCTCGAACCCGCGCTTCTCCTGCTCGGTCAATTGTTCCCGGCCCTGCATCGCACGGTCGAACTTGGAACGATAGGAGACGATCGTCAGGAGGAACTGTTCCAACGCGCGGGCAACCCGGTCCGCATCGATCTCCTTCGTCCCGAACGCCCGCTCGAACAGGGCCGGGTAAATCTCCGTGCCCGCGAGCTTGGCGACCACGTTCGTCAATGATTCATGCATCTCCACCGGATTCTCGATCGGCATCAGCACCTGCTCGCGCAAGGAAGCTGCCCGTCCATCCCAGAAGAACGATTTCTTCCATGCCAGATTGAACAGCGGCATCGCATTGCGCGTCCCCGCCTTGCCCTCCGCGCCGACACTGAATCGGCTCACATCCGTGAACGCCGCCTCGGCCTGATGACACGAGGCACACGATTGCGTGTTGTTGACCGACAGGCGCACATCATGGAACAGCTTCCGCCCCAGCTCCACGCCCTCATCTGACAGCGGATTGTCCAACGGCAACTCCGGCGGCGGAAATTGCCGCGCCAAAACAAAGCGGTAAGGCGTCGCCGTCTTCGCCAACAAACGCTTCATCGGCGGTTTGGCATTGCCCGCCGCCACGCCTGCTGCAGTTGTCTCTTCGATGGCGAAGGCATCGCGCAACTGGTTCCGCAACCGCATCGCGAGCGCATCACCTTCCCGCGCATGCGTCACAGAATTCTCTTCATCGAAGACCAAGACCGGCTTGCCACCTAGCAAACGGTTCAAGTGCAGACTGGCCGCAACCGCGCGGCTCTCGCTCAGATCAATCACCAGCGGCAGCTCGATGGCCGTGAGCATGAAATCATTGCCCAAGTGATAGGAGAACCCGCCCGTCTCGCCGCCGCTCGACTGCCAGCGCCCTTCCAACGCCAGGAACACATACCCGCCCTGCCAGCCCCAATGCAGCCCGTTCAAGTTCGGGTTTAGCGGATGAGTCGCCGGATATTGTGCCGGGTCGGAATGATTCACCTTGGGCTCCAGTCCCACGTAGAAACGCAAACGATCATAGCGCCCCACCGGCAGGCCGGTGGCTTCAAGCTTCGTCCGTTTTGCTTCCAAGGAGAGGAACGCCAAGCTGTTCGTCGCCTCGATCCAAATGCCATCGAGACGACGCAACGAGACCCGGGAGAGCAGCATATCCAGCCGGGTGACAGAGAACGCCTGACCACTCACATTGGTCTGCGCCATCGTTCCCATCGGCACCGGCACAGCGTCAAACCGCGGCGTCACCTCCACCGTCAGCACCGGACCGGTCTTGCCGCTTTGTTCAGCTGCATTCAGCCCGAAGCAGCAGCTCACCAAACAAAGCACCCAATAAAATAGCGCGTGACCGCTATGTTTGCTTGGGAAGCTTGTGCTTGATGAGTTCATGGTGACTCAATTCTTCGTGTATTGATTCGATGACGTGAGCGTCTGCTGGCTCTGGCTGGGAGGCGTGAACTTCAGCGTGGCCGTGTAGTTCCCCGGAGCCAGTGTGCTATTGTCAAATTGCAACGTTACCGCTCCCGTAGCTTGCGTATAACTGGTGATCGTGGCCGTCACTCCACCCACTGCCGCCGCTTCGATCGCATTCTGCGGCGGCAAAGGCGGATTCGTCGCGAAGGTGGCATTAAAAGTCACCGTGCCGCCCCCACCACCGCCAACTCCTCCACCCGCAGCTCCGGTCACGCTGTCATACGTCGCCACCCCGGTGATCTTCACACGGTAAAACCGGGTTCCACTGCTGCCATCAACCGTGTAACCCAGCTCCACCGCACCCGCCGGCACTTCTTCATTGACCAGTTCATCGAAGATGCTCCAGTTCATCAGATCCGTGCTCGACTCGATCTGATAAGTGCCGCCCTCGATCGCCGACCACTTCAGTACCAGCCCCCCTTCCACATCCGTCGTGGGCGCGCTGAACTTGATCTCCCGGCTCGCCGCCCCCACCCAGTTCGTCACCACCGTCTCACTGATAGAGGCGACCGACCCGCCAGTCGGATTGCCGTAAAACACGCGACCGATGTTATACGGATACACTGGCGTGCCGCTGGCGTTGATGGTCATGAAATAGGCATACGTGCCATTGGGAAATTCCGGCGTCTTGCAGAAACGGCCGTTGTGCTCGTCCAGATCGAAGTCCGTGCCCTGAACCTTGCCCACATCACCGAGGTATTCGTAATCTTCGTGATACCGGCCGATGGTATAGATGCCGGTCACATTCGGGCCGTACTCATTCGCCGCCAACGTCGCCGAGCGATTCCTTCCGCGAGCGGCCCAGGCGGGCAGCGTGATGCGTCCGGTCGTGCTCAGATTCACCGTGCTGTTCTGCCCGTTCCGCAAGGCATAACCGGTCGTCATGCGCCGGATGCCGCTATTGGCATCTGTGGCATTCGCATAACCATACGGCCCATAGATCGGATAACCATCCTTCACCCAGCCGATGATCGGCGAGTGCTTGGTCGGCGTGCCCGCCTTCTCGGAATAGACCTTCGTGGTCGTGTTGTAGTCCACGTGATCGCCCATCAGATAACGCAAGGCCATCGGGTTCGCATGGTAATGATACATGCCCGTCTGCTCCTGATGCGCGTTCGCGGGATCGAAGCTCACCCCTTCCACGGGGAACGCATCACGATTCCACAAACCGCCCGAACCGCTTTGCGCCTCAGCCGTGCCGTTCCAGTAGTAACCGTCCTGGCCATCAAACATCGCCACACCGTCCACGAAGTAACCGATGGCCCCGAGCGAAGTGAGCGTAGGTGAGCTTGCTGCCGCCGGATTGCGCGGGAAGCGCCAGAGCGTGCGGCTGTTGTCAGGATAATTCGGGAAGAGCTGCGTCTTCTGCGCATCCAGGTACCACGGCCCCATCACGTGATAACCCAGCCCCGTCGTGCGGATATAAACCCAATCCTCCGAGTAGCTGATCTCCTGCACGCCCCCATACGTCGGTGTCGTCTGCACCCCGGCGCCGCGATTCCAGGTCGTCACGGAAGTGCCCGCCGTTTCCGCCGCCTTCGTCTCGTAGATCCGTGCATAGAGGCCCGCAAAGTCTGTCAGCCATTCCGTGATGATGACGGAGTCATCCGAAGTCGCTGGCAAAACCGTCAGTGTCGCCACCGCACTGGTGTCGGAACCGTACGGATTGGTGACCACCACGGTGTAGGAACCCTGATTGGCACTGGTAGCCCCCGTCACAGTGTAGCTGGTGCCATTGGCGCTCGGGATGTTGTCATTATTAAACTTCCATTGATACGAGAGGGTGGCTGTGCCCGTGGCGACTACCGTGAACGTCGCATTGCCGTTCTCGTTCACGGTCTGGGAGACCGGCTCCGTCGTGATGGTCGGTGCCGTATTCACTGGCGCACTCACGGTCAGGATCGCACCGACACTCGTATCTGCCCCCGCGCTGTTGCTCACCGTCACGGTGTAAGTGCCTTCGTTCGCCGAGGTCACTCCGTTGATCGTGTAGCTGCTGCCCGTCGCGGTGCCGATGATGTCAGAGCCTTTGCGCCAGACATAGGTGAAGGGCGTCGTGCCGCTCGCCACCACCGTGAAGGTGACGCTGTTCCCCTGGCTGATGGTCTGCGATTGCGGCTCCGTCGTGATGGTCGGCGGCGTGATGACGGTGAGTACCGCATTGTTGCTCGGCAATGAACCGGCTGAACCCGTCACCACCACCTTGTAAGTGGCGGCGTTCGCCGCCGTCACATCGTTCAACGTGTAGGAGCTGCTGGTTGCCGTCGGGATGGAATCATTGCCCTTATACCACAGATAGGTGAACGGTCCGGCCCCGCTCGCCACCACGGTGAAGGTCACATCGTCTCCCTCGTTCACCGTTTGCGATTGCGGCTGCGTCGTGATGGACAGCGCACTGATGGTATAGCTCTCCGTGTCTGTCTGCGCGGTGGTGAATGTTCCCGTTGTCGCGCTGTCATAGCTGGCCAGCGCCGTCCGGGTCACCCGTCCATAACCCGTCCCTTGACTGCCCGTGTAGCTGCTCTGCGTGGAGATGCCTTGCGAGGTGACACTGGCCGCTTGCGTCGTCCAGGTGGATTGGTTTGGTGAGGATTCCACCTGATAGGTACCGCCTTCCACCGAGCTCCACACCAGCGTGACTGTGGCCGTGTCATTGTTCACCGCAGGCGTGTTGAGCACCAGCGGCGTATTCGGCCCGCCCACATAATAATGCGTCACCGTCTCCGAGATGCTGGCCACTGAGCCACCCTTAGCATCGCCATAAAACTCGAACGCCAGCAGATACGGATAAGTCGCCGCACCGGCAGAATCGATGGCTGTGAAGTAAGCATACGTGCCGCTCGGATATTCCGGGGTGACGCAGTAACGCCCATTGTATTCATCCAGGTCAAAATCCGTACCCTGCGTCTTGCCCACGTCTCCCAGATAATCCCAGTCCTGCGCAAACGTGCCCAGCGGATAGGTCGTGTTCACCGCCGGACGCGAGGCTCCGGCAGAGGTGGAATAGGATCCGCCGAAATGTGCCTGCCGATAACGCGCATACCAGGCCGGGATGACCGAGCGGTTGTTGTTCACGATATCCGTGCCGTTGTTGCCGTCCCGTTTTGCATATCCGGGCACCATGCGGCGCACCGCACTGGCGCTGCTCAAAGCCGTGCCGTATCCATACGGGCCATAGATCGGGTATCCGTCATGCGCCCAGCCGATGATCGGCGAGTGCTTCGTCGGCGTTCCGGCCGCTTCGGTATAATCCTTGGTGCTTGTGCTGTAATCCACATGGTCGCCCAGTTGATAGCGCAGTCCCAAGGGATTCTGGTGTGAGTGATAGATGCCCGAGGGCGGCTGATGCCCCAAAGCCGCATCGAAGTTGAACGCTTCCGCCACCGGCGCATTCCGGTGCCAGTAGTAAGTGCTTTGCGTGTGCGGTGCCTGCCCCTGGATCTGGCTGCCATCCCACGCCTGCCCGTCCAGCGCGTTGAAGATGGCAACCCCGTTCACGAACAGTCCGGAGTACCCCCCCGAGGTGGAGTCCTTCGTCCCGCTTTGCACCACCGGCGTTTTGGGAAAGCGCCGGATGCCCGCCTGGTTCACCGGCCAGAACTGGAACTGCCCGCCCTGCGGGTTAAGCCACGGCCCCATCATATGGCTGGCCAGTCCGCTGTATTGCACATAGACCCAGGTGGAAGATTGCGAGACTACTTGGATGTCCGAATAGACCGGCAGGTCTTGATCCGTCCAGGTGGTGCTCGTCGTGCCGTTGCCTTCGGCGGTGGTGGTTTTGTAAACCCGGGCGTATTTCGCCGAGTTGGTCGTGAACCAGTTGGTGACCAACTGGCTTTCTGCGGCCACCAGTTCCCCTGCCCCCATGCCCGCCAGCACCGCGAGCGCCCAAATCGTTCTGGTAAAGAGTTTCATCACATCAGCCCTTTCTTGTTGGGCCTAGTCAAAATCGGAGGCGTTAAGCAATTGTGTGGACGAAAAACAAAAGTGTTAAGGAAGTGTAAAACTCCGCAAAACCCCTGAATCCATGGGTTTCCTCGCAAATCCGCGCGTCTGGCAGATATTTTGTTAAGCCAGCGTAAAACCACTGGTTTCCCGGCCCTCCTCCTGCTTTACCGGTATCGTGCTTTCAAATCCTGATGATTCTGCCATGCTCGCCGAAGAGATACTCATGGCTATGGCAAATTCGAACCAATCTTCGGATGGCACCACCCGTCTCCTCATCATCGATGATGACAAAAAGCTGTGCCGCCTCATCGAGGACTACCTCCAACCGCTCGGCTATCATGTGGAGACCGTCCACACCGGCCCCGAAGGAGTGGAGAAAGCGACCGGCGAGAAATGGCACGCGGTGCTCCTGGATGTCATGCTTCCGGGCATGGACGGCTTCGAGGTGCTGAAACGCATCCGCGCCAAGTCCACCGTGCCCATCCTTATGCTCACCGCCCGCGGTGAAGAAGCCGACCGTATCGTGGGCCTGGAGATCGGTGCCGATGACTATCTGCCCAAGACTTTTTCCACCCGTGAACTGCTCGCCCGTTTGCGCGCCGTGATGCGCCGTTCCCAAGTGACCAGTGAGTCCCATACGGAGATCGAGCCGGAAGCAGTGGTCGGCCCTTTGCGCGTGAATCCTAACAGCCGTCATGCCGCCATGGGGGATCAACCGCTGGTTCTCACGCCGGTGGAATTCGACCTGCTCTACTGCCTTGCCCGCGCCAAAGGCCGGGTGAAGACCCGCGAAGCCTTGCTGGATGAGATCCGCGACCGCAACTACGAGGTCTTCGACCGCTCGATCGACGTCCACATCTCCGCCCTGCGCCGCAAGCTGGGTGATGATGCCAAGGAGCCCCGCTACATCCGCACCGTGCGCGCCGCCGGGTACATGATGATGAGCCCGGAAGAGTAAGCATTTTTGCATGAAGCACCGCTTCCCACTTTACGCCAAGATCCTGACCTGGTTCTTCCTGAACATCATCGTTCTGGGAATGGCTGGCTGGCTGATCGTGCGGGCGCATGTGAAAAGCGGGGTGGATTCTTTCCTGTCCGGTTACGTCACCCAGCGCGTTGAACCGTTGGGCCGTGAAATCATCGCCGAACTGAGCCAGTCATCCAAAGACGACTGGGGTGAGATCCTGCAGAAACGAAGTGAAAAACACGGCGTCACATTTTGCGTCACACTGGAAGGTGAACGTGGCCTCTTCGGGAACCTCGAAGAGCTGCCGGAAGAGCTCCGCCGACGTCTGCCCAAAGGCCCGCCTCGTGGCGGACGTGGTGGCGGTGGCCCTGCAGGCGGACCACCGCGCCGTCAGTTCAACGATGGTCCCTCAGGTGAAGAAAACTCCGGCGGTCAGGATGGTCCGCCGGATGGCTCCGGGGCCATTCGTGACACGCGGCCAGGCCCGCTCACCGGTCCTTATCCGATCCACCAGCGCTTCCTCGTCCGCACCACTGGCCCCGAGTACTATTGGGTCGGTCTGCAAACCCGCTTCACCAGCACGGACAGCGAGGGTGGTTCACCCGGTGCGCTCTTCATGCGCTCGGAAAGCTTCGGAGCTGGTGGGCTCTTCTTCGATTACAAGCCATGGATCTTCGGCCTGAGCAGCATCGTCTTTGTCTCTGCCCTGTTCTGGTTGCCGCTGGTCAGCAGCATGACCCGCTCCGTCTCGCGGGTGACGAAGGCCGCCGAGCAGATCGCCGAAGGCCAGTTCGAAGTGCAGGTGGATACGAAACGCCGGGACGAGATCGGCCGCCTCAGTGATGCCATCAACCGCATGGCCGGCCGGCTCGCGGGTTTCGTGCATGGCCAGAAACGCTTCCTCGGTGACACCGCGCACGAACTCTGTGCCCCCATCGCCCGCATGCAGATGGCCTTGGGCATCCTGGAACAACGCGCCGATGAAAAGCAAAAGCCCTACGTGGATGATGTGCGGGAAGAGTTGCAGCACATGTCCGGGCTGGTGAACGAACTGCTCTCCTTCTCCAAGGCCGGGCTGCGCCCCAAGGCGCTCAAACTGAAACCGCTGCCCGTGTTGGACCTCGTGCAAAAGGTCGTCGCCCGCGAAGCGCGCGATGCCGTGGCCACGGAGATCAACGTCCCTGAGAACATGCTGGTCCTGGGCGAGAAAGACCTCCTGATTCGCGCCTTCGGCAATGTGGTGCGCAATGCCGTGCGCTACGCCAGCAACGGCGGCCCCATCCAGGTCGCCGCCCGCACCGTGGATGACCATGTCGAGATCATCATCTCAGATCACGGCCCGGGTGTTCCGGCAGAGGATGTCACCAAACTCTTCGATCCGTTCTTCCGCGTGGATACTTCACGCAATCGCGAAACCGGCGGTGTGGGCCTGGGTCTAACCATTGTGAAGACCTGTATCGAAGCCTGTGGCGGCACGGTCTCCGCCCGGAACCGCAAGAGCGGTGGCCTCCGCGTCATCCTGCGGCTGAAGCGGGCGTTGGAAGCAGACTCCGAAGCCGCCTAGGCCTGCTACTCCTGTTCTTGCAGGGAATAACGCAAACGGAAGAAACGCCGCGGCTGACCTTCAATGGCGGGTGACAAATCCGCTTCGAGATGCCTCCCTACTCCCGGTTCCACGAGCGATTGCCATTGGAGCCCCGGCCAGAGTTGCCAGCCACCACCTTGCAGGCCATCGGCATACTCCACCGCCAGCAACACCCCCGCTGGCAGTTGCTCACTGACCGTCAGCTTCAGCCGCCGGTTGGCTGCGTCCAGTTGCATCACCCGCCCGCCATCGGGCGAATTGGGCGGTGTGTTGAGGATGAATTCCTCCAAGTTCGTCCGTCCATCCCCATCCGGATCGGCCCCGGGCAACAACTGGGCTCCGCTCAAGCCGCTGGCCGTGCTGATCCACGCGGCAAAGTCCGGCACGGTCTGCCGGCACGTCACCAGTAACCGTGGCCGCCATGCCACCGTGCCATGCTCCCGGGAGGCATGCTGATAGATCGTGGCCGAGGTCACTTGTGAGGCCACCACGTTGGCGATCGAGAGCATCCCGTCTCCAGCGGCCTCAGCCGCCACTGCCGGTGTGATATCCACGATGTCTTGCAATTCAGCCGCCAGTGCCCACGCCGCGATCTGGCTGCCGACTGCCGGCTTGTTGTTCCACGTCAGCCCGGTCTCCGACCACGCATCATTGCCCACCAGATACGTGATGATCTGGGCGTCTGCATTCGTCTGCAACCGCTGCATGACCAGCGATGCCGACACAACTTCCAGACCTTGCAAGGGAGTCAGGTCAAACCGCAGATAACTTTCCCGGTCGAAACCGGTGCTGGCGACATTCTTCAACCAAAGGCTCGTCCCAGTCCCATAATTATTGTTGGGCGTGTCCCCATGCACATAGGCATCAGCCACCGCGATCAGTTCAAATTGCAATTGCGGTGCGGTGCTTACCTCCACCGTGATGCTCGTCGTCGCCGCAAACCCGTCGATCATCAACCCGGTTATGCCCGCCCTGAGTTGCAGTTCATACGTTCCCGGCTGCGGAAATGTCACCGTCGAACTCGCCGCCTCCGGCGCCGTGAAGACCACCGTTCCCGGTCCCACAAGCTGGCTCCAAACGAATTGCGCTCCCTCCGGCACGCCCGCCTCATCCCCGAAACTCACCACCGGTGCCAGGGTCACGCTGTTGGTAGGGAAGCCCAATTGCCGAGCTGCCATCCCCTGTATCCGCGGCAGTTTCAACCGGCGGCGGCGTTGATCCTCGTAAAGGGAGAACGGCGTCAGTGTGTCCCCCTGCCCGACGCCCTCCACATGATCGACCGGTGCGGTCTTCGTCGTAGAAGTCCCGTCGGTCTTGACCGTCGTCACCCCGCCGCGCGTGCCGATCACATACCCATACCGGCTTTGCTGGGAATGGATCACATAGCTCTGGGAACTGGCCTTGCCCTCAGTATTCCAGTAAACGCCGTGTGCCGAGGTCAGGTTATGCAAAGGAGCCGAACCAAACGGCCGGTAGCGGGCCTCAAAGTAGCTGTTGTCCGCCACACTCGTATCGATCAGGTTGGAATGGCTGAAGTGCATATGGTGATCGCTGCCCCGCCCGCTAGTGTTCTGGTTTCCCGTATTGCCGGTCTGCTTGCCGGTGTTCTTGTCCAGGCAGCGATAGATGACATTGCCGCTGGTGGCCATGTGTGAGAACACGATGCCATGGCGGCTGAATTCCGCCGTGCAAGTGTCCAGCAGGCAATCGCTCGAGTTCTGCAAGCGGTACATATACCCGTTGCCGCCCCCGCCACCGAACTGCGGCCGCTGAAAATAACAGTCCTTCACCGTGATCCGGCTGCATTCCGAGAGCAAAATGCCATTAGAAAGCAGATGGCAGGTCGTGGTGTTACCGGCCGGCTGAAAGGTGTTCATGTTCCTTATCCACCCATCCCGCACTCGCGTGAAGCGCAGCACATACGAAGCATGCGTATCATAAGAACCGTTGGCGGGACTGTTATAATCCTCCTCCGCCCAACCGGTCCCGGCATGCTGCACGTTGCCGATGGAAAGATCCTCAACGCCCACCTCCGCGATCAGCGTCGTCTTCCGGTACACCCGGGCGTTGTCCCGCATCTTCAGATAGTACCGCGTCGGGATGTCCACCTCGATGATGTTGTTGGCCGCATCAATGGCCTTGATCTGCCGGTGATACAGGAACCGGCCGTAACTGTTGGCATAGCCCACCCAGCCATCTTCATTGTGCTCGTTGGCCCAGTCATCGCCCGGATCGGCCCGGATGATGATGAACTCCCCCACACTGAATCCGCTCGTGCTGGTCACCGGAATGCGCGTCGTCGGCCCCATCAGGTCAGCCGTTATGGTGGTACTCGGCGTCTGCACGGTGGTCCAGCTAGCCGATGATGGACCGGACACATTGATGATGACCTTGGAACGCATGCTGGTGCTGGTGTTCACCAAGAAAGTCTGCCCCGTCCCGGCCCCCCGCAACACAATGTTACCCGCCGCGATGTTCAGAGCGTAGGTCAAGCTGCCTTGCGGACTCACATGGTAAGTTCCCGCCGGCAAATAAACGATGCCACCCCCGGCTGTTGCCGCCGCATTGATGGCCGCTTGGATGGCCACCGTGCTGTCCGTGGTTCCCGTCGGGTCCGCCCCATAACCGCTCACCACATTGAATGTCGCACCCGGCGGATTGGCCGGCAATGGCACCTCACCACGCCGATAACCGGCATAGGAAAAATCTTGGATGATTTTGTCCGTAGCAAAGGACAGTGCCGGTGTCGGCGACCAGCCAGCCCCGTAAAGCGAGCTTTCCCACGTCTGGGCACTGGCACTCCGGCAGGCCAGCAGCAGGACGACGCAACACCAGAAAGTTGCCGATACAGACTTAAAACCGCTCATTCAGCACTTGGTACAATGATGGACATAGGCAGAGCACGTGGCTCCGCAATAGTTCGGTTGAATCCGTGCAAGCTAATCCGTGGACAACCACTTTGCAACCCCAGCACGAAGGATTGACGCCCCGCCCCTTCTGCCCTGAAATCCGCGCATGAACCGCGTGGACAGGTTGCTGGGCATGATTCTCTTTTTGCAAGGACGCCGGGTCGTCCGGGCCGAGGACATGGCCGCGCACTTCGAGATCAGCGTCCGCACGGTTTATCGCGACCTCGCCGCATTAGGTGAAGTGGGCGTGCCCATCGTGGCCGAAGCGGGCGTGGGCTACAGCCTCGTGCGCGGGTATCATCTGCCACCCGTGATGTTCACCGCGCAGGAAGCCGGGGCCATCGCCACCGGCAGCGTGCTGGTGAATCAGTTCACCGATGCTTCCCTCCAAGCTCCGATGCAGTCCGCGCTGATGAAGATCCGCGCCGTGCTGCCCGCCGAGCAACAACGGCACTTGGAGAACATCGAGCGCAGCATCGCTTTCCCCCGCAACAAAACTCCGGAGGCCGCCAATCTCATCGAGCTTCAGCAAGCGCTCGCCCAACGCCGCGTGGTACGAATCGATTACCACGGCGCAAAGGATGAAACAGCCAAACCCCGCGATATCGAACCGCTCTTCCTCATCTATTATCTCGAACGCTGGCACCTCATGGCCTGGTGCCGGCTGCGTCAGGACGTGCGCGATTTTCGCACGGACCGCATCCAGCATATCACCATTCTGAAGGAGACGTTCACTCCCCGCGAAGATGTCACGTATGAAAAACTGCGGGAGCTCTGGCGCAAGGAATCCACGAGCCTGACGGCCAAGGTGCTTTTCGCCCCCCTCTCTGCGGAGCGTGCCCGCCGCGAGTGGTCTCTGGGCGTGCAGAAGGAAGTGAAGCGAAAGGACGGCTCCGTCCTCATGCTCAGCACCGGCTCGTTTGATTGGATGACTGGCTGGCTGCTCTCCTTCGGCACGAACGCGACCGTCCTCGAACCTCCCGAGTTGAAGCAACGCGTCATCGAAGCGGCTGAAAAAGCGCTCGCACATCATCGTAAAGCATCCTGACATAACGTTGTCAGTGGCCGGGTGGACACTGCGGGCATATGACAACGGATGTTGGCACTCCCCAATCTCCAGCCTCCTCAGTGGAAGCTGTTTCACTCCACGATCCCAATCGCCCCTTGCTTGGCCACACCGCCGTCGTGACCGGTGCCAGCCGCGGTGCGGGAAAAGGCATCGCGCTCGCCTTGGGTTCCGCCGGAGCCACTGTCTATGTCCTCGCCCGCACCAGCCGAAAAAGTCCGCGCAAGGACGATATCCCCGGCACCATCGAAGACACCGCCGAAGCTGTCACCGCCCACGGCGGACGCGGCATCGCCCGTGCCTGTGACTGCTCGGACCAATGGCAGCTTGAGGCCGCCATCAACCGCATCGGGGCCGAGTGCGGTCACATCGACCTGCTCGTGAATTGCGCCTGGGCAGGCAACGAACTCACCATCGATCTCAAGCCCTTCTGGGAACAATCCTCCGAGCATTGGACAAACATGTTCGATCAAGGTGTGAAAACCTACGCCCTCGCCAGTGCCGCGGCAGTGCCCTGGATGCTGCCCCGGCAAAGCGGCCTCATCGTGAACATCACTGCGTGGGATCGCGACAAATATACCGGCCACTTCTTCTACGATCTCGCAAAGAGCACGATGAACCGCATGGCCTTCGCGATGGGCACGGAACTGAAACCTCATGGCATCACCGCGCTCGCACTGGCTCCGGGCTTCATGCGCACGGAGCGAGTGATGAAAGCGCTGGCAGATGATCCCTCACTCACGGACACGGTAGGTATTCCTTCAGAAACTCCGGCTTATGCAGGCCGCGCCGTCGCTGCGCTCACCGCCGATCGCAACGTGTTACGTCACACCGGCAAAGTGCTCTGTGTGGGTGATCTCGCGCAGGAATACGGCTTTACTGATGTAGATGGAACACAGCCAAAACCATTCCGGCTCGGCGACTGAACTCGCCTACTTCTTCCGCAACGACTTCCACGGCTCCTCACCGCTCACATCCACCGCGAAGGGCCCCTTGGCCGCTGCCGGTGAAAGTATCGCCAGAAACATCACGTCCTTATTCGTCGGATTAAACGAAGCATGCACCACACCCGCGGGGATCACTGCGAGCTCGCCCGGGTTGAGCACTTTCATCTCCTTCTCCACCCACTGCTCCAGTTGGCCCTCCAGCACGTAGAGGACTTCTTCCAGCTCCGGATGCGTGTGGAAATCATGCCCTTCACCCGGCGGCAACGTCGCCCGGCAGATCTGCAGATCCTTGCAGTTCGCGATCTCCGGACGGCAGAGCCAATGGTTCGTACGCCCCTTGAACTCTTCCGTCATCGCCTGCGCCGCACTGATGAAAACATGCTTTTGCATAGTATTTTCAACTATTCTTCCACTCCGCGCTCTCCGTGCCTCCGTGGTGAAAAAGACCCTACTTCTTCTTCCCCCACTTCTTCGCCGCCGGAGCCTTCAGCGCCTTGAACTCCTTCGTCAAGTTCGTCAGCGAAGCTTCCACGCCCATGCGCTCCAGCGAGCTCGCGCCCACGAAGCCCACCGCATCCGTGTTCTTCATCACACGATCCGCATCTTGCGGCGTGTTGATCGGTCCGCCATGGCACAGGAAGAAGATATCTTTCCGCACGCGGCTCGCCGCATCGATGATCTCTTGAGTGCGCTTGATCGTGAAATCCCACGACACCACGGACTTTGTCACGCCAATGGAACCACCCACCGTCGTGCCCACATGCGCGATGATCGCATCCGCACCCGCCTTCGCCATCTCCACCGCTTCATCCGGTGAACCAACATACACCACCGAGAACAAGTCCATGCGCCGGGCGAGTGCCACCATCTCATACTCCTTCTTTACGCTCATGCCCGTCTCTTCCAGCACGCCGCGGAAGTGACCGTCCACGATTGTGTGCGTCGGGAAATTGTTCACCCCGCTGAAACCCATCTCTTTGATGCGCCCCAGCCAGTGCCACATGCGGCGGCGCGGGTCCGTCGCATGCACGCCGCAGATCACCGGCACCTCTTCCACCACCGGCAACACTTCGTACTCGCCGATCTCCATCGCGATCGCGTTCGCGTCACCATAAGCCATCATACCGCACGTCGAGCCATGGCCCATCATGCGGAAGCGCCCGGAGTTATAGATGATCACCAGATCCGCGCCACCCTTCTCGATGAACTTCGCGCTGATGCCCGTGCCGGCACCGGCCGCGATGATCGCGTCACCCTTCTTCACCACGGCCCGCAGCCGTTCCACCACTTCTTTGCGCGTGTAAGGATTTCCTTTTCCAGTCCAGGGATTCGGCATAAGAACAAACGTCAGATATTGTTTAAGAGTGCAATCCGGTTAAGTGAGTGTAGTATAGACGCACACAGACAACCAGCCATGAGCGGGAAGCACGACAAGCTATCGGAAACGCACATCATCGGAGATGACACGCATCAATGCGTCGTGCGCGCAGACACCCACGACCAGCGACCCTGGCTCCAGGAAGCCCGCGTGTGCAATACCCTCGGTCTGCACCAGATCGCCCATGTCGGCATCGCGAACGCCAAGGTCCCCTACCGCGTCGTGCGCAAGGACCAGAGCGGCACCTACCTCCTCGCCTGCTTCGGCGGCCGCGGCAAGGTCCTCGTCGATGGCCGTTGGCAAGTTTGCTCCCCCGGCACCGCGTGCCTGTTGCCGCCGCACACCGTGAACGCCTTCTACGCCACCTCCGAATGCCGTTGGCAATTCTGCTGGGTGCGCTACGCCGAGCCGCCCGAGAAGAAACCCATCATCGCCGCCACCTCTCCCGTCCTTGCGAAGTTCGACAGCCTGCCACTTCGCCACGCCGTCGAAGGCCTCTACCACGAATGCGGTGCGAGCAACTCCCCTAGCGCCTTGCACCACTGGGTCGAGCTCATCCAATCTTACGTCCTCCAATTCGCGCAACCCTGGCAAGGCGACGACCGCCTCTGGCGCCTGTGGCATCAGGTCATCAACGAACTCGATCAAGAGTGGACTCTCGACCGCCTCGCCTCCATCAGCCACGTGAGCAGCGAGCACCTACGCCGCCTCTGCCGTCGCCAGCTCGGCCGCAGCCCTATGCAGCAAGTCACCTTCCTGCGCATGCAACGCGCCGCCGAACTCCTCAGCACCAACAACGACAAGATCGAAGTCATCGCCGCCTCCGTGGGTTATCAGAACCCCTTCGTCTTCTCCACCACCTTCAAGAAGTGGATCGGCTGGCGCCCTTCGGAGTTCCGCGCCAAACAGAACGCCTCCGCCAAACGGAAGTAAGCGTAGCCGTCGCGTAATGGGACAGGCGCCACCGCCTGTCCAGTCTCACTGCGATTAATTGCACGAGCGCAAATCGCTGTTCCACTCTGCATCCTTCTGGTCTCTTTTCTATTCCGCGTATCTTTCCCGGCATCCCCCTTCGCTCCCTTTGCGTCCTTCAGTTTATATTTCCGTTTCGTTTATTTAGCGTGTTTAGCGGGCTCACCCCATCTGTCTGAATCGGCGTTTGCCGTCGGTGTTATTGGACTGCGGTTAAACTCGAACTGGACGAATCCCTCTCGACGGTGGACCTTGCCTCATGAACGACGATGCCGCAGCCAAAGCTGCCCAATTCGGTGCCGAGTTCATTGACTTGGAGCAATTCTCCTTCCCGCCGGAACTACTCGCCCGGATACCGGCCGTGATTGCGCGGTCCTATCAGGTTCTCCCTTTGGATTTTATCCCCCAGCACCCGCACGCCTTGCTGAAAATCGCCGTCAGCGATCCCTCCGATCTCGATGCTCTCGACGATCTCGTCGGCCTATTGCGCTGCGACCTCATGATCTGCATCGTCGACGCACAACAACTCCGCACCTTCATCAACAAACTCTATCCCCCTCCAATCCTATAAATCTCGTTAATCCTGTCGAAAAATCCCCTCTGCGCCTCAACCTTTTCCATCTGTGTGAATCTGTGTCCATCTGCGGTTAAAAAGAAGAGAGAGCGCCGCACCTAAAGCACGACGCCCTCCCAACCATCCACTATCCACCATCTACCATCCACTCGCAGCTCACGCCGCCCCACGCAGACTCTGATCCGCATCCTTGATCACAAACCGCGCCTTCAGCCGCGCGACCTCGCTCGCCAGCCCGGCTTTGTTCACCGAATCCAGCACCGCATCGAAGTCCTTGTACGCCGCCGGCGCCTCGTCCTTCGGATACACGCGGCAGTTCGTCAGGATATCGTTCGTCACGAACTCCTCATCTACCGTCTTCTGGTCCAGCGCCCGATCCGCCGCCTTACGCCCCATCGCACGGCCCGCCCCGTGATTCACGGAATAAGAGCTTACCGAAGCCCCCGCATCCGCCACCATGATGCACGAACCCGCCGTCGGATTTCCCGGCAGCAAGATCGGATGCCCCGTATCCGCGAACAACGTCCCCTTCAGTGACGGATGCCCCGCCGGAAACGCCCGCGTCGCGCCCTTGCGATGCACCCAGCCTTCACCGGCAAATCCACCGCTACCATTCGGCAGCAGCTCCTTCCGCGCGATGTTATGGCTGATGAAATACACCAGCGATCCCTTCACGCCCGGGATGATCTCCTGGAACGCCTCCAGCACCAGCGCATTGATCAGCAGATGATTGACCGTCGCGAAGTTCGCCCCCAGCGACATATCATCGATATACGCATCCGCCTCCGGTGTCCCGAGCGGCGCATACACCAGCTCACGATCCTCACCCGGCAGCGGAATGCTCCAATCGCTGAACTTACGTTGCAACGCATGGAACTGCATGCTCGCCAGCGCATGCCCAAACCCGCGTGAACCGCAGTGCGAAAGGAACCCCGCGCACCCGTCCTTCAGCCCAAACACCTCCGCGACCGTACGCGCACGCTCATTATCACCGATGCGCACGACCTCGCACTCACCGAAGTGATTTCCACCACCGTAGGAACCAAGCTGGCTCATCTTTTCACCGAAGCGCCCGATCTGGTTCGTCTTCAGCAGCATCTCCAGGCGATTCGCCAGCGCATCCTTCGTCTCATCGTGGCCCGTATGCGCCGCATCCTCACAACGCTGCGCCCACTCCTGCGGGATCCCCAGGGCATGACACACCGTCGGCGACGCCCCTTCCGTCACTGCCATGAACCCCAGCTCCTCACCCACCTTGCGCGCCTTATACGCCGATCTCTGACCACGCCCCGCCCCCGTCGGCGTGCGCTCCATGATCGCATTGATCAAAGCGCGACGCACCGGCTTGTCCAGCAACTGATCCTCCGGCAGATCCATCTGCAGATAGCTCATCGAGCACTTGATATCCACGCCCACCGGCCCCGGATAAACGTGCGTCGGCGACACCATCACGCACCCCACCGGCGCGCCATACCCCGCATGAGCATCCGGGTTCAACACCAGATCCGTCACGCCCGGCGCACCGCGCGAGTTCAATGCCTGCTGCAAGCACTTCGCATCAAACCCCGCGCGAATGGAATTCGTCCCGATCACCGTGATCGGCTTCCCCTTGTCCCCCGGAGCCGGGATGAAGCCCGTCGCCTCACCCGTCGGGTGGATATGTGTATTCATTTCCCCACTCATAAAACCTCACATCCCAATCTATTTTTTCTTCTCTGAGTTTAAATAATGCTGATGCATTTCCTCACTGTCCTCTTCTTCGCTGAGACGATTAAAATGAAAGCAACGCCCTCTTCTCTTCCGACCAAAAAGCCGAGCAAACTCTCCCTGAAAACGTTGAAATTTGCTAAATTCACTTGCGCCTCCAAGCCCACTGCCAAATCCCTTTTGCCAAGGTCTACGGCCATATTCATCAAAAGCAGTCGATGTCCCATCGGCAAAGCTCATAAAGACTTCTTTTGAAAAACTCAAACATCGTGGTTCAGGCATCAAAAGATAACCATTCCCATATGTATTCCACTGTGATTTAGAAACGTACTTTTCAGGGTACAACCACTCCTCTCTAGCTGCCCCAATGTGCTTTTTCGCTCTACTTTTAATGATAAAATTAATCTGTCGGACCTCATGTTCCGTGAGACAACGAGAAATCTGGATGTCCATTAATTTGAACAGAGAACCCCTGAAAAAATCCGGGTTAGGCCGCAACTCCACCTCTTTTTGGTAAGGATTTCTAACCCAAGAAAGATTGGTCAAAATAAGCACCTTATCAAGAGATAGCGGAAATACGGAGTGAGTAGCGTGAAAACGAATATCTGGATCGTTCAACCCTTTGCACCACTGGGAACTTGGCCCACATCGGCGGTTGTAGACAGTAACCGGATGGTCAGATACGATGAATTTTGTCTCTGATTGAGAGGCATCAGCAATACTCCATACGCATTCAGTCCAGATTGCACAATAAAGCTGATACCACTTCACCATTAAAGACAGCACTTGCTCCTTACTTTTCCCAGGCGCAATTTGGGTGAGCCATCCAAGCCCTTTGATTGTCCTCAGTTTCTGCGTACTCATGTATCTCACAAGATTATTCAATTTCTCTTCGTCAAATCCCCCATGCTTAAAATCAGCAAAAAACTTAACGGCTTGATGACCATTTCTATCAATTTCCCCAAAGAAATTCTTCTCAATATCTTTTGATTTATCTTCCCCGAACGTTCTTGTGTACAAATCTTTTTCTGCAAAGCAGTATTTGAACCCAAGTCGCCTAACCGCCCGCCTAGGATGCGACACACCGCGTGGATCAACAATTACGCTCGGATTCAAATCCAAGTAGTAAAGCTCTTGATCCTTTTGGTTCACAGGCAGGAATTGCTTTTGATACCAAATAGGAACGTAGTGGTTATTTTCGTACTCTTTGGACATACATATAAATCTCTCAAAAGAGCATCCTTCAGTCAGCCCATTTCGCAGGCATGATTACACAATAGCCTTAAATTTTTGACTCTCATTCGTTCGTAAAAACCATCCGCCCCCATTCCCTCCGGCAACCCCGAAACCCCGCCATCCCCCGTCTCGATCACGATCCACCGTCCATCCGTTTGCCGTGCCACATCCATCGTGATGAAGCGGTTGCTGAACCGCCGCGCCAGCATCGTCCACATAGCCAGCTCGCTTAACGGCTCTTCCTTCGTCGCCGCCAGCAACTCGCCATCCCAGAAGAACAGCCGCACCTCATCATGCTTTGGCCGACCGCACGCATGCGCCCCATTGCAGACCAGCGGATGCGCCCGCCGGAACACGAACCCCTTCTCGAACTCATCCCCGCGCACATACAACATCGTGAGCAGGATATCCTTGAACCGCGCATACGTCGTCCCCGCCGGAATGAAACAAGCATCCTTCCACCGATGCTTCGCCGACTTCACAAAGTCCTTCACGATCACATCGCCCGCCGCCAGTTCCTCATACACCGCCCACGCCGCCCGCACATCGTTCCCTGCAATCCACCGGCTCTCCGGCGTGTGACCGGCCAGCAGTGGATACGCATTCGGCAAGTAATGCGCCTCCGCATACTGCACCGGCGACACCACCGGCTCATACCCCAGCGCGATCAACTCCCGATGCAACGAGCCATAAGCCCAACACCGCAACATCCATCCGCGATGCAAGATCGCCTCACCCGCGTCCGTCGCTGGCGCGCAATGTTTCAACGCCTCCGGCGCATTCCCCTCGCGCAACCGGTCCACGTCATACAACTCACACGCGAACCCCGCCGCCCTCGCCGCCTGCCACTCCCCCGCATACTCCGGATCCGCCCGCCGCCTATGTAAAGGATGACTCGGAAACAATATTTTCATGGGTAAACTCCCGTATCACTTCGATTTCACCAACTATATTCGCGTTGAACTGCTCCAACTCTTCCGCTGGCACCCACAATTCCTTGTGAACCTGCGTGCCGACCTGTTGCACCTCATACTTCGCCACAAAATCCGCCTTCACCTGAAAGCGCGTGACATATCCGGCACCAGACGCACGCACATTCCAGTCGCGCGCGATCTGCACCGCGTATTCTTCGTTCATTACAGGATAAAAGATCGGCTGCTCCGGCAGACGCGGCGGAAACGCGCGCCAGCCGCTGGCCTTGATCAGCTCCAGTTCCTTCGGTCCAACCGGTCGATACAGAGTCTTCGTATTCATAAATTTGCTTTCTAAATGGAGGCGGCGGGTTTAACTCCCGCCGCCTCAGTTCGTTTACTCATTCAAAAAAAGCTTCCACTCCGGGATGCTGTGTGAATTTCGGATCGTCGCCGTGACCAACTGCTCTTTCGGAGCGCGTGGCACGCTGAGCAGCTTCAACCCCGCCTCATGGGGCAGGCGATTCCCCTTCCGGGTATTCACATCCTTCGCTGACCACACCAGGTTCTCCCACGTGTCCTGCCCACCGCGCGAACGCGGCAACACGTGGTCCAGACTGCCCTCCTCCGGACGCAGCTCACGACCGGTGTACTGGCAGCGATTCCCATCGCGCTCGCGGATCGTCTTGGCGCACAGCTTCGGGCGCTTCTTCGGCACCCTGTCGAAGTTCACCGCCACGATCACCGTCGGGACACGGATCTGCCCTCGCGCCGTGCGGACCGCTTGATCCTGCTCACGCACCGGGAGAGTGATCCACTCCGCCCACGTGACTGGCCGGATGTATTCCTCGCCCTCGATCTCCAGCGCTGTGGCCGCGCCCGTCGCCATCTGGCAAAAAGCCTCCGCGGGCGTCCGCACATGGATCGCCTGCCAGTTCCGGTTCAAGACCAGCACTACTGCCTTGTTCAGCACGTCGCTCATAAATCGTTCTCTTCGTTAAACGGCTAAAAGCGTTAATCGTAAAAACGGTTAAGCAGTCGCAACGTGATCCTCTCACGCTGTAACGATTCAACCTTTCAACGCTTCTAGCCGTGTTGGTGTTTGTCCTCTGTTGTTATGGAAAAATTCCTTCTCGTCCTCGAACCTTTCGACAATCTTAAACTGGCTGCCTCGCCTGGAATTGCACCAGATCCTCCGGTTTCAGAGACCGGCACGCTGCTGATTACGCCACGAGGCGATTGAAAATGGTCACCCGGGAAGGTACTGCCCCCTCGACTTCTGGATGTAAGCCAGACGCGATGCTATTTCACCACCGAGTGAATCAAATGGAGAATGAAGAATTCAGAATGCAGAAAAGCCGGTTTTCTTCACTCTACCTTCTGCATTCTCAATTCTCTAAAAACTGGTGGAGCCGGAGGTAGTTGCAACCTCACCCTATCGGATTAAAAGTCCGATGCCGGTCTGCTGTGGCTTCAGCTCCGCATCAAAAAGGGCCTCCTCTGGCCGGTCTCTTCCACCGGCTTCATCCGTTAAACATGGACCGCTCGAGCTGCTTCGCGATCAGAGGTGGCTAAATTGAAAGGGACGAAGTAAGAAGGCCGAAGTGCGCTGGCTGGACTTTCCCGCGCACCGCTCACTTCAAACTTCGCCCCTCAAAGAATGGCGGAAGGCCGTGGACTCGCACCACATTCCCCAAAGGGGAACCCGCTGTTTAGCAAACAGCGCCAGCACGCTCGTCTGGTTGACCCTCCACAAGTTTGGTCGGCGTGGGGAGAATTGCACTCCCAAGGCTGCCCGCTTTTGAGGCGGTCCGGTCTGCTCTTCCCGGTTAACCACACACCGTTCGATGCCCCGGGACTTGCACCCGGAAGGCGCAGTGATTTTAAGTCATTGGGGTCTGCTATTCCCGCTGAGGCCAGGCATCGGAGAAAATGGTCGGCGTGAGAGGACTTGCACCTCCAAGGCTCACAGTTTCTAAGACTGTCCCCTCTGCTATTCGGGGTTAACCACACGCCGGAAAACTAAAATGGTGCCATGTGAAGGATTCGAACCTTCAACCTTCCCGTTCCCGGAGATTATTTGGGAAAAGCATTGGTGATGGCTGCGCAGGACAAACGGGTTAGGGCTAGGCGCGATGAGGGAGCATATTGGCCACAAAATCTGTGACCGAACCGCAACAACGCCCTAAACCGTTTGAACTAGCAGACAGCGCCAATGCTTTTTCCAAACAGTCTCTCAAAGCAGGACGCCTCTGCCAATTGGGCCAACACGGCATGTCAATTTACGATTTTGGATTTACGATTCACGAGGCAGCATGTTTCTCCGTGACGCTCGTCATTCGTAAATCTGAAATCGTAAATAAAACTGGTGCTTCGGCAGGGACTTGCACCCTGACATATCTGTTTAAGAGACAGAGACTCTGCTGCTCGAGTTCCCGAAGCGTAAAATGAAATAGTTTTGCCACGCGGGGATGGACTTGAACCATCGCATCCAGGCCTGTGAGGTCCTGGACAAGCACCTGCCGCCCGCATGGCAAAGAAAAAGAGATTTCCCAAGCGCACCGAGCCGAGGATGCCAGTCATTAGTTCGACCGTGCGAGGTCTCGACCGCTCCTCTGACTCACTTGGGAAAGTTGGACGGGCATCAGGGTAATGCTCCCTGTAATCCGGTTTGGAAGACCGGCGTGTATCTATCAACACCTATGCCCGGGAAAATGTAATGCTTGGATCGCGGCTGTGTTCCGCGATAGCGGAATCAGCCGCAGCACGTGAAAATTAACGGGCGTGAAATATTCTAAACCTGCCTTGCTAAATCTGACCGCTGCGGCTGGTGCTTCCGAGGCACACAGCCGCGGTCCAAATAAGAACCCTCGCTACTTCTGCATCATCAGATCATCCACCACCACAGCCAACTCTTCTAGATACGCATCACCCTTCGGATGATTCGTCAGCGCCACCAGGATGTAATGCCGGTCCGCCCCCGTGATCACCGCGCTGTCATGCAGCCATGTCTGCCACGAACCCCACTTACGGATGATCTTCACGTCGCGCGCCTTCAAACCCTTCACAAACTTGATCTGGTCATGCGGAATCTCTGGCGATTCAAAAATCTCCCGCATCACCTTGGATGCTTCCGGCGACACCAGCTTCCCCTGCTCCAGCCACAGATAATACCTCAACAACTGCCGCACCGTCGCCCCATGCGAGAATTCGCCCACCGGGTCTGGGATGCGTTCCCCCTCCTTGCTGTAGTGCTTCCCCACCCAGATGCCTCCGCCATGGTTCGTGTTATACAGACCATAGTCATTCAGCACCTGCTGGATTTGCTTCAGCCCCATCTCCAGCGAATACTTCGCTGCCATCTCATTGCTCGACGCCTTCGCCATCAGCCCCAGCTCATGTCGCGTCACGGAAGAAAGATTCGTCACCGCCTCAGGATGAAGCTGAATGTAAGCGAGCAAGATACCGATCTTCGGCACACTCGCCGCGTATTCCATCCGGTCCGGCCGCAGAATCGCGAGCCGCAGCGTCCGCAAATCCAGCACCCCCACCATCGTCTGCTCTGCCTTCATTCCATGACGCTCGCGCAACTTTCCATCCATCGCCTCCAGCTTCGCCTGCAATTCCGCATCCGTCTTCGTATTGATCTCCAGCGCGTAACCGTCAAATTTTTGCTTCATGGAAGTGGCCGAACTGGCGCAACCGCTCAACCCCAGCAGCAGTGCAACGAGTCTCAACGCATGCCAAAACAACCTTACCCGCTCTGCTTCAGGTGTTTTGATCGTGCTCATGGAATGGTTTTATGTCCGTGTTTTTGCCTGAAAACCGCTCCTTTCACAAGCCCGTAGCCGCCGGCGCGTATGAATGCCAGTTGACTCCACCCGCCCCCGTTGCTTGTCTAGCACCGATGTCTGATAACTCGACCCCGTCCCCCTCACCCGCTCACGTCGTAGGTGAAGGCTATGATTTCAATGTGATCCGCACTGCGCTCAATGGGAACAACGCCCCGCCCCACTTCGTCATCCACGAACGCGGCGTGATCAAAGGCGTGTGCCTCGGCCTCATGTGGAATCCGCTCGCCGAAAGTAATCCCTGCGAAGTCTGGGTGGGCAAAAAAGGCGACCTGCCCAAATGGGGCGCTAAACTCGCCGAGACCACTGGCCCGCTCCCCGTCTATGTCCGCCGCGAAGAAGGCGGCAAATGGTTCTACACCGGCCTGCACGAAGTCACCGGCACTACCGTAGAATCCGCCGAACTCTGGCGCCGCATCAAGCCCCCGACCATCACCGGCATCTCCCGCGTCGTCTTCCTGAAACGCTGCGAACCGGCGAAATGATCTGACTGGCTGTAAATTGGGATCCCGTATGGGAATCGCACCCATCTGAACAGTTTTGCAAACTGCTGCCTAAGCTGCTCGGCCAACGGGATCTTTGGATATCTTTCGCTTACTTCGCCACGGATTCGATTGTCGCCAGATGACGTCGTATCCAACGCATGAAGAACAGCGCCTTGTCCTCCATCAGCAACGTGGCATTGCCCACCTCATCCAGCGGCACGGGAAACTGGAAGCCGCCTTCCGTTTCATAGATGAAGTTGCATTCGCGATAATGGACAAAGCGTGCTTTCTTGCCTTTGACGAGTTCGGTGATGTTCATACGAGTCCTTTCCCAACGTGCTTGGGACTACTCCCGGAAAAAAGTAGTTCCTGTGCTTACCATCATATCTGCCTGAACGCAGGCAGCAGTTCCGGAAATTTTTGTCCCGACCCACAAGGGCAGATATCATTACGGCCGAGCTTCTCGAACAGCTCTTTATTCCCGTGGACGATGCGCTCACCACGTTTCACTTGTGTCTCGGAAGGGAAACCCTTGCGACGTTTGCTGGTGATCTCAAAGTTCGGCTGTTCATCTTCTGTCATGTGCTTTGCCATAAGTCCTCCTGGAATTGTTGTTGATAGGTAACCCACCGCGAAAAGCGCGGTTGTCAAAGCACCTGAATGCTCTGAAGACCGCGCTTTTATCATCGGTTTGTTGACCAACCCGTATTGCCTTAATTCACGACGTGACAGCTGATGCTTGGACACACAGGCTCCACGATGTCCAACATTGTGCGAGAAAACCACCCGCCGCTCCAACAGGTCAAAAACTCCCGCGCCATCTCGCAGTTTCTTGAATCGGAATTCATACCAGATGCCGTCGATGCGCTTCAACATCACGTCATCAGTGAGCCAGCGCACCTCGGACAGTCGCTCTTCTTCCGCCCTTCTAGCCTCACGCTCCTTTCGCCTGGTGGAGTGAGATTCAAGGAGCAATCCGGATTCAGGATGAACATAGAAAACGGGCCAACAAGTGCTACCACCCCTCACTTCACTCTCAATGCCGTAGTCGTGGCACCATACCACCCCATCTCGCATGAACGTGTTACGCTCCACCATCTGCAAAAGATGAAAACGGATGTGCGCACGCACGACATTGTCCGGCTTGAAGATGGGACTGCCCTCACTATAGACATCGTTCCAAGGACGACCGACATTTGACCTAAGCCAGCGTTTCAAGGGCCCAAGATGCTCACCGAACCATTTCCGCACTGTATGCGGTTTCTTGATGCTCTCGTATTTCGGGGCATCTTCGCAATCAATCTGCGGACGAGGAAATTGCCTCGCGAAGTATTGTCCGCCTCGCGGTTCTTCGCAGAGGACTTTGTGCATGTCATCTCTCATAGGAATGGGTGCGGGATCAGCCGCGTTATTGGTTGGTTTTGATTATCAACATTTGCTTAACAAGGGGCACGACCAGCCGGATTCCAACCGGCTCCGACGCCGGTGGTGGCGTCATGCTGTCATTACAATATGGCCGTGATAAAAATTGGGGTGACCAACCGGACTTGCACCGGCACAAACGCCTTCACAGGGCGTGATGCTACTCTTACATCATGGCCACCATCCAGAAAGGGACGAGGTGTGAAGTCCGAAATGCGAAACGGGCCTGTATTGGAATCGCTCCTGGCACCTCTTCCTTCGTCCCTTTTAATGAATGAACGCCGGTGACCGTCCCGGCTTAGAAGCTTTCGGCATTTCGTGGCGACACGTTCCAGTTCACCTGCTTTTTATCAGCCAGATAAAACTGGATGGATGCCGCCAATGAACTGCTCACTCGCAGGATTATGGGCAAAAACCCGCGGCCTTCGCACGTGGCTTGTCCCGGAGCATCCTCCGCATCGATGATGAAGTGTTCATCCCAACGCACGACACCGTACTCGCCATTGGCCGCCAGACCGGCGTGCACACAGGGTTTTCCCTGCGTGCGGACAAAATCCTGGACCAAACGGCGGCTCCCCGCATTGTCGAAGCAGTCTACCACCAAATCTGCCGGAGCCATGACCGCCTCGGCATTCAGCGCCGTCAGGCGGACTGGATAGTCTTGCAGCTTGGCATCGTAGAAATTCAGCAACTGCATCTTCAGCGCAGTGGCCTTGTTCTTGCCAACCATCTGTTTGACGAACCACTGCGAGGCCAGGTTCTTCGACTCCACGCGGTCAAAGTCGATGACCGCAAGTTCATGACCGGCATCACGCAGCAGGAACAGCGCGTGAGAACCCAGTGCCCCGCCACCACAGAATAGAATCTTCATAAAGTCAAAAATGCATCGCCCTTCCGGCGATTGTGCCCATGGAAGAATCACCGGACGGGGTGATCACCACCCCGATCCGGTCTTCAAGCACCAAACGGCACCTTCGGTCGCACCACGAACCGCGGTTGCGGTCCTTGGAAGCGATCGATGACAAAGTTCGCAAACGCGTTGCGCGGAATCGCAGACGTGATGCCCGGGACTTCTCCCGCACGCACGGCTTCCTCACACACACGCTTGATCGTGTTATCGTCCACGCCCGGCTCCATGTTCACCAGATAGTTACCGCTCTGGCCCTGCCAGGTGATGTTGATCAATACATTCATCGTTTTTCCTCCTTTCCTAATCTTGTTTTTTTCCTGCTGGCTTCGGGCTTCCGTATGAAAGTTCCCGCAATAGAGCCAGCCACCATGGACTATCCTCCCGAAGGGCATCCTTACCCTCACGACGGGAGATAAAACCTTCCCGTGTCACGATGGACCAGATGAAAGCTTTGCCCGTGCCTGCCTCCACAGCGGACATCGTGGTCAAATCTTCGCTTGAAAAATCCAGCATGTTACCGGGATGAGAGTGCACGATCTCCGTGATCTCATGCCGGTTCTGCCAGATGATCTCCCAACGTTCCCTCGCATCCGGAATGCGCGTAGCCGTTCCGGAATACACTCGCAGGATGGCTTCTCCTGCTAGGACGAAACAAACTTCCCGTGACATAATGTCTGGCTCCTCACACTTGGCGGAACACATGCAGCCTGCCCGTCTCCACCGCTTCACGCACGGCTGAAGGCAGACTGGACAAGTTCAAACGGTCATCCGCTCCGCTCAGACAGATGCCCGCATCCACGATCCGTAACGTCCCGGTATTGATGACACACTCAAAACGTTGTCCGGCAAGCCGATAACGGACGACCGCCTGATCCTGCCCTTGGCGACGCCAACTGATGAGTGCCGCACCGGTATGCGAAAGCGCCACACTGATCCGGCCTTCCAGAGTTTCTTGCCAGCGGGCCAGTTCAGCCGCGCGCTGTTGCAACTGCGCCTCTTCAAGTTTGCGGCGTTCCGCCTCACGAGCGAGTGCACGTTGGGTGCTTTCCAACACAAAAGCCTGAGCCAAGGCCGGGGTGACACCACGCACAGCTTCAATGGAGCGGTCTTCCTCGAACGCGTCCCGCACTTGCGGTTCCACCTCCGTTTCGAACTCGACTCCTGCAAAAAGCAGATGGCCATCAAACCATTTGCGCGCCGAGATGGGAGAGAACTTGGGTGGCTCCTGTTCGGCGGAAAGACCGAACAGTCGCGCCTGAAAGTCATTACCCAGCAATCTTCCACCAACCAGATAGCCGGTGACCCGAGGCAATTTCCATGATTCCAACTGCGGTTCCACGCTGCCTTCTGGAACCAGGAACCGTCCGCTTTTGCGGAACACGTACCATCCCGGAGCCAAAGATTCCTTCAGCCGATAGGTCTGCGCATCATCGCAGACGGACCGTCCACCGAAGCATGGCAGCTTCGGTCTTTCGTCCTCACGTTGAAGAAACTGGGTGTAGTCCATGGTGATGCCCAAAGGTAAATTCGCCCTGCGCGAGTGGAAAGAAGTGTTTTTGGTAGCCTGATACGCAGGCCGACGCCGGATTCGAACCGGATCCTTCTGTTTGCGAAACAGACGCTCTACCTTTTGAGCTATGCTTGTGACTTCTGACCGTTTGCACAGGGCAAAGTGATGCCGGGTGTGAGCCCGGGCCAAAGAGTATCGCCACACGAGTGGGGAGAAGTGTTGCTTTTGCAGTTTATCAGACTGTTGCCAATCCATTTGGCTTCATGCCCGTAAGATGGGCACGGCGGGAATCGAACCCGTTGGTTTGCTTGTGACTTCCAACCGATTGTGTGGCAGAAAAAGAGGCATCACGCGAGTGGAAGAAGTATGTTTTGTCAGTTCTAGAGACTGATGCCTTTTCCATTTGGCTACTTCCCCATATGGAGGGGAAGGCAGGATTCGAACCTACATGTATGCTTGTAACTTCCGGCCGATTGCGTGATGCAAAACTATCTGGCCGATGATCCAGGGCAACCATCCGCCCCCTGGGCATCGGAAAATTTTTACGCGAGTGGTTGGAGGTGGCTGCATCGCAGCGGGCATTACTTTGAACGCTTGTGACTTCCAACCGATTGCGTATTTCAGACATTGATAAAAGAGACGCCACGCGAGTGAGACGAAGTATTGTTTCAGCGTCGGATTCGAACCGACTACCACCTGCTTCTTAGACAGATGCTCTACCGAATGAGCTAGCTTGTGACTTGCGTCCGATTGCGTGGCGGAAAAAAGAGACATCACGCGAGTGGGAAGAAGTATTGTTTGTCAGTTTAGTGAACTGATGCCTGATCCATTAGGCTACTTCCTCGTATGGAGAGGAAGGCAGGAATCGAACCTACATGTATGCTTGTAACTTCCAGCCGATTGCGTGATGCGAAATCAAATATTAGTCGTCTCTCCACCTAAGGGCGGAAAGGATCGCCGGACGGCATCTTGCAGCCGTCCGGCGATGTGGATGGTCTCAATCAATAAGGAGCGACCAGCAGCTCCGTCTGCATGATCTTTTCGATCATCGAACCCTTCTCACGGTAGGGTTGCGCTTCCAGCACCGCCTTGATCGTGCGCTGCACCTGGTAAACATCCGTGAACTGCTGGACATTCACTTCGGTGTAAGGCACTCCGAGCTTTTCCGCCGCCTGCCGCACCGTCGTGCCACGATGCGAGTCATTCGCAACGTTGACGATGTGCGCGATGGCCTTGGGCACATAGCCCCACTGCTTCAGGTTTTGGGCGAACAACTCGGGCTGTTCACCAGCCTCGTCACCGACCGCAAACAGGACCAGCTCGGCCTCCGGCGGGAAACGCACGTGGTTCTCCATGAACACGCGCACACCCGCACTGTAGATGGTCCCGCCACCCGCCGTGATGCCCTTCAGCATGTGCTGGACACCGGCAGCCGAGTGATGACGCAGCTTCAGCAGAGTTCCTACGGTGTTGAAGGAGGAGATATGCAGCTTCTCCGGCGAAAACCCCTGCACCAGCATCGACAGCGCCTCTTTCGAGGTCTCGATCGCACCCTGCATGGATGCGCTCGTATCGATGATGAACATGATACGGATATCCGCCTCTCTCGTCGCGGCAGCGACCGCCTTGGTGACAGCTGCATCGGCCGAAGCCTGCAGTTTGCCGGCCAGCTCACGGTCACGCAGGTTCTTGGCGATGTTGCGCGCCCGTTGGTCTTCCTGCTTGTCGATCGCTTCCTGCCAGCGCTGTTTGATGGGCTCGTGCTTCAACAAACCCAACTCCTCCAGCGTTGGCGTCAGGATCGTCAGGTCCTTGTCCGAGAACTGGTCGATCATCGCCACGAAGATGGCGGGGGTAAGCCCGACATTCTTTGGTAGCATACCCATGACCTGCTTCCACCCGAGCTGCTCAGACTGGATGGTTTCGCAGATCGCCTTTTCAGAAAGCCCCTCGAAGCTCACCTTGCGGATCTGAAGATCCGTCAAACCGATGCTGCGATGACCTTCTGCGGCCTGCTTCTGCTTCCAGCCGAGCACTTCGAAGAAGCGCTTGGACTTGGGCTTGTAGCCGGTCATACGGGCCAGGCTCTGGACCGTCTTGGCATAGCCGGACTTCTTGAGTCCCTCCAGCATGGTCGGATTCGTTTCACGGAACTCGATCCAGTCTGTCACAGACTTGTAGTAACGGCCCGTGAACGGCTTGCGCTTGAGCGTGTTCCCGAATCCCAACGTGCGGTTCATGGTCACGACGCCGGGCAGGCTCAGGATCTCACCGATACGGTGGATGAGCTTGGGGTTCATCATGCGATTTGACCCGCGCTCATACAGCTTGATCATGGCATCGCCCACATCGCGATAGTCGTCATCGTAGAAGAGCACGACTTTCTTGCCGTTGCTCTCCTCGGTGACGGGTTCACCGGAGCGGCTCTGCACCAGCATGAAGGCGGCACAAACCACCTTCATATCGCGCCAGTCCGTCTCCTTCATCACATAAGAAGCGAGACGGGCGGCGAGTTCATTGTTCGCCGTCCAGATATCGGCCAGCGCGCCATAGACTTGCTCGATGGCCTCGACGTTCGGGCCGGACTGGCGAAACTCGCCATCCCCTACCCGTCCGTTCTTTTTAAAATCATCGATCTCCTTGCGGGTGGCCGCCTTCCACTTGCCGTTTCGGATCACACCCGGGCGGTTGTGCCACAGATGGTCCGGAAAGTTGATAATCAATTGGACCAGCCGTTCTGCCGGCCCGAGCGATTCCGCGATTCGTCGCGCCTCCTCTGGCGTTCGTCGGTTCATATTCACCTCCGCTATTACCTTTTCCTGTCTCCAGTGACAAGCGGCTAGTCACACGACCCGCCGATTCATACTGCGTCACTAAATTAAAACTGGAGCCCCTGGTCGGACTCGCACCGACGATTATGGGTTTACGAAACCCGCCCTGTGGCTGCTGAGGCACAGGGGCTCAACAAATTGGTGCTCTCACGTGGACTTGCACCACGAACCTTCTCCTTCGCAGGGAGACATGCAGATCTGTTACACCTTGAGAGCAGAGAGGGATTTACGATTTTGGATTTACAATCTACGAAGCGATGGGCGGCATAGAACTGCCTGTCGCTTCGTAAATCGTACTTCTTAAATCGTAAATCAAAATGGCATCCGTGGCCGGACTCGCACCGGCTAGGTCCGGATTGAAATTCCGGTCGCTCGAACTGCTTTGCATTCACGGACGATGGGAACAATTGCCAAAAATGGCCGCTGGAGTCGGACTTGCGCCGACACCTGCCGGGCTTCAGCCGGCCGTGCAGACTCTCTACACCATCCAGCGTTGCTGCGGTTTCTTTCACCGAAATAGAACTGGAGTGGTGGCGACCGTGGTACCGTCTAGCCGCCACCACTCCTTATCGCTTTGCCCCCTTGGAAAGATGTCTTGGGCACTGCAAAAGCGATGTGCTGAAAAATCATGGGGCTGATGATGTCGCCACCATCAGCCCTTGGGGGTTCCCCACCCGGGCCATCCGCCTGGCTGGCAGGCGGACGGAAAACTTATCCTTTCACGCCCTTGATCGGCGGCAGCTTCACCTCACGTGGAGTATTTAGCCGGGACACATCGACGGGCACCGGACGGAACATCAGGGTGTTCCGGCGTCCAGGCTTGTAACTCTTGCGGTAAAGCAAGGGGCTCTGCTTGTAGGGACTGGCGCGATACATACGGTTCCTTTCGTTGAGGGTTGAACTGAAATGGTCGTCCGACACGGTGACGCTCCGTGGTCTTCCGCTTATCAGGCGGGCGCTCTGCTTTTGAGCTATCGGACGGGCGGAAGGCGTGGGTAATGCTCCCACCCCGGCACCAGCCGGTCTTGTTTTCGAGACAAGTGCCGCCAGCTTATATCGACCTGCCTTCCTTTAGATTTACGATTTCGGAAGCACGATCTACGAGACGCGGTTGGAATAATCACGCCGCTCGTAAATCGTACTTCTAAAATCGCAAATGCAAGTGGTCAGGGTGGCAGGAGTTGCACCTGCGTCCTCCCCCTTCCGAGGGGGGCCGTCTGCTGCTGACAATACACCCTGGTAAATTGGCGCTCATGGGAGGACTCTCACCCCCAACCCTGGCGTTCGAAGCGCCGCGCTCTGATGATTGAGCTACACGAGCAATTTGACCGAAATGGCTGCCAGGGTTGGACTCGCACCAACACAAGCGGCTTAACAGACCGCCGTGCTACTTTGACACTACCCGGCAATGAAAACTGGAGCTGCTGGCAGGATTTGCACCCGCATCTATTCGTTTAGAAGACGAATGCCTCATCTCACTCGGCCACAGCAGCGATAAAAAATGGTCGGAATGGCAGGATTTTCACCTGCGACTTCCTGGCCCCAAACCAGGTGCTCTAAAGACTGAGCTACACTCCGATAAACCGAAGATTGGCGGACCCGAAGGGATTCGCACCCTCAGCCTTCCCGCAGACAACGGGTTGCTCCGCTGATTGAGCTACGAGTCCAAAATGGATCTACGAAATGGTGGGAATTGCTGGTAACGCTCCAGTTCGTCACTTCCAGCCATGTTTAACGACGCCCGATTTACAGTCGGGCGGCTGGATCGATTCCCTTGAAAATGGTTGCGGGGGTGGGAATTAAACCCACCTGTATGAGTTTATGAGGCTCACCTCTGTCTCAGTCGAGTTCCCCGCAGTAGCTAGCAAGTAAATGGTGGAGCACGGCGGGTAACGCTCCCGCTTCAGCCTGTTTGCAAGACAGGCGCCTCACTTTTCGGCCACGGCCCCATTTGGCAGGTTGCCTCCGTGCTGCCCGGAGTGAGCTGGGTTTTGGAGACCCGGCAGCGTGCTGACGCGCAACCTGTTGAGAATCAGAATCAGTTGATGGTCGATGGCTGGGAGCAGATCGAAGGGATGAGAGAACCGCCCTCACCATGCCTGTCGATCAGCTTCAATCCTAAGCGACCTATGCGAACTAATTATATATAGAAAGTGAAAGGCCGGGCATGTCTTACACGCCCGGCCTTGTCATATAACAACAAAGAACAAACACCATCACAGGGTCAATCGCCTTGTGGCCACAGGTATTTCGCGGTGGTCGTTTCGGTGTTTTGGGCACACCTCCTCCGAAGCCCTTAGACTGTAAATCTGGGAAAATCTCTGCTGGCACGATTTTTCACTCACTCGGGGCACACCCCGCCGGTGGAGCGATAGGGATCGTCTCTGCCAAAATCTGAAATCTGTCGCGGACATCGTTAAGACGTCGCCTTTCGGTATATCACAGTGCTTTGCCTTTCTTTTCGCGGCATTTGCCGCGGTTTTAATCATATTTAGCCAACAAAAAACCCTGCTTACTTGTGGTAAGCAGGGTTGGCCAAAATCTTGGATAACTCCTTATCTGCTTACCTCCGGCTGATCTTCATGACGGTTGAGTGACTTGCTCCCATAAGACCATACCCGGGCTGGCATACCGCCACACAACAGTCCTTGCGCAAACGGCTTCGATGCCGTTCTGGGCGACTGAATTGTTATGTTCAAAGTATGTTTCATTTACGTGTAAGACGATTACTCGGCAACCTTGGTTACGTCAAATTCTTTTTATAATTATTTTTAAATATTATTATCAGCCCGTTTTCCACTCACTTCTGGAAAGAAGGATAGTTCTGACTACCAGCACTTTCGATGTACGCCAGCAAATCCAGGATCTCCTCGCGTGTGAGCACATTGATCAGCCCTTCCGGCATCGGCGAAAGTTTTGAGCGCTCCTGCTTTGTGATGTTCGCTTTGAGGATCTCGATTTTACCTGGAACGAGCGGATTGGGTTGCAGCACCACTTTGCTTGCGTCTTCCGAAAGAATGCGGCCCGTGTGATCTTCGCCATCGCGCGTGAACACAGTCACATTTTGAAACATATCGGGAACAACTTTCGAGGGATTCATGATAGCCTCCAGCAAGTCGTAACGAGTGTAGCGGCTGCCCGCGGCGGTGATATCCGGCCCCACTGCCCCACCAACGTTTCCGAGGCGATGACACTGCACACATTGCGAGGCGAGATAGGCAGCTTTTCCTTTTTCAAACGAACGACCACGTGAAACAGAATCGAGATGCGGCACGAGTTCCTCGAGCTTCCATTCCTTCACAAAATCTTTCGTAGGAATATTGGCAGGAATGGATGCGGCGACCAGTGGCGCTTCGATCAATGATTTAAGCGCGATCTGTTCTTCCGCAGTCAGATTCTTCACCGCATCTGCGCGAATGTCCGCGAGGAAACCCAACACTTTGCTGCTGCCGTGATAATTAGCAGCAGCTTGGGGAAACCACGTGAAGAATTGTTTTCGCAGATCAATGGTCCACCCTTGCTTCACGAAGCGCAGTGCGAACGCGTAATGAATCTGTTCCTCTTGTGATTTCGAAGCGGTGAGCAGCTTCACCGTCTTCTCCACGACCTCGGGAGCTTCGAGATAGACGAGCAGGCTGCAGAGCTCGCGATTATACGCATCACTCGCCGAGGGATATTGGCGATTGAGTTTTTCGATAGCGAGTTTGCGCAAGGTTTCCTCGGGCTTTCCCTGACGGATGAAGCTCACTTCGATAACGCGCAACTTATCGAGCTTCTGCTCTTCACTGAGTGAATCCAGCGGCCATTTGGTGAGGGCTTTCAGCAAGGCGGGCTGTGTCTCTTTCGTAGTGGTGCGGGCGAGCGCGAGCAAGGCAGCGAGACCGGCATTCGCATTCGTTTCGCTCAAGGCGCGTTGCTGCCAGAGTTTTGGATCCTGCCATTCGAGTGCGATGCGGGCGGCGTAGCGGATGGTGCGATCGCCGCTATCGAGGTGCGGCCAGAGAATGTCGATAGATTGGGGATTGGCCTTGCCATGTAGGGCTTCGAGTTGATGACGCAATGCGCGTTGTTTGCTGCCGTCCTGTTCGGCCATGCCCCACTTGGGCAGGACTTTAGGAACCGTCTCGGTATAGGTCACGCGATAGAGGCCGGATTGTGTGCCGCGTCCGCCGGTGATGAAATACATCGCACCATCCTTGCCGAACTCCATGTCGGTGACGTTCAGCGGACGACCCGTGACAAACGGTTCTGCCTTGGCCTTATAGCTCGCGCCACTGGGCGTGAACTGCACGGCGTAGATCGTGCCGAAGGCCCAATCGCAAAGATAAAGGGCCATGCGGTAGTTGCGTGGGAAGGCGGCATCGTAGCCGAACTTCACACCCGTGGGCGAGCTGCGTCCGATATCGAGTGTGGAACGCAGGCTGTCGGGATAATAATCAGGCCACTTGCCAGAGCCTTTGCGCCAGCCGTATTCGCCGCCGGAAACGATATGGTTCACACGTGTCGGTCGATACCACGGCGCGCCGTCATCCCAATCCATGTCGCTATCGAAGGTGAACATCTCGCCATCACGATTGAAGGCGAGGTCGTAAGCGTTCCGCAAACCACCGGCGATAAGAGACCATTCTTTGCCATCTTTATCCGTACGCACCACATAGCCACCAGACGCTGGGCCGTTTGCCCAAGTATAATTCGCCGGCCAGAGAAGTTGCGGCAGCAACTGATCTTCATCGTAGTTCTTGTGCGGAGAAGTGAGGCTGAGCGGCGAAGGCGGTTTCACTTCGTTGCCGTTGATGATGTAGAGGTGATTATCCGGACCGAGCACGATGGCGTGCGGACCATGTTCCCCATTGGCATTGGAGCGGAAGGTGCCTTCGAAGCGTTTCAGGAATTCGACCTTGTCGTATTTGTCGTCGTTGTTCGTATCCGTGAGGCGATAGAGGCCGGTGCCATCTACGCCTTCACCACTGACGTAGAGGCTGTTGAAGGCATGGAGCAAGCCCATAGCGCTGCCAACGGGGAGTTCGATGCGCTCCACCAACGCCACATCACCACTGGTGCCAATCGTCATGCGGAGGAGACCGCCTTCGGCCACCTTCCCTGCCCCATCGCGGCGCAGCACGTCCTGGGGAGAGATGATGAGGCGGCCCTTGTCATCGATCGTCATGCAGATCCACGAACCTTCGACGGGCAAGGCGGAGCGGACGAGTTCAGCCTTGAAGCCAGCGGGCACGGTAAGATTGGAAGCGGGCGTGGCGGCCTTGCCGGTGGCGACGTTGGCATGTGCGGAATGCAATGCACTGCCGAGGAATGCAACCGCCAAGGCAAATGAGCTAAAGCTGTACATGATGGAAATATCAGGTGATATTCGGGGCTTGGGCATGAGTTTCAAGTTTTCAGTGAGCCGTTTGCATCGGCGGGCCAATAAGACTGCTCATGCGCTGGTGCCTGTCCCGCTAAGATCAAAGCCTCCGCATGTCGCAAGCGGCGCAGGTTAGGACCATTTCCGGCATTGCTTTTGCTGGCGGGTAACCGTTAGCTAGCACTTTATTCGTATGCCCACAGTAGCCGAACAGTTACGCAGCGCTCGGGAAGCCAGCGGCCTCTCCATCACGGAGGTGGCCGACATCACGAAGCTCAAGGGCGATCATGTGCGGGCCTTGGAAGAGGGCAACTACGATTATTTCGCCGCGCCGGTGTATATCCGCGGCTTCGTGCGCACGCTGGGCAAGCTGTTGAAGATCGACGAGACCACCTTGATGGGACAGCTTAACATGGAACTGGCAGGCACGGAAAATTTCAAGGCACCACCGAAACTGACCGGCCAGGCGGATGGTCCCCTGGACAAGGCACTCTTTTTCCTCTCCCGGCTGCCATGGAAGATCATCCTGCCGATCCTGATCATCGCAGTGCTGGCTGGCGCGGGCATCTGGGCCATCCGCCGGAATGCGGAGAAGAAGCAACAGGATCCGCTGCAAGATCTGGGGCCGGGATTGTACCAAGGCCCGAAGAAGTCGCCGGGACAGACGCTACCATTGCCGGGTGCGCCGGGGCAGAAGAAGTGAGTCTGTCAAATCAGCTCCCTGCTTTATCAGGGGCTTCGGTGCTTCTCTTAGCGGTCTGAGTCTTTCACATTGCTGCGCCCGAGACGGGCGCGCTCCATGGCTTTTTCCGCTGTTTACTTCGTCATTTAAGCTGTTACTGTTCGCAGCCCTGTGAAAAACGCGGAAACGAAACAGCAGCAGCCGATCCGGGTGGGCCTCATCTCGCTCGGTTGCGCGAAGAACCTAGTGGATGCCGAGATCATGCTCGGCACCCTGATGAAAGATGGCGTGGAGATCACCAATCAGGCCGAGTCGGCTGATGTGGTGGTGGTGAACACATGCTCCTTCATCGATGCCGCGCAAGAGGAGAGTGTCGACACCATCCTCGAATCCGTGGAAGTCCGTGAAGCGAACAATCGCGGACAGGCGCTCATCGTTTCCGGCTGCCTTTCCCAGCGTTTCCGTGATGATCTTCCCAAGCTGTTCCCGGAAGTGGACGCCTTCATGGGCATCGACCAAGTGGCGCAGGTGACGGATATCGTGAGAACGGCGTTGCAACGTCGCGAAGAAAAAGTCGCCTCGGGCGCATCGCTCAAACGTGCTTCCAAGAAGAAGGTGGCTAACAAGCTGGCGGAACTGGATGCGCAGAAACCGCATGATCATCACGCGGATGAAGCGGCTCTGCGCGGCACGGACAAGTTCGGCAAATCGAAGCAAGTCATCGGGGCAATCCCTGCTCCTGCGCCCTCCGGACCACTGATGGATGTCACGGCCCGACCGGTTTACATCCCTGACTTTGGCACGCCCCGCTTCCGGCTGACACCGAATCACTTCGCGTATGTGAAGATCGCCGAGGGCTGCAATCATCCGTGCAGCTTCTGCATCATCCCGCGCATGCGCGGTTCGCATCGCAGCCGCACGCAGGCGGACATCGTGGCCGAGGCGAAGGCGCTGATCAAAGATGGCGTCAAGGAACTGAACCTCATCTCGCAGGATTCCACTTACTACGGCCTGGACCTGCGGGCGAACCATAGTCGCGCAATCTCTTCTCCGGAGAAGTTCAATGCAGCGGCGAAGTCTCTGCCCGCTGATGCGACGACGCTTTGTTCGCTCTTGCGCGAGTTGAATGCGCTGAAGGGTGATTTCTGGATCCGCCTGCTCTACACGCATCCGGCGCACTGGACGGATGAACTCATCCAAACGATCGCGGAATGCAAGAAAGTGGTGCGCTACGTGGACATGCCCTTGCAGCACATCCAGCAGAACATGCTGGAGCGCATGCGGCGCGAGACGTCGGAGCAATACATCGTCGATCTCATCGCGAAAATCCGCGCGGGCATCCCGGGCATCGCCATCCGCACGACGTTCATCGTGGCGTTCCCGGGTGAGACGGAAGCATATTTCGAGCGTTTGCTGGAGTTCATCCACGAGACGAAGTTCGAGCGCATGGGGGTGTTCACCTACTCGCAGGAAGAAGGAACCATCGCCGGTAAGATGGCGGGACAGATCACCGAGAAGGTGAAGCAGAAGCGGCGCGAACGCGCGATGGCCGCGCAGCTCGAAGTGGCGCGGCAGGTGTCCGAGAGCTTTGTGGGCAAAACGATCAAAGTACTCGTGGAGGGTGAAGCGAGCGCGAAAGAACTGCAGAACGCGAAGGTCAGCTCCTGGGAGCACGGCCTGATCCGCAGTGATGACGAGCATGGCGCGCTCCCGAAGGGCAAATATCTCATCGCCCGCGGCGAGGCGGACGCACCGGACATCGATGGGCGCGTGTATGTGCGCGGGAAGCTGCCGATCGGCCAGTTCGCGAAGGTGAAGATCATCGGGCATACGGATTATGACCTGATCGCGGAGCCCGCCTGAGCCAGGCAAACCTTGGTGAAACATTCCGGTTCCTTGGTTGAACCGGGTTTCCATTGTTGTTAGCCTTAAAACCGCTGAATGAATCTGCCGAATAAACTCACGCTTTCCCGGATGGTGCTTACGCTCGCCTTCCTGGTCGTGGTTTTTTCCCACATGGCTTGGTATGAGACAATCGCGCTCATCATCTTCAGCATCGCCAGCCTGACGGATTATTTCGATGGCAAGATCGCCCGCGAGCGCAAGCTCATCACCAGTTTCGGCATCCTCATGGACCCGCTGGCGGACAAGGTGCTCATCTGCTCTGCCTTCATCTCCTTCGTGGAGCTCAAGTGGATGCCCGCGTGGATGGTGGTGGTGGTGGTGGCGCGAGAACTGACCATCACAGGGCTGCGGTTGCTGGCGGCGTCCAAGAACGTCGTGATGGCGGCGGAACGCTACGGCAAGCACAAGACCATCTCGCAGATCGTGGCCGTCATCGCGATCCTGCTGGTGCATGCGCACGAGCAATGGGGCGTAGTCGGACAGCTCTTCAGCTTCAATCTGCTGGGCTTCGGTCCGTGGATCGGGTGGTTCAGCGAACTGGCCAAGTGGGTGGCGGTCATCCTCACGTTCTATTCCGGCAGCGTGTATCTGTGGCGGAATCGCGAGCTGTTCCTAAAGGACATGTAAGGAGGAGAAACTGATGCCCTTCCATCTTGCATTTGGACTTGGATGGATAGAGGTCGCGGGAATTGCTGTAATTGTTCTGATCTGCTTCTTCGCCCACCAAATCAGCAACGCTCGTAAAGAGTCCGCCACTGGTTCTCTCAGCAAGGGATTGTTTGACAATTTCATCGTCTGGCTCGCGCGTGGATTCAACACCGGATTGCTGCCCAAGGGTCCGGGCACCTGGGGCTCCCTTGTTGGCATCGTTTGGACCATGGTCCTGGTCGCTTTGGGTAGCATCGATTGGTATGTCACCTACAGCGTGTTGGGCATACTTGCCGCCGTGTGGATTTGTGATCGTGCCGAGAAAATCCTGAAGCAACACGATCCTTCCTCCGTGGTGCTGGATGAGATCATCGCCTTGCCGATCTGTTTTCTGCCTTGGGTCATCTTTCTGTGGAAGCCCGAGAAAATCATGCCTCCCGTCAGCCATTTCTTTTCGGACAGCAACTGGCTCGGTGTCCTCGCCATCTTCGGCCTCTTCCGCCTTTTCGACATCCGGAAGCCCGGCCCCATCGGCAAGATCCAGAAGCTGCCCGGCGGTTGGGGAGTCACTGCAGATGACGTCCTTGCCGGGGTGGCAACCGCACTGGTCGTGACAGTGTATCTGGCCCTGCGGCATAATGCTTAAATTTCGCTCGCTGCCGGACTGTTTTTTGCTAAAATCTAAGCGTGGCGGATGAGCACATCATCTCTAAACGCGACGGACTGATCTACGAAGTCCTGATTCCCGCCGTCTGGAATTCCGGGATCGCGCCGGTGGCCTTGCTCCTCATCTCCCTGTTTCCTTTCGCTTTCCACCGCGCCTGGTGGGAACTCATTTTCCCCATCATGGCCGTGGTTTACATCTACAAATGGAACAAGCGCATCCGCACCAAATTGTTCCTCTACAATTTCGACCTCAGCAACCGCCTCACCCAGGACAACCGCCACGAACTCGACACCTGGGGTGAGAAAAGTTTCTACCTCTTCCTCGGCAGCCTGGGTGCCCTGATCATCGTCACCACCCTGCTGCTGTTGCTCTTCACTGCGCTATAACCCCAGCGCCTTCCGGACCGCCGGCTCGATCACTTCCGCCTGACGCCAAAATCCCAGGTCCGACGGATGCGACCCATCCGCTGTCGCCTCGTAATCGCTCCCCAGCAACTGTTCCCCCTCCACATAGCTCAAGCCCGTCATCCCTTCCTTGATCAATTTCTCGTAAGCTTTCTTAAACTCCACGCGGCTCCCGTCATTGCGGTCGCGCCGGCTTTGCAGGAACGGCGCATCCCCGTAGGTACGGTCTTCCACACACACGATGGGCACCTTCGGCTTCGCCTCGCGCAACTTGCGCAAGAAATTCTCCGCCCGTTCCTTCACCAGCGTCGGGATCATGTTCGGCAACGCATCGATCACATACACCGCCGGGTCCAGCTCCGTAAGCAAGCTGGCGATCTCCGGCTCCATCAGCGCATTGCCCGAAAAGCCCAGGTTGATGAACGGCTTGTTCAACCGCCGCGCGATGATCGCCGGATGCGTCATGCCCGGTCGCGATGCGCTCGCTCCATGAACGATGGATGTGCCGTAAAATACGATCGGCTTCTCCGCACGCGGCGGTTGCGCCACGAACCAGTTCCCTGCATTCACCCCGAATTCCAGCGATTCCACGCCGTTGTACAGCGGCAGATACGCCATGTAGCCGCGGTAACCGGGCTTCAATCCCGTCACCAGCACCACGTCCATCTCCTGCTTGTCCGGCCGCGTGCACGCCACCCAGCTCCAGCGGCCATCGGGCAGTTGCCCATACAGATCCACGCCGCTCACACCCATCGCGGACATGTTCGGGATGGCCAGCTTCGGATTGGAGAGCTTGTAACGCACCTTGATCGTCGGGCTGTCCGTGGCGAAGCGCACCACCATGCCGGAAGAATTGCGGCTCAGGTTCCACACCACATCGCGCACTACACCTTTCGCCTTCGCGGGCAAACGGTCGTAATACTTCTCCGTATCCTTCCACCCCTTGCCCTCGATGCCCCAGTCCTGCACGTTGAACCAGTGCGTGTCCTTCTCCACCTTCGGCGTGAGATGCACCGCCTGCGCCAGCGCCTCGCCCCCGAGCCACCGCGCCGTCGCCAGTGACACCACTCCTCCGACTATGAATTCTCTCCGGTTCATGTTCGCTTATCCCTTCGCCAGCTCCCGCGTCAACCCCTCCATCTCCCAGCCCGCGCGATACGAGTGATGCACGCGTTGCGTCGCCTCTTTGGAATTCTTGAACTCCAGCTTCTTCGAGTCCCACTCCAGCTTTTGCCCCGGGAAATAGATCGCCACCGTCCCCAGCAACACCGTTTCCGTGAGCGGACCCGAGTAATCGAAATCACCCGTCGCCTTGCCCTCGCCTTTGCACGCGTTGGCCCATTGCTGATAATGATTGTCGCCCGGCACTTCTTCCAGTTTCACCTCCGCAAAACGATCGGCCGGCAGCAACTGCGGCTTGCCGCCATGCGGACACAGGAGCGAACCATACTCGCCGATCAACAGACAGCCATTGTCCGTCAGCTTCTGCCCCTCGGGCAGTTTCATGAGATCCAGTGACGGTTTCTTGCCGCCGTCATACCACGTCATCGTGATGTCACCCTTCGTGTACTTCGATTTCTTGAATTTGTAGTGGATGATCTCCGAGCTTGGGAACGTCTCGCCATTGCACACCTCGCCCTCATACCACACGAACTCCGGCGCCTCCAGGTCCAGGCTCCAGAACACCGGATCGATGATATGGCAGCCCATGTCGCCCAGCGCACCGACACCGAAATCCACAAACCCGCGCCAGTTGAACGGATGATACGGCCCGCGACCCGTGCGCCGCTTCTTCCCGTCCTTGTCCGCCGTCTCCTTCGCATCCACAAACGGCCGTTCCTTCGCCACGCCCAGCCACAAGTCCCACTTCAAATAATCCGGCACCGGATCGGAACCTTGCGGACGCGGAATCCCCTGCGGCCAGATCGGCCGGTTGGACCACGCATGCGCCTCCTTCACTTTGCCGATGGCCCCGATGCGCACCGCCTCCACCAGCGAGCGATACCCCGTCCCGCTGTGGTTCTGGTTGCCCATCTGCGTCACCACCTTGTACTTCCGCGCCGCCTTCGTCAGCACGCGCGATTCAAAGATCGTATGCGAGAGCGGCTTCTGCACATACACATGCTTGCCCAGTTGCATCGCCGCCAGCGCGATCGGCGCGTGCATGTGATCCGGCGTGGACACCGTCACGCCATCGACATCTTTTTGCTCCAGCAATTTCCGCCAGTCATGATACTTCTTCGCGCCCGGATACTTCTGCCCCGCGCCTTGCAACGTGCGATCATCCACATCACAGATCGCCACCACGTTATTGTTCACCGCCGTCTCCGCGATGTCCCCCGCGCCCTTGCCGCCCACACCCACACCCGCGAGATTCAACTTGCTGCCCGGCGAAGCCGCGCGCGTGATGGCCGGAAAACCGATCGTGGCCACGGCCGAAGTAGCGGCCAATCCTTTGAGGAAACGACGACGAGATGTCTGCAGAGTCTTCATAAGCGTGCAAAAGGGGACGTTTCCCCCAGCATGGGGATTCAGTGAAAAATTCCCAAGCGAAAACTCTCGGTGAAACCTGCTTCTGCTGTCTTTGCTCGCCGCCATCTTCCCTCCTATGTTTAGCCGCAGACCCTGCGCTATTGCCAATACAGATAACGCGCCTAGTCAACGAAGTCAACATGAAAAATAAATATTTATGCAGCAATATTACTCAATAATGTAATTAAAGCGCAATTTACTCCACATCAAACACTTACCAAGCAACGAGAACTGCCCCCTCACTTCGAGCAGACCCGCCGCCACTCGCCGGGACACTCTTTCTGTGGAGCGCGGATTGTCTCAATCCGCAGCAACTCCCCTTAGCAAAGCCAGGCCAGCTTCCCCAAAAGCCTCCCAAAAGAAACCTCCCTGCGCCAAAAACCCCTCCTTCTTTCTCGTCCTTTCGCCTGTTTAGCGGGCCAAGAATCCCCACCCCTATCCGAACGGGATTTCGTCCTCGTCACGCAAAGTGACTCTTTTCCGAAAGGGCCAAAGGCCCGCAATGTTACAGCCTAGGGTGCCGCCCGCCCCAGGCGGGCAAGCCCTAGGTATATCACCCTCAGAAACCACAAGCCCTGAAAGGGCGGGACATCCTCACCATCCCAAACTCTGCGTTCATCCCTCATCCAGACAGCACTTTCAGCTCCCTTTGCCTTTTGATTTCAACGTGACGAAGAGAACTATCAGCACCGGCGCCGACAGACACAGCAGCGCGGCGATCAGCACTTTACCGCTCGGCGGCAGGGCCGGAGCGAGATTTAATGCGTTATTGGCCAAAAGCGGGGCGTTACCCGGTGGCGGACTCGTGGGAATGGCTAAGGCCCCGTTTGCCAAGGGCACCATTCTTCGCCCTTGGCTGAAGACCTGCGTCGTACCATTCGTGTGCAGAACCGTTATGGTGTTTAGATTCGTGAACGGTCCCGGAAAAAAGCTGTCTTGGGGCGCCAAAGGTTTCCCCATGCTCAAACTGCTGATATGGAATTCATGAGGCCTCTGCTCCGCCTTTCCGAAGAACGGTTTGATGACGACCGGAAACCAAGGGTGAAAGTTCAACCGATATTCATAATCCACACCATAGTAGAGATCAGGATCATGCTCAGACCAAACGATGATGCGTTCCGGCAGGCCGGCCGCCGTCTTGCTTTCGATCCGGCCTTCATACCTCGACCAGTTGGTTCCTTGTGCGGTGAACGCATCACCTTCCCAAACGATGGTGGACGGATCCAGGCGCATTCCCAGACCAAGGCCCAAAATGGTCTCAAACATGGCACTTCGCTTCACCTGTCCTCTGAGTTCCGCCAGTGTTCTGGAATGCCATAGATACACCTGATGACCGTTAAAATTCCAATAAGTATCATCCCACGCCCCTTCCAGTAAGTTCTCGGCACGATGACTTCCGGGCGCCTCACCCATGACCTGCATCTGGCGCGCAAAATAGGCATTGGTTTGGAGGCGCAGTTGGAAAAAATTACCCTTTGGCTGAAATCCGGCGGGCGTGGGCATGACTGTAAGCGCCCTCCTTTCGAAAACGATCTCCTCGATGGGCGGGGGATTGGTCAGGAAATTCTTGAACTCCTCCAACGGAGTTTGCGCCTGCAAACTGCCACCGCACAGAACTGAAACTGAGCCCGCCAACAATGCACCCCAAAGCGCAAAGGCACTTCCGAACGATTTACGGATATCCAGTACAGGCATATTGATGAACCCTCCCAAGCGCTGTTCTTCGCAGCGTCCTTGATTTGCCTGACCATCGCCCAAGTCGCCCCATTCTGCAATGCCCAACCAGCGGAGCGCAGGTCGTCGACCTGCCGCGTCGCCGACTGGCAGTCGGCAACGCGCTGATCACACCATGCGTTCACAAATTGGCAACCACTTTACGATTGCACCACACCGTCTACGTTGAGCACTCTCACTCAGCCAAGCCATCCATCCACGACTGTGTATGCCTGACCAAATTCAAGTTGCCATCGCCGGCCAGATAACACCACTCGTTCTTTCCTCTCGCGGCCCGGCTTTGACGGACTCCGATGTCGCCCAGCTTGAGACAGCAGTCCGTTTCAAGCTGCCTGCCGATTACCGAGAGTTTCTGCTGCGCTACAATGGTGGCTATCCGGTTGTCGGTGTAGTGAATGGACGGGATGATGACCCTCAAACTCCCTATGCATATGGAGACGCCGTCAGCAGCTTTTTCCAATTACCAACACAGGGCGGAACAGTTTCCGAGTATAGTCAGCTAAAAGTGGAGGCGATCGGATATCTAAACCTTCCTCCGTACGCCTTGCCCATTGCGGAAGATGGTGGCGGCAATTGCTTTGTACTAGAACTCGGCCCGACATCCGGATGCATCCGTTTCGTCTGTCATGAACACCTGGAAGAACCTTATGAAAGCCATCGCATCGTGGCCGATAGCTTTCTAGATTTGCTCCTGCGCATCAGAACGATAGAAGCAGAAGAAGCATTGAAAAAAGCCCGTGCAATAATAGAACGGCAAGCGCTGGCACTGGGCAGATTCCCGTCCAAATTGGAAAAGCAATGCGCTGCCGTAAGTCATAAAGCTCCAGCCATCCGCTCCTGGGTTAGAATCCTGACTCTGCGCATCTTTGATGCCAAAGGACATTTCTCCATCCATGACGATGAGAATTCCTTCGCTCTGCTCGATCTCGCCTTCTGGCTTTATGAAAATGCACGGCCCGAATTGCGCCCGAGTCAGCGGCCTGAAATGGCCACTATCATCATGAGTTGGTGGCAGGAAGATGATGCATCTTTCGGACTGACCGGCTACGCCCCCGGCTTCTTAAAAGACTGGTGGGAGCATCGTCTCCAAAGCGGCCTGTTGATCGGCAGCCCTGAAGTGGCGCAGCTGGCGGATCACGCTTCGGCATATCTGTTGCAGAAGTGGCAAGCGCTTCCGCCGTTTAAGGAAGCCTAACCCGACCAAATCCGCAAACCGTAGTGCCGACTGGCCGTCGGCAAAGCATCCATTTATTGAGGAGTACCGGTCTCCGACCCGACGCGTATCCTTTCAGTCCATAAGCCCGCCGGTTCATCCCGTGCTGCCAAGTCGGGGTGCCACCGGCTTTCGTGTCCTTTTGCATGTTTGGCGGGCCAAATCTCTTCTCCCTCCGCTTGCTAATCGGTTACCCTCCGCGTTCTCCATGCCTCCGTGGTTAAAAATCCCCTCACCCATTTTGCACTGCCTTCCCGTTTGACGGCCTCCCCATAAAAGCGCAGCTTGTTTTAATGAACCAAGGCAACTGGAACGATTTCTAGCCGTCTCTTCGCTATGAATCTCCGCCATGCTTCCCTGCTGCTCGCCATCGCGAGCTATGTCCTGCCGATAGCGTGCATGCGCGCCATGATTCCATCCGTTGTGCCTGCCGAAGGCGGATGCGGCATGGGGATGCTGATTGCGCTCGCTGCGGGTTCATTCTGCGCCATGGTCTTGTCCGGCTTCGCCACGTGGCTGAACGTCTGCCATTGGCCTCGCATGCCCGAACCCTCTCAGTTGGGACGTCAGTTGGAGTTCACTTTCGTCGCCCTGCCCGGTGTTTTTGGCGGAGCACTGTTTGGGTTCTTCACCGGCTTCCTGGGGTTCATCATCATGGGCCTTTTCATTCAGGGCATCCGCCAGTCCTACCTCCCAAGTACACGTCCGCTGACACCACCAACTAACGGATGCCCCTAACTAGAGGAGCGCCGAGCTTCAGCTCGGCGTACTTCCCCCTCTGGACGTTGAGCGTTGAAAGTTGGCCATTGCACGTTTACTCGCACTCATTAGCCTCTCCCACCAGATGTCACACGTCCTCATCATCCACGAAGTCGCCGACTACCCCGCTTGGAAAAAAGTATTCGATGCCGCCGCCGGTATCCGCAAGGAAGCGGGCGAACGCTCTTATCAGGTGCTGAAGTATCAGAGTGACGCGAACAAGATCGTCCACTTCTCCGTGTGGACCTCGCACGCGGATGCCCGTGCCTTCTTCGAATCCCCCAAGCTCGTGCAGATCCGCAAGGATGCCGGCGTGAAAGCCCCGGACTTCATCTACCTCGACCAGCTTGAAGCGGGCACCCTGTGACACTTTGGGTCATTTTCCCGTCCTTTTTGCGCCCCTTGCGCCTTTTTGCGGCCCATCTCTCCGATTCCCCTTGCGCAAACCGGCCCACGAGGCGTATTTTAATACTGACTTCAAAACCTTTCTTTCGTTGCGGTGTTTTACCTTATGTTCCGCAACCAGACCGGTGGCGGAGTCAAGATCGCCTCTGGGGATGGGATGGCGTGTTCGTCCCCCCGTCCTTTGAGTTCACAGTCGTTAACTTGGTTAACTGAAAGGCCTTATATGGCTTCACGACTTGTGGCAGAAGACTGGATGTTCGCCCAGCCCTCCATGCAGGGTTCGGTTCTCGCCGTAGACCTGTTCCTGAACACCGGCCAGCACGCCCGTCTGGACGTGATTCCCTGGCTGGACCTCGTATCCGGTTCACCGGACCAGTTCCCGGAGATCATCATCACCGCCGAAGGCACCGGTGAAGATTTCCACGGCAAGAGCGCCCATCACCGCTGGCTGGCCCGCCCCCCGCGCCGCCACTGCGAATGGAGCAAGGTGGAGCTGAACGAAAAGCTCGTCGCCCAGATCAACGACAAGCTGAGCCAGTCCATCAGCACCTGCTTCGACCAACCCGCCGCCTGAGTGCGCGGACGAAGCATCCGGCCCTTCTGTGTAGAACGGGCCACATGTTTTGTTTGTACTTTTACGCCCCATCTGCCTGCGCCGCTTTTCGTCACCTTAGTTATTGGAGCTTCTCTGGAGCTTGGTGCTTTGGATTTGAGATTTTTCCCCACTTCGATGTTCGGCTTGGAAAAGTATGGGCCTGCCGGTGCAACCGGCTGTGAATAACATCCCTGCCCCTTCACTTGCACAGGGGGTGATGCCGCCGTTACATTCTCGCCCATGTCGCATGCGGAATACGTCCATCTACACCTGCACACCGAGTACTCTTTGCTCGATGGTGCCTGCCGGCTCGACCGGCTGATGGATCGCGCCCACGAACTCAAGTTCCCCGCCATGGCCATCACAGACCACGGGAACATGTTCGGCGCCATTGATTTCTACCAGGCCGCCCGCAAGAAAGGCATCAAGCCCATCATCGGCTGCGAAGTGTATGTCGCTCCCGGCAAACGCACGGAGAAGAAAGCCAGTGGCGGCGGCAAGGAAGTTTACAACCACCTCGTTCTGCTCGCGAAGGACCAGCAAGGCTACAAGAACCTGGTCAAGATGGTCAGCTACGCCTACATCGACGGCTTCTACTACAAGCCGCGCATCGATAAAGACCTGCTCGCGGAGTACAAAGAAGGCATCGTCGCCCTCTCCGGCTGTCTCGCCAGCGAGATCTGCCAGCACATCATCCTCGATCAGCCGGAAAAAGCCCGCGCTTCCATTGATTGGTTCAAGCAGACGCTCGGTCCGGAAAATTTCTATCTCGAACTCCAGAACCACGGCATCCCCGAACAGGCCAAGGTGAACCGCCACCTCATCCCTTGGGCCAAGGAATTCGATCTCAAGCTCGTCGCCACGAATGATGTCCACTACGTCAAGAAGGAGCATTCCCACGCGCACGATTGCCTCATCTGCATCGGCAACCAGAACCTGCTCAGTGACACCAAGCGCATGCAGTATGTGCAGGAGCAGTTCTACCTGCGCTCCGCCGAGGAGATGCACGCGCGCTTCCACGAGACCCCGGAAGCGGTGAAGAACACGCTGGAAGTCGCCGAGAAGTGCAATCTCGAGATCAAGTTCGGTGAACTGCACTACCCTGTCTTCAATCCGCCGGAGCACTACACGCGCGAAGGCTACCTGCGCCTGCTCCTCGCCAACGGCCTCAACCGCCGCTACACCCTGCAGGCCCGCGCCGAAGGACACGACTTCGTCATCGAAAGCATCCAGGAGCCCAAACGCCTGCCGACGCTGGATAACGCCAAATTTGAAACCGAGCGGCAGGAAAAGCCGGACGCCAAACTGCATGAGCTTCCTTCAGTGGCCGCTGCAATCAAGGATGTCATCGACCGCGTGCAGATCGAGATGACGGTCATCCTGAAGACCGGCTTCGTCGATTACTTCCTCATCGTGGCCGATTTCGTTTTGGAAGGCCGCAAGATGGGTGTCGCGTGCGTGGCTCGCGGTAGCGCCGCCGGTTCCATGGTCACGTATCTGCTGGACATCGCGAACGTCGATCCTATCCGTTACGGCCTGCTGTTCGAGCGCTTCCTGAATCCTGAACGCGTCAATCCGCCGGATATCGATATCGACTTCGCCGACGACCGTCGCGCCGATGTGATCGAATACGTGCGTCAGAAGTATGGCCGCGATTGCGTCGCGCAGATCATCACCTTCGGCACGATGGGCGCGAAGTCCGTCGTGCGCGATGTCGGCCGCGTCATGGGCCTGAGCTATGGCGAGTGCGACCGTCTCGCGAAGATGATCCCGAACGATCTCAAGATGGACCTGAAGAAGGCCCTTGAGCAATCAGCCGACCTGAAGCAGGCCTACGACAGCGAAGAAGTCACGCGCGAGCTGGTCGATATCGGTTTCGTGCTGGAAGATCTCACGCGCAATTCCTCCATCCACGCTGCCGCCGTCGTCATCGGTCCCGAGCCGCTTATCAATCTCCTGCCCATCAAGCAGGACGATGACGGCACCATGGTCACGCAGTACGCGATGAACCCCGTGGGTGATCTTGGCCTGTTGAAGATGGACTTTCTCGGCCTGAAAACGCTCACCGTCATCCGCAATACGTGCGAGATGGTGAAGCAGACCAAAGGCATCACCATTGACGTCGATACTCTTCACCTCGACGACCCCAAGGCCTACGACCTGCTGAACAAGGCGAATACGCTCGGCGTGTTCCAATTGGAATCTGGTGGTATGCGCGACCTCTGCCGCCGCTTCCAGATCGCCTCCGTGGAGCACATCACGGCGCTCGTGGCACTCTATCGCCCCGGCCCCATGGACCTGATCCCCGACTTCATCGAGCGCCGTCATGGCCGCAAGGAAGTCGAGTATCCGCATCCGTTGCTCGAAGGTATCTCGAAGGAAACTTACGGCGTGCTCATCTATCAGGAGCAGGTGATGCAAGCCGCGCAGATCCTCGCCGGTTACACGCTCGGCGGCGCTGACTTGCTGCGTCGCGCGATGGGCAAGAAGAAGGTCGAGGAGATGCAGAAACAGCGCGAGCTGTTCGTCAAAGGCGCGAAGGAAAAGAACGGCATTCCGGCGGACAAGGCGAACCAGGTGTTCGATTTGCTGGAGAAATTCGCCGGATACGGTTTCAACAAATCGCATGCGGCGGCTTACGCGGTGGTGGCGTACCAAACGGCGTACCTTAAGGCGAATTATCCGGTCGAGTTCTTCTGCGCCATGATGACGAACGACATGAGCGACACCGCGAAGCTCAGTCAGTTCATCGCCGAGGCCCGCAGCATGGGCATCGAAGTGCTCGCCCCGGACGTGAACGAGAGCAGTCTGTATTTTGCTCCCGCGCGGGAAGGCACCGTCATCCGCTTCGGCCTTGCGGCGATCAAGGGCGTGGGCGAGATAGCCGTACAAAGCATTCTCAAGGCACGTGCCGAAGGCGGCAAATTCAAGACGCTCGGCGAGATGTGCCAGCGCGTGGACACGCGCACCGTGAACCGCAAGGTGCTGGAGGCACTCATCAAATCCGGCGGATGCGATTGCTTCGGCGAAACGCGCGCCACGCTATTCTCCCAGATCGAATTCAGCCTGACCCGTGCCGCGAGCGTGGCTTCGGACAAGGCCAAAGGCCAAGTCTCCCTCTTCGGCATGATGGAGGAGGACACCACTACGGCCATGCCTGAATCCATGGCTAAGCTGCCCGAGTGGCCGCAAAGCGAACTCTTGCAGGCCGAGAAAGATCTGCTCGGCTTCTACGTGACGGGCCACCCGCTCACGCCCTATGCGAAGATGCTGGAGCGCTACACACTCTGCAATCTTACGGAGGCCACGCAATTGCCCGCCAAGAGTATGAGCCGACTCGGCGGCATGATCACGGCGGTGCAACAAGGTTTCTCGAAGAAATCAGGAAAACCTTACGCAATGGTCACCCTGGAGGACACGAGCAGCAGTGCGCAGATCCTCTGCATGAACGACAACTACGACAAGTTCCGCGATCATCTGAAGCAGAACGCCGTCATCCTGGTCATCGGCGAAGTGAACAACGGCGAGGACAAGCCGAAGATTTTCCCCACGGAGATCATGCCCATCGAAGTGGCCCCGCGCAAATACACGAAACAGGTTCACCTGCGTCTGCAGATGGCGCATCTCACCCTGGAAAAACTGGATGATGTGCGGCGCCTGGTGGAGGCCAACAAAGGCCGCACCCCACTCTTCCTTTGCTTCCGCGATCCCAGCGGCGCGGTCATCTTCATGGAGACGCACGACCGTTATTTCGTCGCCCCTTCGAATGAATTCGAGGACGCCGTGAACCAGATGCTCGGCGAGGAAACGTACTACGTGAAGGTGGACACCAAACTGCCCGAGCGTGAGAAGAAGCCTTGGGAGAAAAAGACCTACTCCAATAACGGTGGGGATGACGAGTAAGCCAGCGACAGGCTGCGCACGGTTCCGTATGGAGCGCGGCTTTTAAGCCGCCTAAACGACCATCAGCAAAATCTGATCACGATTAGCCATATCGGCTCACGGGTTCTGCAGCAGTGCATTGAACGATTGAATTCTTAAGCCATTCGGCTTTTGTGCATTTAGGCGGCTTAAAAGCCGCGCTCCATTCCAGCTCACGGCAGCTCCGAGAAAAACCGGCTCCACCGGCCTTTGAACCACTTTCCCTTCTCGAACGACATCGCCACCCCGACCGCCTCGCCCATGATCTCATCGCGCGCCACGAACCCGAAGAAGCGCGAGTCCAGGCTGTTATCGCGGTTGTCACCCATAATAAAGTATTGCCCGGCTGGCACCGTTTGCTCAGGAAAGGAACGGACGGACGGCAGAGACGGCGTGAACATCACCGGATGCGTGCGCCCGGCGACGGTTTCCTCGGCGAACCGGTAGTTCGGCAGCTCTTGCTTGGGCATGTCCTTGATGAGCTCTTCTTTTAAAGGCCCATACTCCGCCACCTGACCGTTCACCAGCAACTCGTCATGGCGCAGTTCGATGCGGTCTCCCGGCACGGCGACCACCCGTTTGACCAGACGCATACCATCCGCCGGTGAGTAGCAGACCACGATATCTCCCCGCTGTGGATTCCCCCACTCCATGAGATGCCACTTGGTAAACGGCACCTTCAGGTCATACGCCGTCTTGTGGACGAAGACACGATCGCCTTCGAGGATGGTCGGCTTCATGGAGCCGGTCGGCACATCATACCAGTCCGCCACTGCCGAACGGAACGCGAACAGCACCAATGCCATGATGAGCAAGGGCTGCAGTTCCTTTTTCCAAAATGTGATCATCCCCGCCTTCGTCGGCTTTTTCATACCAGATGGCATGGGTATTGGCAGGTGAGCGAAACAGCGCTACACCGCTGGATGTATGAAACCCAAAAACACCAACACCCATGCCAAGCCAACTACACCACAAACGCCCGTTAAGGCCAAGCGCC
>JAEYXS010000058.1 GCA_023431185.1 Verrucomicrobiota bacterium
CCGCCCCCCCCCCCTGACTCTTTCTCTCGATATTCGGCGTTCGAGTTGGATCTTCGATGCATGCCCTTTGCCATTAGTCATTCCGTTCCCCATCTGTGTTGATCTGTGTCCATCTGTGGTTAAACAAAAAAACGGAGCGGACTCTCGTCCGCCCCGTCCATGTCCGTTTGCGGTTCCCCGCAAACCGGCTGAATTAGTAGTCCATTCCGCCGCCCATGCCGTGGTGGTCACCACCGGCAGCAGCCGCGGGCTTCTTCTCTTCCGGAATCTCGGTGATGAGGCATTCCGTGGTCAGCAACAGACCAGCGATGGAGGAAGCGTTCTGCAGGGCCGTGCGGGTCACCTTCTTCGGATCCACCACACCGGCCTTCAGCAGGTCAACATACTCGCCCGTGGCGACGTTGTAACCTTCCGAGCCTTTGCGCTTCTTGACTTCCTGCACGATGATCGAGCCTTCGACACCGGCATTCAACGCCAACGCGCGGAGCGGAGCCTCGACGGCGCGCTTCACGATATCGACACCGATCTGCTCGTCGCCACCCGGCTTCACGGCTTCGATCGCGGCCAGGCAACGCAGCAGAGCCACGCCACCGCCCGGAACGATGCCTTCTTCCACGGCCGCGCGGGTCGCGTGCAACGCGTCTTCCACCCGGGCCTTCTTTTCCTTCATCTCGCTCTCGGTCGCGGCGCCGACGTTGATGACGGCCACACCACCGGCGAGCTTCGCCAGGCGTTCCTGCAGCTTCTCACGGTCGTAGTCGGACGTCGTCTCTTCGATCTGGCGGCGGATCTGGTTCACGCGGCCCTGGATCTCAGAGCTCTTGCCCGAACCTTCCACGATCGTGGTATTTTCCTTGTCCACGACGACAGACTTCGCACGGCCCAGGTCGGCCAGTTCGAGGTTTTCGAGCTTGATGCCGAGGTCTTCCGTGATGCACTTACCGCCCGTCAGGATGGCGATGTCTTCCAGCATGGACTTGCGGCGGTCACCGAAGCCCGGAGCCTTCACCGCGCAGATGTTCAACGTGCCGCGCAGCTTGTTCACCACGAGCGTCGCGAGGGCTTCGCCTTCGACTTCTTCGCTGATGATCAGGAGCGGCTTGCCCGTCTTGGCCGTCTTCTCGAGGATCGGGAGGAGGTCCTTCAGGCTGCTGATCTTCTTCTCGTAGATCAGGATGTAGGCGTCATCGAGCTTGCACTCCATGGAGTCCGCATTCGTCACGAAGTACGGGGAGAGATAGCCCTTGTCGAACTGCATGCCTTCGACCACGTCGAGGGTCGTCTCGATGGACTTCGCCTCTTCGACCGTGATCGTGCCGTCTTTGCCCACCTTGTCCATCGCGTCAGCGATGATCTCGCCGATCGTGGTGTCCCAGTTGGCGGAAACCGTTGCGACCTGCTTGATCTCTTCCTTGTCCTTGACCTTCTTGGAGATCTTGGCGAGCTGTTCCACCGCCGCGTCAACGGCCTTCTGGATGCCGCGTTGCAGGGAGATCGGGCTTGCGCCGGCGGTCACGTTCTTCAGACCTTCGCGATAGATCGCTTCGGCCAGCACGGTTGCCGTCGTCGTGCCGTCACCAGCGGCGTCGCTGGTCTTGCTGGCCACTTCGCGCACCATCTGGGCGCCCATGTTTTCGTATGGGTCTTCCAGTTCGATCTCCTTGGCGACCGTCACACCGTCTTTGGTGACCGTCGGGGAACCGTATTTCTTGTCGAGAACCACATTGCGGCCTTTCGGTCCGAGCGTGGCGCTGACTGCGCGGGCGAGCTTCGAGACGCCCCGGAGGAGGGCGTGACGCGCTGCTTCATCAAACAAAATTTGTTTGGCTGCCATAATATTTAGATAAGTGTGTTAAGAATTGTGGGTTAAAATTATTCGATGACTGCGAGGATGTCGTCCACGTTCATCAGTTTGTACTCTTTACCGTCGAGCTTGATCTCCGTGCCACCATACTTGCTGATCAGCACGCGATCGCCCTTCTTGACCTCGAAAGCGACCTTCTTGCCGTTTTCGTCAGTCTTGCCGGTGCCCAAGGCCACGATGATGCCTTCGGACGGCTTTTCCTTGGCGGTATCAGGAATGATGATGCCGCCCTTTTTGGTTTCCTTCTCTTCAACCTGTTCGATCAGAACACGGTCACCGAGCGGTTTGACGTTGATTGCCATACGTTCGTTTCGTTCTTTGTGTGTTTATTTGTTTGGATTGCTACTGAATCAAATCCTGCGGCACGAGCCGCGAGGAAAATTTATTTGTCCTTCTTCTCATCCACCACTTCGGCGTCGATGATCGGACCCTGGTCCTTCTTGTCCTGCTGGCCGCCCGCGTCAGCACCGGCGCTGGCTTCACCCGTGCCGGTGGATGTGTTGCCGCCTCCGGCTTGCTGCGCTTGCGGGCCGGCGTTCTTATAAAGCTCCGCCACGGCCTCCATCAGCTTGTCGCTCGCCGCCTTGATGGCCGCCGAGTCCGTGCCCTTGAGCGCGTCCTTCACCTTGGCCACTTCCGCCTCAATCTTCGCCTTCTCGGCCGCGGGCACCTTGTCACCCATCTCACGGAGCGTCTTCTCCGTGCGATAGACCGTGTTGTCGGCCTCGTTGCGCGTCTCGACTTCCTCGCGGCGCTTCTTGTCCTCATCCGCGTGGGCTTCCGCATCCCGGCGCATCTTCTCGATCTCGTCCTTCGAGAGACCGCTGCTGGCCGTGATCGTGATCTTTTGTTCCTTGCCTGTGCCCAAGTCCTTCGCGCTCACATGCAGGATGCCGTTCGCATCGATGTCGAAGGTCACCTCGACCTGCGGCACACCGCGCGGGGCCGGCGGGATCTCGCTCAAATGGAACTTGCCGATCGTCTTGTTGTCGCGGGCGAACTGGCGCTCACCCTGCAACACGTGGATCTCCACACTTGGTTGGTTGTCCGAGGCCGTTGAAAAGATTTCCGATTTACGCGTCGGGATCGTCGTATTGCGCTCGATCAGGCGCGTGAACACGCCGCCCAACGTCTCGATGCCGAAAGACAGCGGCGTGACGTCCAGCAGGAGCACGTCCTTCACTTCGCCCTTCAACACACCGCCTTGGATCGCCGCACCCACGGCCACCACTTCATCCGGGTTCACCCCCTGATGCGGCGCCTTGGAAACCAGCGTGCGCGCTGTCTCGACGACTCGCGGCATGCGCGTCATACCACCGACGAGCACCAGCTCATCGATCTTGTCCGCCGTGATGCCCGCGTCCTTCAAGCAATTCTTCGTCGGCGTGATCGTGCGCTCGAAGAGGCTGTCGCAGATCTGTTCCAGCTTCGCACGCGTCAGCTTCAGGCTGATGTGTTTCGGGCCACTCGCATCCGCCGTGATGAACGGCAGGCTGATGTCATACTGCTGCGTGCTGGACAGCGCGATCTTCGCCTTCTCCGCCTCTTCCTTGATGCGTTGCAGGGCGTCCGGCTGCTTGCGCAGGTCCACGCCGCTGTCGCGCTTAAATTCGTCCAAGATCCAGTCGATGATCTGGTTGTCCCAGTCATCACCGCCCAGGTGCGTGTCGCCGTTCGTGGCCTTCACCTCGAACACACCGTCACCGATCTCCAGCACGGAGATGTCGAACGTACCGCCACCCAGGTCATACACCGCGATCTTCTCGTCCTTCTTCTTGTCCAGACCGTAAGCCAGCGAAGCCGCCGTCGGCTCGTTGATGATGCGCAACACTTCCAGACCCGCGATGCGGCCAGCGTCTTTCGTCGCCTGACGTTGCGAGTCGTTGAAGTAAGCAGGCACCGTGATGACCGCTTGCGTGATCGTCTCGCCCAGACGCGTCTCGGCGTCGGACTTCAGCTTCGCGAGGATCATCGCGGAGATTTCCGGCGGGCTGAACTGCTTCGGCTTGCCATCGACTTCCACTTCCACACAGGCGTCACCATTCGGACCGGCCACCACCTTGTAAGGCACGCGCTTCAACTCTTCCTGAACCTCGTTGAACTTGCGGCCCATGAAGCGTTTGACGGAATAAATCGTATTGCGCGGATTCGTGACGGCCTGACGCTTCGCCGCGTCACCCACCAACCGCTCCCCATTCTTCGCAAACGCCACCACCGACGGCGTTGTGCGCTTACCCTCAGAATTCTCCATGACTGACGGCTCGCCGCCCTCCATCACTGCCATACAGGAGTTCGTCGTGCCCAAGTCGATACCTAATACTTTTGCCATAATTCTTTTACCTTAAGAAATTCAATGAATTAGAAGCAGACGCGGTGCCAACCAAAAATAAAATCGCGTAACCACCTTAAAACCAACAAGATAGATAAATAAACCCCCTAAAAATCCGATTAACCAGCCAAAAAAGTGAGACAAAATGTCCCACTCCCCCAAAGCGTGTCACACTTGATGTGCGCCATCCTGTCACACTCCCCCGTCGTAATCGGCCTCGTTCTCGTCGTCGTCCTCGATTTCTCTCCTCAATTCCTTCGTCATCCCCCTATCCCGATTCAATATCACTCACCACCCGGTCAAACTCTCCCTTCGCCAACTTCGTCTCCTCGATGAAGTAACGGACCGATCCCGAGTCACTCCAGCAATAATCCAACCGCGACTCGAACGAAAGCAACATCCGCCAATCCTTGGCAGCCTTGGCGATCCCATCCTTGCCCATTTTCTTCTTCCACTTTTGATGCGCCTCGATCGCGTCCACTTCTTCCAGCGAAACATGCTCCGCCCTGCCCTGCTTTTTCGCTTCGTGACCACCCAAGACTTTCACCACCATATCCAGGACCTGTGTGACCTCGGAAACCTCGACACTATCCCCTATCTTCTCCAACTCCTTCATCGCCCATTGCGCCGTCTCAAGGAAATTTTTACCAGTCATGCTGGCTTCAATCAGACGGTCTAAAATGGGCGCGTACAACCTACTCCGAATATTTTTCAGCATCTCATCTTCCTCTTCCTCCGCTTTGGTCTCCTTCGTCTGCTTCCGTTTAAGATCTCCCACCTGCGCCTGCTTTGCCCTCAATTCCTTGGACCATTCGTAAAGATGCCCCATCCGTTTATCGCCCTCGGAATATTCCAATTCAAAGAAAACGCTCTCCCAAGTTTTGAAAGCCGCTATGATGGGCTTCAGTTCCAGTTCCTTTCCCTGCACCATCAGGTTGATCGTGGCCGAATGCTTCTCCACCAGCGTCTTGCAAGCAGTGCTAAGCCTGCTCGGCCAGACTTTCCCCTTTTGTTTCGCGCGCTGTTTCCATTCCGGCTCCAAAACCTTCAGCTCCTCAACCACTGCTTTCAGACGCCTGCCCAGCTTGGGACAGGCAAACGTGTATGCTTGCGGTGTTGGGGGTGCTGGCGGAATCTTCTGCGCCCGCTTACGCATCGCCGCCAGTTTCGCCTCCGAATACGTCTCGTAGGAAAATCTCGTGCTCTTGCCCACTGCCACTTCCACCGCATGCTCACGCGAATACTGTTCTTCAAAAAACGCGTGCCCTAGCAATTGCCCGATGGCTTTCTCCGGCTTCAATGCATCCAGCGCATCAACCACATCTTCGTCCAGTTCGGCATCAGGATCAAAGGTGTAAGACCATGCAGGCACGAAACGACATGCCGCCGCTGACGACACTCTCCCATCATCCGGCCCGAGCCGCATATCCACCACCAGATACTTGCTGCCCTTGGGCGGTCCCTTTGGTTCACCCAATTCCTCAGTCACTATGATGGTTTGCAACCGCTCATCCTCCGGATCATGAAAGAACAGTAACCACCCGGCGTCCGGTACTTCCTCAAAAATCCGATGCGCCACTGTGGTATTAATTCTCCCCACATAGGTAAGCAGCTCCCCATCCCGCTCAGGCCAAGCCACTCCCTCCGGCAAAGGCGGCTTTCCACCCATCACGCACGGCGCCTCCTCCGGCTTCAACTTCCTGTCCGGCACCAGCGCCAGACACTTCGCCAGCCGCGCTAAAACATCCTTGGGCAACTTCGGCAATTTCGGCCATTCAGTTTTGTTTGCCATAAACACACCTCAATGTGCTGCTCCGAAAGCCTTCGGAGCAGTTCCTGCCTCCGGCAGACACCTCCGCCGCTAACCCTTCCCTTTCGTAATCGTCCTCGTTCTCGTCGTCGTCCTCGGTTTTTAATCCGTAGCAGCCGAGGTAACGAGGCTCTAACCATCCCTCTCTCGATGTTCGGAGTTGGGCGTTCGATGTTCGATGTTTCTCCGCGATTACATCTTTTCCCCATTCACCACAAACGTTCCCAATTTCCCCGCCAGTTCCTCCGGTATCCGCATCGGCTTATCCTCCGTGTTCGTGCAAGCATGCGTCGTCGTCCCTTCCACCAGCAGCTTGCCCTCCGCGTTCAGCACCCGATACGCGAACACCATCTTCACCGCCCGCAGATCCGCCAGCCACAACTCGATCTTCAACACGTCATCATACCGCGCGGCCCCACGATACCGCAATTGCACCTCAACCACCGGAAAGATGACACCCTGGCTGTCCCATTGCCCAAAGGTGGTGCCCAGCGAACGAAAGAACTCCCCGCGCGCCGCCTCCAAAAAATCCAGATACCGCCCGTAATACACGTGATCCCTCACCGTGCACTCCGAGTAAGTGACCCGCAATGAATGCGTATAAACCCGCTGACTCATAGCCGAAATCTAAGGGGACTCTTCGCAGAGGCGCTCACGCAAGCACTCCCCATTCGTAAATCGTAAATCCAAAATCGTAATTACCCCTTCAGCCCCAGCCCCAGCTCCGTCTTGCAATACTTGATGCTCCGTTCCAGCTCCGCCTTCTGGTAATCGGCCTGTTGTTGGCCCGAACCCTTGAACGACTCCGCCGGCTTGCCCTTGCGCGCCAGTGCCGTGAACCGTGCGAACTCATACGGACGCACCTTCGGGAACACCTTCCAAAATTCCGGCTTCAGATAATCATGCTGCTTCGCGTACTCGGAGATGATCTCCAGCGTCACCGGCACACCCGGGCAAACCTCCACCCAACGCTTCAGATAAGCCTTCATATCCACCACGCCCTCGCCCACCGCCGCCCATTTGGCTGCAGCGCCATTCGGCGTCTCCCACACGATGGAATCCCGGATGCCAGCGCACGCCGCGTAAGGAGCGAGGATTTCCAGGTTCACATGCGGATCTTCCAACGTCCACGTCGCATTGCCCGGATCAATCGTTGCACCCACGTAATCCTTGCCCGCCTCCTCGATCAACATCTGCAATTCCCACGCCTGCATATCGCCCGCGTGATTCTCGATGGCGATCTTGATGCCATTATCCTGTGCGTAACTCTTCACCGCCTTACACGTCGCCACCGTGTCCTTGATGCGCGCCTCGATGCCACCTTCCGAAGCCCGGTCCCGCGCATTGCCCAAGTAACAACGCGCCACCTTCGAGCCCAGCGTCTTCGCGATCTTGATCGTCAGCTTCAGATGCTCCTCCGCCGTGCCCCACTTCTTCACCTGGCCGTAGGAATTGGATGTCGGGCAGATGCTTCCCGTGCCGCCTTGGATCTCGATGCCCAGATCATCCGCCTTCTTCTTGAGATCTTTGAGATACGCCTCCGTGTGGTTCTCGTAAACGTCGAGGTCCGAAAACAGCACCACATCCACCTTCTGCTCGGCGGCGTATTCGAGGACCTTGCCCGCCTTCCAATTCGAGCTGCGGATGGAGAAGTTATCGAAGCCCAGCTTTACCTTGGTGGGCTTGGCAGCTTGTGCCGAAGCCAAGGAAGGAACCGTCAATGCGGCCGCCGTGGCCGCCATGGCTGTGGTTTTGATGAAATCGCGGCGCGTCGTCGTGGATTCGATGTTGGCATTCATGGGCTGGCCGAAGACTTAAACCGAATCAGCCCTTCGCCGCCAGATGTTTTTCGACTGCATCCGCCATCGCACTCACACTGGTAAGGATCTGTTTCGCCGCCGCCTGGTCAGGAATCTTGAGCCCGAAATTCTTGTCCAACGCCACCACCAGTTGCAGCGCATCCACGGAATCCAACCCAAGGCTGTCCGGTCCAAAAAGCGGCTGATCGTCCCCGATCTCTTCTGCCGTCACCTGAAGCATCAGGTTCTCCACCATCAACTGTTTGATGCGTTGTTTGATTTCAGCGTTTGTTTGCATTCAATAAATCCCACAATTACCCGCCGTCAAAAGAAGCAACATTCGCACCAAAATCAACTTCCGAATTGTCATTCGTAATCGTCCTCGTTCTCGATTGCTTCCCCACTCTCGATGTTGGTCGTTCGGAGTTCGATGTTCGATGTTTCTTCTCTCAGAGAATCCCTCCATCCACCTTCACCACCGCTCCCGTCACATAACTCGCCTCCGGCGATGCCAAAAACCTCACCACCGCCGCCACCTCTTCCGGCTTGCCGAGCCGTCGCATCGGGATACGCGCTGCCGCTGCTTTCTTCGCCTCCGCATCCATACCAGACAGCGCCTCCGTCTCCACATATCCCGGACACACACTGTTCACTGTGATGCCCGCGCGTGCCACCTCTTTCGCCAGCGACTGGCTCATCGCCACCACTCCCGCCTTCGCCGCCGCATAATTCGCCTGCCCTGCCGGTGCCAACAGCGCACTCAACGACGACACATTCACAATCCGCCCACCCCGCTGCCCCATCATCGTCGGAATCACCGCACGGCATCCGAGAAACGCCGCATCCAGATTCGTCGATAAAACTTTTTGCCACGCCTCATCCGTCATCGTCGCCAACAACGCATCCTCATGTAGGCCAGCATTGTTCACCAGCACATCCAAGCGCCCTTGCTTCGCCGTGATGATCTGCACCGCTTCCTTCCAAGCCGCCGAAGATGTCACATCCAGCGCGACCACTTCTGCGCGACCCGTAAACTCCTCCACCACCTCCTCTGCTTGCTCGCGCTGACGATTCACCCCGAGATACACAAACGCGTTCGCGTCCTTCGCGAGAAACTCCCGCGCGATAGCGCGACCCATGCCGCCGTTCGCACCCGTGATCAAAATGATTCGTTGATTCATACCTTCACCCATCGTGCCCCGATCGCCTGTTGATTGCAGCCCACCACACTCACATGCGCCGACTTCACCGTCCCGCTCGCCACCCGTTCACACGCCAGAACACATTGCCACGCACTCGCCGCCGCAAACGATTCACCCAAAACCTTCTTCACCGAAGCCCGCGGCATCAGCGCACTCGCCCAAGCCTCCGTCTCCGCCTGATCTTCCCGCGCTACGCCCGTGCGACCGTCACACAGCAAGTCCGCACTGCCCGCCTGTGTCAACTCCGTCTGCATCCGCGCCGCCGCCAAAATCTTGCCTTCCCGGTGATTGAATGAAAACGCATCCGTCACCGCTTCGAGCGTCACTCCACTCTCCGCCTTCTTCAGATAAATCGCTCCCGCGCCTTCACTCACTACGAGGTGCGGCTCGAACAACGCGCTCGCCTCCACCGTCAACCAGTCGCTCTCTTCCGCGCTCACCACCACGCACGCATCCACCAGCCCGCGCTCAATCCACTGCGCGCCTTGTGCTAGCCCCTGCAAAAACATCCCCGGATCGCCCACGAGGGTGTAATTGATCCCCGTCGCGCCCAGCAACGCCGCCAGGTGACTCGACGGTGCATTGAACACCGTCTCCGGAAACACCAGCGGACTCGCCGTCGCCGGATCGCGCAACACCTCATCGTAAAACCGCCGCGAGTAATTCACGCAGCCGGACATCACGCAATACACCAAACCCAAGCGCAACTGCCCCTGCTCCACCAAAGCGCGATCGGCACCCAACGCCTCCAGCGACGCCGACACCGCGAACGAACTGATCGGACTTGTCCTACGCAATCGCGCATGCGCGAGATAGGACGGACGGGTCGCTGGCTTTGGCACCTTGCGTGCGTGCAGCTTTCTAGTCGTGCCTTCCCTGACAAATTCTTCCACCGGCAATGGCTCACCCGCTTGCACCGCGGACACCAGCTCCGCCGTCGTCCATCCCGCAGGCGATACCGCGCCCCATCCTGCTGCGATGATGCTCATGACCACCTCCGGAAGATAAGCGTCGCATTCGCCCCGCCGAACCCAAATGAATTGCTCAACGCATATTCATAACTCGCCTGCGCCGGTTCACGCACCAATTCAAATTTACACGCCGGATCAGCCGTCTGCGTCCCGCGCATCGGCGGCAACCACTGCCCTTGCAAAGCCTGCAAGCAGATCACCGCCTCCACCGACCCGGCCGCCCCCAGCAGATGCCCGATGCTCGCCTTCGTGGAACTCACCCGCATCTTGCCCGCGTGCTCACCCGCCCAGCGCGAGATCGCATGCGCCTCCGCGCCATCATTCATCGGCGTGCCCGTGCCGTGCGCATTGATGTAGCCCACCTGCTCCGGCGCGATCCCCGCCACGCGCGTGGCCTCTTGCATGGACTTCAAAGCCGCATCCCCTTGCGGATGCGGCTGCGTGAGATGATGCGCATCCGTCGCCGCGCCATAGCCCACTACTTCACCCAAAATCTTCGCCCCACGTTTCTCTGCTGACGCCAATGATTCCATCGTCAACACCGCTGCCCCCTCACCCAACGCCAATCCATCCCGTTGCGCATCAAACGGTCGGCATGACGTGATAGAAAGCGCCTGCAACGAATCGAACCCCGCGAACACAAGTTGGCACAACCCATCATACCCACCCGTCAGCACGCGCTCCGCATCACCATAGCGGATCATCTCAAACGCCTGCCCGATGGCATTGCCGCCCGAGGCACACGCATTCGCGATCAACGTCACCGGCCCGGAAAAACCCAACGCTTCAGTGATGTCTAGCACCTGCCGCTGCGCCTGATACTGCACCACCCTCGTCGCCTGCCCGTAAGACTTCTCGGGCGTGCCAATCGCCTGCCGGTAAAACGTCTCGCCAAAATTCATCCCTCCACTGGTCGTCCCCAATATCACCGGCAGTCGCACGCCACCACTCCATCCTCCCTGCTCCCATGCCTCCTCCGCCGCCACTAAAAGCAATCGTGAAGCCCGATCCATCCGTCGCCATTGTTTATCTGAAACTCGTTTGCTCGGACTCTTCCCCGGAACTTCAGCCTGAGCCGCCGTCCTCACCCGTTGCTTGGAGACATCGAAGAAGGTGACCGGTGAAAAAGCCGTCTTTCCCTCCCGAAACCCCGCCGCATTCGCTTCTGCACCCGTCCCCAACGCCGTCACCATGCCCATGCCCGTGACAACAACTCGCTGTTTGGGCAAGGGACTGGCAGATGAAGCGCGAAACAGCATGCGTTATCGATTTGTTGCCTCCGACCATAGAAAGCCCCACCACTTCAAGTCAACGCCGCCGAATCCCCCTTGCGCCCGGCCCGGGTATATCCGTTCTATACCAAAAGCCCCTTCACCACCTGCCCATGCACATCCGTCAGCCGAAACTCCCGCCCCTGATACTTGAAAGTCAGCCGCTCATGATCCATCCCCAGCAGATGCAGCACCGTCGCGTTCAAGTCATGCACATGCACCGGATTCTTCGCCACGTTGAACCCATACTCATCCGTCTCCCCGTAGCTGACGCCACCCTTGATGCCCCCGCCAGCCAGCCACATCGTGTACGCATCCTTGTGATGATCCCGTCCCGGTGACGTCTTCGCCCCGTCGCCATTGATGCCCTGCGCCACCGGCGTGCGCCCGAACTCCGCACCCCAGATCACCAGCGTGTCATCCAGCAATCCGCGCTGTTTCAAGTCCGTGATCAGCGCCGCCATCCCCTGATCCACGTCCTTGCACTTCGCGCGCAAACGATTCTCCAAGTTGGAATGATGATCCCAATCCGAATCATACAACTCGATCAAGCGCACCCCGCGTTCCACCAATCGCCGCGCCAGCAGACAGTTGTTCGCAAAGGACGCCGCACCCGGCTTCGCCCCATACAGCTTTAAGGTGTCCGGCGATTCCTTCGAGATGTCCATCAACTCCGGCACCGAAGTCTGCATGCGATACGCCATCTCATACTGGCTGATGCGCGTCGCGATCTCCGGATCGCCCACATCCGCCAGTTGCGCCTGGTTCAGCTGGTTCACCGCATCCAGCACCTGCCGACGCTGCTCCTGGTTGTGTCCTTTCGGATTCGAGAGGAACAACACCGCATCCCCGCTCGAGCGGAACTGGATCCCCTGATACACGCTCGGCAAAAACCCGCTCGACCACAAGCTCGTCCCCGCCCCTCCCGGCGGCCCTGACAACATCACCACGTACGAAGGCAGATCCCGGTTTTCCGAGCCCAATCCATAAGACACCCACGAACCAAAACTCGGCCGCCCACCGCGCCCGAACCCCGTATGCAAAAACATCTGCGCCGGCGCGTGATTGATCTCATCCGTGTGCAACGACCGCACCACCGCGATGTCATCCGCCACCTTCCCCAGAAACGGCAGCAGCTCCGAGATGCTCTGCCCGCTCTTCCCATGCTGTGAAAATTTGAACTTCGTACCCGACAATTTGAGATTGTCCCCGATGAACGCGAACCGCTTCCCCTTCGTCAACGACTCCGGGCAAGCCTCTCCATCCAGCTTCTGCAACGTTGGCTTGTAGTCGAACAGGTCCAACTGTGACGGCGCGCCGATCATGTGCAGATAGATCACATGCTTCGCCTTAGGCGCAAAATGCGGCTGCGGCATCTGGACCGATGAACCAATCGCCTCCCCTCGCAGCAACGACGAAAGCGCCATGGCCCCAAACCCAAGGCTGGTCCGGCGAAAGAACTCCCGCCGGGGAATCACGTGACTGATGTCGCTATATTTATTCATGGCCTCTCAATTCTTCGTGATCGTTTCGTCGAGATTCAACATCGCCGTCGCCACTCCATACCATGCGGCGAACTCCGCCGCTTCCACACCTTTCGGTGCCTCAAAATTCCCCAGCAACTCCTTCGCCGCCCTCACATCCGCCCGATACGCCGCCAGTTGCTTCGCGTACAATTCTGCCAACACCTTCGCTTCCTCCGCCTTCGGTTGCCGGGCAAGACAAATGGCAAATGCCCGCTCCACTCTCGTCACCACATCCCCCTGGGGCACTTCCCTTATCACCCGCTGCGCCAGCCCGAACGCCGCCTCCACATACACCGGATCATTCAGCAGCGTCAGCGCCTGGAGCGGCGTGTTCGAGCGTGACCGCTTCACCGTGCATGCCATGCGACCGCTCGCATCGAACGTCGTGAAGCTCGGATACGGCGCGCCGCGCTTCCACACCACATACACACCGCGCCGATACTTCTCCTCGCCCGGACTCACCACATAATCATACTTCTGCCCGCCCACCTTCAGCCACAGCCCATCCGGCTGATACGGTTTGATCGGCGGCCCTCCTTGTTCCAGGCTGATCAAGCCCGCCATCGCCAGCGCGTTGTCCCGGATCATCTCCGCATCCATGCGGAAACGCGGCCCGCGCGCATAGAGCTTGTTCTGGTCATCCAGCGCCAGCAACTCCGTGCTTACTTTGGAAGCCTGCCGATAAGTCGCCGACATCACCATCGTTTTGAGCGTCTGCTTCATCGACCACCCTTTGTCCATGAACTCCACCGCCAGCCAGTCGAGCAACTCCGGATGCGTCGGCACTTCACCCTTGATGCCGAAATCCTCCGGCGTCGCCACCAGTCCGTGCCCGAACAATTCCATCCACCACCGATTCACCGTCACCCGCGCCACCAGCGGATTATCCCGGTCCACCAGCCACTTCGCCAGATCAAGACGCGTAAGGTAGGGCTGGCTGTCCTCAGCCGGCCGCACCGCGTCCGCTTTGTTTGTAGCCTTTGAAGTTAACTTAACTTGATGAAGAACCTCCGGCACACCCGGCGCGATCTTCTCCCCCGGACTGCGGAAATCCCCGCGCCCAAAGATCGTGCTCATCCGCGGCTGCTCCACCTCCTGCATCACCAAGGTGGATTGCCCCTTCGCCGCTTTCAGTTTGCGATCCAGGTCCAGTTTCTTCAGCCGCAACTTCCGCAGCTCCTCATCCTGCGCCAGGCAAAACTCCGTGATCGCCTTCTTCTGCTTCGCCGTGCGCTTCGCCTCTGCCACCTTCAGCGCCGCGACAACATCAGCCGGCATCGCCTCCGCCTCCGGATTTCCCGTCAAAGCAGACAACCGCAACCGCCCGATCAACCGTCCGCCACCGAACTCCTGCACCAATGTGAACGTCAGTTTCGTTCCGCCTTCGTATCCCACCGGATTCTCCGTCTCAAACGTCGCCCAATGCGGCTTGCCGAACTGCGGGTTGATCGCCCACGCCGACTTCGCGTCCTCATCGATCGCTCCGGCCGGATCAAACCCCTTCTGTGCAAAATCTGCCTTCGCCTTCGCCAGCTTCACCGGCTTGTTCTCGGCGCTGTTCAGCTTCGCCGCACTGACTGCGAACGTGTTCAGCACAAAATTCGGCCGCATATCATCCCCGCGACCCGGCCCATTGCCCGGCAATGACGGATCCGTCAGCGCTTCCAGCTTGAAGCCCGTGATGTCCTTCAACGTCGTATTCACCGTCACGATATAAGTGTCCTTGTCCGGCGCTTCGTCATTGATGAGCACCGACTTGTCCGGCTGCACTTGCCCTGCGGAACCCTCCTTCGTCTCAAATTGCGCGATCTCCAGCACATGCTCTTGCAGCACTTTCCCCGCCTTCGCCGCCAGCGCTTTTTCCATCTCCGCCACCCTGCCGCTCAGCGCCTTCTCCCGCTCGGCGATCTTCTCGTCTATGCCACTCATCTCCGCCGTGAGCTTCTCGCGCGCCGCCTTCGTCTCCGCATCTTCCACCGTGAGATACGGTCCCTTGAACTGGATGGAGCCTGGCACCTTCGGATTCGTCCGGTCCGCCTCCAGCGCCGTGTTGTTGAAGAACGCGAACAGCCCGTAGTAATCCTTCATCGTGATCGGATCATACTTGTGATTATGGCACTGCGCGCACTCCAGCGTCGTCCCCAGCCACACCGCGCCCAGCGTGTTCACGCGATCCAGCACCTGGTTTACCCGCGTCTCCTCGGGATCACTGCCCGCCTCCACATTCGTCGGTGCGGACCGGTTGAACCCCGTCGCCACCCTCTGCGCATCCGTCGCATTCGGCAACAAATCGCCCGCGAGCTGTTCAATCGTAAATTGCGTGAACGGCATGTCCGCATTCAACGCGTTGATCACCCAGTCCCGATACGGCCACAGGTCGCGCAGATCATCCCGTTGAAACCCGTGCGAATCCGCATACCGCGCCAGGTCCAACCACGGCCTCGCCCAACGCACCCCGTATTGCGGCGACGCCAGCAAGCGATCCACCAGCTTCTCATAAGCACTCGCGCTCTTGTCCGCGAGGAACGCCTGCACTTCCTCCGGCTTCGGCGGCAGTCCCGTCAGGTCTAGCGTCACGCGCCGGATGAGCGCCGCCTTGTCCGCTTCTGGCGATGGCTTCAAGCCCTCCTGCTCCAACTGCGCGAGCACGAAATGATCCACCGCATTCTTCGGCCACGCCTTCTGCTTCACCGCCGGCAGCGCCGCTTGCTTCGGCACTTCATACGCCCAGTGCTTCCCGCCCGTGAAATTCTCCGGCCACTTCGCCCCCGCATCGATCCACGCCCGGATCTTCCCCGCCTCAGCCTTGCTCAGCGGCTCCCCGCGATTCGGCATCGCCTCCTCATGCCCCTTCGGCAACGTGATGCGGCGATACAACTCACTCTCCGAAGCCTTCCCCGGCACGATCACTTTTCCCGCCAGCAACGCCTCCCGCGAATCCACCCGCAACTTCCCCTTCTGCAACTCCGCCGCATGACATTCAAAGCAAGCGCGCTGCAACACCGGATACACATCCTTGGCAAAATCCACCTCCGCCGCGTGGACCATCAGGCTCAAGCCCAGCGACACCACGCTCAAAGAGCGCAGCAACCATTTCCGTTGATGACCCAAAATCATGATGACAGATGACCAGACGCGCTGGCACAGCAAACGGGTTACACGGCGAATGCCCGCACCATACTCCCTTCGTCCATCTTCAACCATGAAGAAATGCACCACCCAAATGTAAAATCCTGCCCCCGACTCCTCCCGAGCAGCCGCTTTCCCCCCGCCTTTTCCACTCCCCATCTCAATCTTCATGCCCGCCATTCTAACAGGGGGGTAGGACATTGGCTGTCCATGGTCCCCTTTTGTTGAAAATATTTGCAGAAATCACAACCCACTCATCATGAGAATCTTACACAAGAAAATCCGCTCAAAACCGAAAAATCCCGAAAAATAATTCGCCCCAATTCCTTGGACCGCGGGTTGTCCTCAACCCGCAGCAACTCCCATAAGCAAATTCAGGCACACTTCGCCAAAAACCTCCCACCAACAAGCCCCCTCCATTCGGTTGAAACTCTCTTTGCTCTCTCTGCCGTTAATCCCCCGCTTTTCCCGTTCGCCGCCACCACGCTCAACCCTCCACCACTCCACTCCCTCCTCGGCACATGTACACAAGTGCCGAGGTTTCCTACCAATTCCCCATGAACCCTCCCCCGCTGATCGACTCCCCGCTCCCTTGGCCCAACGGGCCAAAAGAATCCAGCCCAGGGCAGGTCGCCTGCCCTGGGTACCCGCGCTATCAACACGCGGCCTGAAAGGCCGCCAGACCTTCCCCCGCTACCGGCACGAACAGATTTACCGGCGGCGTTACGGCGGGGACCAGTGCGGTCATCTACACACTCATGTCGCACCTCCATGGGATTACTCTTGAAGAACTGCTTCTGGAGGTCTTTTAATGTGTTCTGAAATGGCCAATCCGCATAAAAGCAAGGCTGGTTTGGACGAAGCCTTTCAGACTCTCGAACTCGACTGTGGCGCAACCGAGGAAATGGTAAGACAAGCCTACCGAGAGTTAGTGAAAATCTGGCACCCAGACCGGTTTGAGAACGACGCAAAACTGAAAGCACGGGCCCAAGAGAAACTGAAGAACATCAACTTGGCCTATGAACTGTTGATTGATCATTTCAACTCAACAAAACCGACTGCACCGGGCCGATATGCTGACAACCCCATGGCTCAAGCTAATACGGCCTGGGATACAGAAAAAACATATCCTCGTGTGCTGATGATTAGCATTATCGGCCTTATTGCGTTTCTTTTTTTCTACAAGATTGCTTCGACTCCTTCCAAAAGAGCCAAAAATGAGCTCACACAGTATAACAACGTAGCTGGCTCGAAAGAACCCCAGCAAAGTATGGTCACTAGCCAAGTTACACCCGCAGTTACAGCACAGCAAAAAACAGGCAAGCTTTCACTGGAGCAAAAGAATGAGATTTTGCGGAGAATGGGTTATGACCCTGCTAAGTATGAAGTAGGTGACGACAACTACATTTACGAGCGTGACCAACAGCCTCCTCCGCAGGAGACATTCAAATCAATAACAATACCAAAAGACGTCAAATTCGTAATCTTCGTCGATCGTCCAAATGGTTCAAGAGACAGCTATTTTTCCAAGAAGAAACCCGAACCATTTGGCGCCGGTTACAAGATTTACGAGTATTTTACCAGGTCCGAACTAGTTGTGAACGGGCAACTCACAATAACACCTGTTAACGAATAAGCGCAATTCGCTCAAAGAGCGGTCATTTACTTTCAAGCCTGACATTCAAATCATAGACAAGCTTTTGACTGCACCTGCTGGATATAAAAAGCTCGCCTCATCTCGCACTCACTTATTTTATTAAACAAATACAATTCGCCCTTTCCCTGGTCATCAACTAAGCGGGTGGAAACAGAGTGCAGAAATTCGTTTCGGATAGGATAATCGCGAACAACGACCCAATCGCCAAGCTTCAAAGCATCATCAGCCAAAAGAGATTGTAGTTCAACCTCGCCACTAATTACTCGTATCTCAGGTGTAATCATAAACTTACCTTCTGTTGTGTTTGACTTGTAATGTTCAAGAAACACCTGCCGCAAAATGCGTGCCAAACACTTCTAACGTGTCAAACCGCTTGTGATGAGTAGCAAACAAACAACGAATTTTGATGCACACCAAAATGAACTTCAAATGCATGCTACAGAACACACCCGTAATGTGCATATTCTCCTCAAGCCCTACGCTATTATCTCACGCCTCAGTCATGCACTTGAGCACGCAAGCCTTCATGCTTCGTCTGGCTGATGGACGGCCTCGCCAGCCCGTCGCCATTCGGCAACAACTCCAATCAGGTCAAACTCCATCGCCACCCCGGCAATCATCAGCGATAGCACCACATGATCCACCCGCAAACCGTTCCAGAAGTAAACACCTGCGCCCGCCACCACCAATGCATACGCCAATACTCGCAATGGCTGGCTGCTGGTTCTGCGTTTCCAATTCCGCAAGAGCCATAACCAGCCATACAGCAAACCGGCGGCTATCAATGCTTTAATCCAAACCATAAACCTTCCCACTCAAGATCTATCATCTTAGAAACCTGCTAATCAGCAAAGCAATCCCAACCCGAGAAACCAGCCTCACCCCATCCTGTAGGCCAGCCGGTGCAACCGGTCCCGTTAATCCTGTCAAAACCCTCCCCAGTTACGCATCACGCCCCCCCGCTCACCCCTCCGTCTTGCACTTCAGCACACACGCCTTCTGCTCCCCTTCATGCTTCGTCTGGATGATCGAGGGCGTCGCCTGCACCGTGCCGCCCAGCACATCGAAAAGTTCCGGACTGAACACGATCTCGCCGCCCTTCGCCCCGTCGCAATAGCGCGACGCCTTGTTCACCGTGTCGCCGATCACCGTGTATTCCAGCCGCTCCTCCGCGCCGATGAATCCATGCAGCACCTCGCCCGTGTGCAGGCCGATGCCCAGCTCGCAATACGGCAGCCCTGCCGCCTTTCGCCGCGAATTAACCCGCTCCGCCGCCGCCTGCATCCCGATGGCCGCCCGCACCGCCTTCATCGCGTGATCCGGATCGATCTCCGGACTGCCGAACACCGCCAGGATCGCGTCCCCCATGAACTTGTCCACTGTCCCGTCGTATTGGAAAACCACCTCGACCAGCGCCGAGAAATAATCATTGAGCATCTCCACCACCATCTCCGAGGGCATGCCCGTGCTCACCCGCGTGAACCCGCGCAGGTCGGAGAGCAAAATGGTCACCTGCGATTTCTGCCCGCCCGGCTTCAATTTCCCCTCCTGCGCCTTCTGGAGCAGCGTGCTTCGCAGCTTCGGGGAGAAATTCGCCAACAGATGCTCCATCGTCTTGTTCTTCTGCGCCAGGCTCGCCTGCAAATGCTGGTTCGCCACCGCCGCGGCCGCGTAATGCGCCACGGAGACCAGGAATTGCAGATCCTCTTTGCAAAACGCCGCTGATCGCTCCGGATTATCCACGCACAGGACGCCCATGGGATTTCCCTGCCACAATAGCGGCACATACATGCCCGTCCGCACGCCGATGCGCTGGATGCTCTTGGTCAGATCCTGATCGCTTCCATCATCGCTCCAGATGAAACCGTTCCCTTCGCTGATGGCCCGCTTGATGAGCGTCCGGCTGATGGGCGGATTATCCAGCGGGATGCTCGCCCGCAAGGCCAGCTTGCCCGAAGCCGGTTCAAAGATGAGCAAGGCCCCGCGCAACGCTCCCGGGATCAAGTCCACCACGCGATTCAAAATCAGCGCATACAACGCCTTCTCATCCCGCTCCGCCGCGAATTGCAACGGCAGGTCATACAGCAGATTTAGCCGCGCCGTCGCATCATCCGCCAGTCCGGTCATCGGCAGGGGCGTCTTGTGCGCCAGACTCACCGAGTCCATGATCTTGATCGGCCCCGTCTCCCCCGGTGATAGTTGATTGGCTTGCATGCTTTGAAAAATGAAAACACCCGTGCGAAACGATAACGCCCATCGCCCCGCTCCGTGTGACTAGGTTAAAAGGCTAGAAGCGATTTCCCTTCCGGTCAATCGCCGTCCATCCGGATTTTACTTACCAATCTTGTCCTCCCCATCGGTTTGTGAAACAGCAGGTGACTTTCGTGATTCGACCAGGATGCTCCAAACTTTCTCCCTCTGCCCTCACCGTGTCCGCTCTTTCAGAGACAGGTCACACCACTTGCTTTTCCTCTCCCCTCTCAGGTAGCGTTCCTCCCATCAATATTTTTAAAACATGTCTGCCTCGCTGAAACAAACGCCCCTCTACGCCACCCATCAGGCCCTTGGCGGCCGCCTCATCGAATTCGGCGGCTGGGAAATGCCGGTGCAATACACCAGCATCATCGATGAACACCAGACCGTGCGGAACGCCGTCGGCATCTTCGATATCTGTCACATGGGCGAGGTTTTCATCAGCGGCGCGGGCGCCCTGGCATTCCTGAACCACCTGCTCACGAACGACGCAAATAAACTCGCCGTCGGCCAGGGGCAATACACCCAGATGTGCCAGGAAGACGGCGGCACCGTGGACGACCTCTACCTCTACCGCCTCACGGACAAGGAATACCTGCTCATCATCAATGCCTCCCGCATCGATGCCGATGTCGCCTGGATGCAGAAACAGCTCGCCACCTTCCCGCAGCGTAACCTGATCTCCTTCGAGAACCGCTCGGACAAATACGGTGCCATCGCCCTCCAAGGCCCCAAGGCAGTCGAGTTCATCAATGACGTTTTCCCCGGCGGCTCCCATGCCGGCACCCGCGTCCACAAGGTCACCGAGCTGCAGAAGAACCAGATCGCGACCTTTAATCTCAAGGGCACCGGCTGGCTCTGCTGGGTGGCCCGCACCGGCTACACCGGTGAGGACGGCTTCGAGATCGTCACTACATCATCCAAAATCCTCGAAGTCTGGGATGCCTTGATGGATGCCGGTAAAACTCACGGTCTCAAGCCCGCCGGCCTCGGCGCGCGCGACACCTTGCGCACCGAAGTCTGCTATCCCCTCTACGGCCACGAGCTCGATGAAAAGACCAGCCCCATCGAAGCCGGCCTCGGCAGCTTCGTCTCTTTCGAGAAAGGCCCCTTCATCGGCCACGATGCCCTGCTCACACAAAAGACCAAAGGCCCCCAGAAACGCTGCGTCGCCTTCAAGATGACGGACAAATCCGCCCCGCCCCGCCCCGGTTACACCGTGTGGAATGGCGAAGCCCAAGTCGGCCAGGTCGTCAGCGGGACCTTGAGCCCCAGTCTGAATCTCGGCATCGGCCTCGCCTACGTGAAGCCGGAACTGGCCAGGAAAGACACTGTCATCCACATCGACATCCGCGGTAAAAAATTCGCCGCCCAAGTCGTCGGCAAACCCATTTATCGAAAAGCTGTTTGACCAACACGCGTTCCCTGTTTTCAATCCCTCAACTTTATGTCGAACGTTCCAGCAGATCTGAAATACGCCCCCTCGCACGAATGGGTCCGCATCGCCGGTGACATCGCCACCATCGGCATCACCGACCACGCCCAGGCCGAGCTCACAGACATCGTCTTTGTGGAGCTGCCCCAAGTCGGCCGCAAACTCGCTGCCGGTGAAGCCTGCGCCGTCGTGGAATCCGTGAAGACCGCGAGCGACATCTACTCCCCCGTCTCGGGTGAGATCACCGAGGTGAACCAGGCCATCGCGGACAACCCCGCCCTCGTGAACCAATCCGCCTTCGGTGACGGCTGGTTCTTCAAGGTGAAACTCGCCAACCCCGGCGACCTCGCCAAGCTCCTCACCCCCGACGCCTACCGCACCCAGACCGGCGGTTGATTTCCATCCCCTCGATAGCAAAAGCCCCGCCAGTCATCACCGGCGGGGCTTTTTCATTGATTGACAGTGCTGCCGCACCCCCACCTGCCCCGGTGGCGATACGTCCCCGGTGACCGGTGTCTGCACTGACGCGTCTTCCACGCCCGGTGTCTGGGACGCCGCCTGGCTGTTCGGCTTCCTCATTTCCTCTGCTTGGGATGCTATCTCCTGAACGGATTTTACCCTGCCCCATATCAATTCCCGTCCCAGTTTCACCAAAATCGGGGAAGCTGGTTTTCGTCCAAGGCTTATGCTCTAATTAACATCCAACCTCACCCATCGCTATGAACATCGCCCTCCTAGGTCCCACAGGTGCCGGTAAAGGCACCCAGAGCACCGCGCTCGCCGGGGCGCTTGATCTCCAGCATTTCTCCACCGGCGACCTCTTCCGCGAACACGTCACCCGCCAGACCGCCCTCGGTCTGCTTGCCCGGAAATACATGGACGCCGGTGAGCTTGTCCCCGACGAAGTCGTCGAAGCCATGATCGAGGAACAGATCCGCAAATCGGAACCCGGCCGTGACCTGCTCTTTGACGGCTTCCCGCGCACCGAAGGCCAGGCCCATTTCCTCGACGAACTCTTCGCCTCGCTCAAGCGACGTCTGGATGCCGCCATCCTGCTTGATCTGCCTGAAGAGTTCATCATCCAGCGACTCACCGGCCGGCTGGTCTGCCAGCAATGCCACCAGCCCTATAACCCCAACTTGCGTCCACCCGCCCGTGCTGGCCGGTGCGACTTGTGCGATGGCGAACTCGCCCCCATCGCCCAGGATCATCCCGAGTTGGTCCATAGCCGCCTGCAAGCCTTCCGCCGGTCCTGCGCCCCCGTGCTGGACTACTACCGCCGCTCCGGCCGCCTGCACGTGATCGATGCCCGTGGCACCGTGGATGAAGTCCAGTTCGCCATCGATGAATCACTGAAGCGGCCCCAACCCAGCGAACTCGTTCCCCATGCTCCGGTCGCCTTGCTGCTGGGCACACACGAACCGGCCTTGTTGCCCCCCGCTCGCGCCATCGCTGGTCAGTTAAATCTGGTGCTGCTCGGCGGCCCCGGTTCCGGCAAAGGTACCCAGGCGGAATCGCTCAGCCGTGAATTCAAACTGCCCCACATCGCCACCGGCGACCTCTTCCGGGAAAACCTGAAGAACGACACCGACCTCGGCCGCCTCGCCAAAGGCTACATGAACCGCGGCGAACTCGTCCCGGACGAAGTGACCGAGGCCATGGTACGCGAACGCCTCGCCCGGCCTGATACCGCGCCCGGCTTCGTGCTGGATGGTTTCCCGCGTACCCTGCCGCAGGCGCTGGCCCTCGCGGACATCCTGCACCGTTTTCGCCGCCAGCTTACTGGCGTCATCTGTATCACCGTCTCCGATGAAGCCATTGTGCAACGCCTCTCCGGCCGCTGGATCTGCCGCGACTGCCAGGCACCTTATCACCTTCAGTTCAAACCGCCCGCCAAAGCAGGGGTCTGCGACCTCTGCGGCAGCCCGCTCATCCAGCGCGATGACGACAACGCCACCACTGTCCGGTCCCGGCTGAAGACCTTTCACGCCCAGACCGAGCCGCTGATCGAGCACTACGCCAAGGCTGGCTTGCTGCACAAGGTACAAGGTGAGAACGCCGTGAAAGAAGTCACCAGCCAGGCCATAAGCATCATCCGCCAGCTCAATCAACCCGCCATCGCCCTCTGAGATAAAACGAAGGAGACACTATGTTTGAAGCCGCTGAACTCGGACGCAAGATTTCCAAAGTCACCTATGACCGCGAGCTGCCCAAGCTGCGCTCCGCCTTGCTGGAGGCACACTTCGCACTCAAGAATACGCGCCGTCAGGTCATCGTCATCATCTCGGGTGCCGATGGTGCTGGCAAAGGCGAGGCTGTCCATCGTCTGAACGAATGGCTCGACCCGCGCGGCGTGGACACGCATGCCTTCTGGCAGCCATCCGATGAAGAGCGCGAGCGCCCGCCCTACTGGCGTTTCTGGCGCGCCTTGCCTGCTCGTGGCCGCATCGGTATCCTCTTTGGTTCCTGGTATTCCACCCCCATCATCCGCCGCGTCTATGGTGAGACCAAGAACGACCATCTGGATACCGAACTCGACCGCATCGCCTTCTTCGAGAAAATGCTCGCCGATGACGGTGCGGTGATCGTGAAACTCTGGTTTCATCTCGCCAAGGATGCCCAGCGCAAACGGCTCAAGAAACTGGAGAAGAACCCCCAGACCAGCAGCCGCGTGCAGCCCACCGACTGGAAGCACTTCGAGCTGTACGACAAGTTCCGCAAGATCTCCGAGCGCGCCATCCGCCGCACGGATGCCGGCCATGCGCCTTGGCATCTGGTGGAAGCCGAGGACCGCCGCTATCGCGAACTGACCGCCGGTCGTATCGTTCTCGCCGCCTTGCAAAAATGCCTGGAGCCTGTCGCCCCCAAGAAACCCGCGGCCCAGCCGGTAGCCAAGCCCGCCCGTCGTAGCCGCAGTACCTCGGCAGAAAACACCACCATCCTCGATCACGTGGATCTCACTCTGAAGTTGAATGACAAGGAATACTCCGAGCAGCTCGAAAAATATCAGGGTAAACTCACCAAACTCGTCTGGGCCGCATGGCAGAAGAAAGTATCCAGTGTCGCCCTCTTCGAAGGCTGGGATGCCGCCGGCAAAGGCAGCGCCATCCGCCGGGTGACCGAGGCCATGGACCCGCGCCTCTACCGCATCATCCCCATCGCCGCGCCTACGGATGAAGAACGCGCCCAGCATTATCTCTGGCGTTTCTGGCGGCACATGCCACGCGCCGGGGTCACCGCCATCTTTGACCGCTCCTGGTATGGCCGCGTCCTGGTGGAACGTGTGGAAGGCTTCGCTCAGCCGGAGGAATGGCAGCGCTCATTCCTCGAGATCAACGACTTCGAGGAACAGCTCGCCCGTCACGGCATCGCCCTCTCGAAATTCTGGATCCACATCAGCAAGGAAGAGCAGCTCCGTCGGTTCAAGCTGCGCGAGACGGTTTCCTTCAAGCGTTACAAGATCACCGAGGAAGACTGGCGCAACCGTGCGAAATGGGATGCCTACAAGGGTGCGATCAATGACATGGTCGCGCATACCAGCTCGGAGTTCTCCCCGTGGACCATCGTCTCCGGCAACGACAAGAAATACGCCCGGGTGCAGATCCTCCGCACCCTCTGCGATCACCTGGAAAAGGCCTTGGATTGAGAAAAGGCCACGGCAAAGCTCGAAAATGCATTTGTGATGGGCGCGCTAAAACTCGCAGACCTAAATCTCAATTCTCACAAGCGGGTGCAAATGTTCTCCCTCTCCTCTCAATGAGGAGAGGGCTGGGGTGAGGAGTGAGAACGTCGACAGTGTCAACTAAACCAAGCAGAAAATCCATCATTCTACTTGTGGTTCCCGAGGCTGAAGAAATCTTTGATCCGCGCCAAAATATCGCCTTGGGCGTGCTGCACCCGCATCTGACGCGCCTCCGCATCCAGCCCTTCGCGTGCCGCTTCCAGCCCCACCTGACGATGCGCCAGGATGTGTGATATCTGTTCGGCCAGCTCCGGCCGCTGATGCAATATTTCGTGGAAAGCTTCTTTGTCCAGCCGATAGCACTCCGAATCTTCCCGTGCGATGATGGTGGCCGAACGCTTCGCCCCGGTCATCAATGACATCTCTCCGAAGAAATCACCCTCGTGTAAAGTGGCGATGGCCCGCCGTGCCGCGCCATCCACCTGGATATTCACCTCTGCCGAACCTTTGGTCAGGATGTAGAGCCAGTGCGCCTCGCTGCCTTGTCGCGTGATCGCCTCGCCCTTGGTGAAAGGTGCCGTCCGCATGTGCTCGACCAGCGTGCGCTTCTCCGGATCGGTGAGATTGTGGAACAGTTCCACGCGATTGAGCGTCGCCAGCCGGTGGTTGATCTCCAGCTCGGACTTGAACACCTTGCGCGTCTGATTGTCTTCCGTGACGAAAACGCTCTGCGCCGGGATGGAGAGCGGGATGTTGGCCCGTTTGAGCGCGAAATAGATGCGCGTGCGGACCAGCGAATCCGTCGGGTCATCATTCGCCAGATCCGTCAACCAATAACGCACCGCATAGACCGCATAGCTGTCCTTGAACTCATAAAAGATGCAGGTCAGTTTCGGTTCCGCTGCCACACCGGCGATCGGCTCCGCCAGCAACGCATCCAGAACCGTTTGCATCACTTCGGTCGGCGACGTCCGAAAATCCACATTGAAATAGACCCACCGGCGCAATTGCACCGCCTGGTCGGTCCGCCGTCCCAGCACCGTCACCTGCGCTTTCATCAGGACGCCATTCGGGATGATGACCGTTTCCCAGTTGCGCGTCTCGATGGCCGTATGCCGCCAGCGGATCTCTGTCACCCGGCCCACGTTCTGGTCCACCTTGATCCAGTCCCCCACCTGGATGGATTTGTCCGTCTGCAAGGCCAGCCCGCCCATGATATTGCCCAAGGTATCCTGCAACGAAAAACCGATGACCGCCGTCAATACCGCCGATGTGGTGACCAGCCCGGAAATGCTCAATCCCGCCCGCGAAAGCAAGGTGAACCCCACTCCCAGATACCCCATCGCGATGAGCAGATCCCGCGCGATGCGGGGTGTGGAGATATGCAACAAACGCAGCAGCCCTTCAAACGTCAGCATGCCGATGAGATTGATCATCGCCGCCCCGCCCAGCATCAGCCCCGCCCAATACAACGGATTCGCCGCCGGCGCCAGCTCCAGCGTGGCCACCACGACCGAACCCAGCAACAACACCAACGCCAGCGTGAACATCCAGAAGGTGCGTCGCACATGCGCCCGCTCATGCGGCAGATAAAGCCATAAAAGAAAGGTGGCGGCATAGACGGCGGCTGCCACCGACAGCACGTTTTCCTCCTTCACCAGTTCCTGCAGGCTGTTCCAGAACAGGGATAGATTGAACACAGGCATGTTTATGAATCACAGTTCAACCCTCCGCCAGGTTGGACCTTTTCATGGATAACCTCCCTGCTGAAGTCGTCCCTGTCTGGCCGCCCTTTGCCCAATGATGACCACGTGTTGCAACGCGCCAGCAAAAAAGGCCCGCCCTCGGTTAATCGAGAGCGGGCCACGTAAAACCGATCAGGCTCTAGCGCAACGAAGCCGTCTGCTTGCGCGGCGAGATGCACCACAGCCCCTTCCATGTGCGGAAGAAGATCTCGCCATCCGAGATGGCCAGCGTGGAATTCGAGTACTCGCCCACCGTGTTGACCGCTACCAGTTCAAACTTGGGATTCGCCTTTAGGATCACCACATCGCCCGATTGATTCGGCATGTAGATCTGGTCGCCCACCAGCAGCATGGACGCCCAGGTGCTCGCCTTGGCCCCAACGCCTTGTGCGCGCTCTTCCCACAGCACCTTGCCCGTCTTCAGATCCAGGCACGCGAAGAGGCTGCCCGAGTTGTGATAATAGATATGCCCGTCCTTGATGACCCCGGTGCCGATGCCACCTTTGTCCCGGACCGTGTGCCACAGGCGATGCGTCGCCGTCACATCCCCGCTGCCGCCGGGCTTCACCGCCAGCGAATTGCCGAAGAATCCGCCCATCGCCACCAGCACCCCGTCCCCGTAGATGAGCGAAGTATAGACCAGCGGATTCAACCCGTCGCAGTGCCAGAGTTCCTTGCCCGTCTTCGGATCGAACGCACGCACATGCTTCGGAAAACTCATCACCAGTTCCTCGCGCCCGTTCGCCTGGATTACGATCGGCGTGCTGAACGAACCTTCGATGCCGTCCTTCTTGCCCTTGAACCCGTCCGTGCGATCGCTGAAATCAAACGTCGGTTCCTGGAAACGCCACACATCTTTGCCTGTCTTCTTGTCCAAGGCCGCGAGGAAGGCACCCTTGCCCGGACCGTGGTAGATGAAGACCTGCTCACCATGCAGCACCGGTGAAGACGCATTGCCCCACTCATGCGCCTGCGCTCCCAGATCGCGCCGCCAGAGTTCCTTGCCATTCAGGTCGTAGCAGAACACGCCCGCCGAGCCATGCGTCACGATGACCCGCTGGCCATCGACCACCGGCGAGGCCGCGCAGTAGGGGTTGTCGCGATGCGTCCGCTCCGCCTTGTCATACACCACCTCTTGCTGCCACAGCAGCTTGCCGTCGCGCTTGCTCAGGCACATCAGCGTCCGCTTCTTCTCGGCCTCGATCGCCTGCGTCAGAAAAATCTTCTCGCCCCAGATCACCGGTGTGGAGTTGCCCCGGTCCGGCAGATCGATGCGCCACTTCACATTCTCCGTGGCATTCCACCGCGTCGGCAGACCGGCCTCCTGCACGATGCTGGAACCGTCATTCAGGCCGCGCCAGGAGGGCCAGTTGGCCCCTTGCGCCGAGAACACGGCCAAAAGTGAACCCGCTGCGACGGCGCGCAGCAACGATATGGAAGAAAAAGCCGGGCTGAACATGGTGCTTACTATTACGCCAAACCGTTTGCCGTGCAAGTGGAAGCGGAAGCTGCCGTCGGATATTCCTTCAAAAATAACCAAGATTTGGCATTGCACTCTGGCGTTCCACCGTTATTTTTCCAGTCCTGTTTTGGCCGATGGTGTAAAGGTAGCACAGGTGACTTTGACTCACCTAGTCATGGTTCGAATCCATGTCGGCCAGCCATTCCCCTCAACCATTCAAACCAGCAGACTTCTTTCAACGCTGGGAAGGCAACCATCTGCGTCCGCTCTGATAGGCGGCCAGTTGCGCCTCAAGACGGGCCACACCACGCTGATCCTTGGCCTGCAAAAACGCATCCCGGGTCTTCGTAACGGCTTCGATCGCTTCCGGAAACTTCCCGTTGGCCGCCAGGACACATGCCTGCAACTCACGCACCCGCAGCGGCGCTTCGGCCCCGTACAGGTTCAAAATTTCGTTCACAAGCCCCAAACTCTGCCGGGCATCGGCGGGGCTGATCTGGGGTTGCAGGACCAGCAGCCAGGCCAGAGATTCCTTGGGCAAGGCCCAATCCGTGGCCAGCTTGGCGGCGGTCTCAAAATCACTCCGCGCCCGCGCGATCTGCCCGGCCTCCTCATGGAACAGACCTGACTGGAACCATAGTTCGGCATTGTCCGGATGGTATTTCAGCCCGGTCTGGATCTGCACCATGGCTTCCTTCGGACGTCCGGAAACCGCCAGCAGCCGGATCAGATTCCGCCGCGGTTCCAGACTGGCCGGGTCTTTCGCCAAAGCATTTTGAAAGCTTTTCTCCGCTCCGGCCACATCCCGTTGCTCTGCCTGAATGCCCCCCAGATTGTTCCAGGCATTGCCATCCCGCGGATGTCTCTCGAGATGCTGGAGCAAGAGCGCCTTCGCCTCATCGTTGCGACCGACACGACGGAATGCCCGGGCCAGTTGAAACCCAACTCCATCCAGTTTGGGATTGAACTTCCGCGCGTTCTGCAACGCCTCGATGGCCAGCTCCGGCTGGTTCAGGTCCAGACACACCCGCCCGGCCTGCAAGTGCAGTTTGGCATCCGTGGGCGTGAGGATGATGGCTTTCGAGATCTCTTCCAGCGCCTCCTGTGGTTTCTTTTTCTCCAGCAGAGCTTCGCTCAGGACCAGGTGCGCGATCGCGTTGGACTGCGTCGTGCGGGTGGTCTGGCGGAAGAGTGTTTCCGTATCCCGCCATAACGGCAAGGTCGCCAGCGTCAGCACCATGCAGCCCATGGTAACGGCCACGGCCAGAATGCCCGCCTCTTTCCTCCGCGCCGCCGGATTACTGGCCGCCCACTCCGCCAAACTCCACACCCCCGCGATGATCAATCCCATCGTGCTGATATAAGTATAACGGTTGGCCAACGCCGCGCCACCTGCCTGGATCAAGCCGATCACCGGCAGCAACGTGACCAAAAACCACGCCCACGAAAACAACCACCAAGGTTGCGTCCGTCGGAAATGCCAGCAGGCGTACGACAGCCCGGCCACCGCCGCCAACGCCCCCAGTTCGATGCCCACCGGCCAGCGCCCTGGATGCGGATACAACACCGAGAGATTTAACGGCCAGATCAACAGACCGAGATAGCGGACATACGAGACCAGCGCATTTCCCACGCGATCGGCCAGGGTCGTGCTCGCCATCATCTGCAGCACCTCACCTTCATGCTGCATCTTGTAGGTGATGGCCGCCAGGAAGAGACTCAGGCAAAAGAACGGAATCTTCTCCACCACCCGCTGCCGGATAACCGCCCAATCCGGCTGCCAACCCTCCGCCGAGATATCCACCCCCAACCGCTTGAACGGCCATCCATCCAGGATCAGCAAGACCGCCGGCAGCGTCACACTCATCGGCTTCGCCATCACCGCCAGCGCAAATGCCCCCAGCGCCAGCAGATAATTCCCCTTCCCCGGCTGCCGGACATAGCGCGTATAAGCGTGCAGCGTCAGCAACCAGCACAGCGTGCACATCACATCCTTCCGCTCCGCCACCCAGGCCACCGACTCCACCCGCAAAGGGTGCCATGCAAATATCGCCGCCACCAGCAAAGCCCGGCCCGGCATGTGGAAAACCGCCAGCAACCAGGTGAACAGCAGCACCGCATTCAGTGCATGGATCAATATGTTCACCGCATGATGCGCCCCCGGATTCATGCCGAAAAGCTCCACATCCAGCAGATGCGTCAACGTCGTCAGCGGATGCCACATGGACGCATGCGGTTCGGTGAATGCCCACTTCACCGTCTCCGCATTCAACCCCTGCTTCACGTGCTCATTCGCCGTGATATACTGGGAATCATCATACGTGAGGAACTCGAACCGCGTGGCCGGAGCGAATAGCAGCAACGTGAGCAGGAACAATCCGCCCGCACAAAGCCGCGTATTCTTTAGCCAGTCTGCCGATGGAATCACTGTGCTTCGGGATACTGGAACCGCCCCCCAAAGTCAAAGCGCGATGCGGACAGCCCCACACTTTTGCATTTGAGATTTGCCCCGGCTGCCTTCGTTCAGCTACAAGTCTGTGAACTCAACACCCGGACCATGCCGGTCCGTGGGCTGCTTATCGAATTTATGCTCGGCGAAATCCGCAACCAACACGGCGAACGCATCGACTACACCCTCCACGCGGGCGCGCCCGGCTCGAAGAACATCGTCGTGCTCGGCCATGGCGTCACCGGCAACAAAGACCGCCCCTTCGTCGTCGCCCTTGCCCAAGGCTTGGAGCAAGCGGGTCTGAACGCCCTTCGCATCTCCTTCTCCGGCAATGGTGCCTCCGAAGGCAAATTCACCGACTCCAACATCACCAAGGAAGTCGCCGACCTCGGCTCCGTGCTCGATGCCTTGAAAGGCTGGCACGTCGGCTACATCGGCCACAGCATGGGCGGCGCCGTCGGCGTCATCCGCACCAGCACCGATGACCGCATCAAGTACCTCGTCTCCCTCGCCGGCATGGTCACCACCAAGGCTTTTGCCGAACGCGAATTCGGCATGGTCACACCCGGCAAAGGCAATATGTGGGACGACGAAGCCTGCCCGCTCTCCCAAGCCTACATGGACGACCTCCGCGGCCTCGACACCCTCGTGCCCCGCGCCCCGCTGATCAAAGTCCCTTGGCTCCTCGTCCACGGCACGGAAGACGATGTCGTCTTTCCGCAAGACTCCCTCGATATCTTCGCCCAGGCCAACCAACCCGTGAGCCTCCTCCAGATCAAAGGCTCCAACCACGTCTTCGCCGGCGCCCACACCACCCCCATGGTCGAAGCCGTGACGGCTTGGGTGAAAGCCCGGTCGAATTCGTGATCGTCCTGAACCCCGCGCCGCTTAGGTCGGGGCGTTCTCGTCGTCGTCCTTCATCCACGATCCCAAACCGGAGCCGCGGACGTCAGTCCGCGCTAACTCAGTTAGGTAAGGATGAGTTTCACCTCGTCCCAAACTAGACCTGGAGGCTTTCAAAAACCAAGAACAGGCTCATGGAATCATGAGCGATCCGTAAATCGTCCTTCGTAAATTCACCCCGCACCTCTTGGTCGGGGTCGTAAATTAAATCGTTCCCCGAAGTGACCTCCCATCCAGTTTGTTCAATGTGACACTCCGCGATAGCATCCTGTTCTGCGGCACTCTAGCCACCAGTCCACACCTCCC
>JAEYXS010000008.1 GCA_023431185.1 Verrucomicrobiota bacterium
TTCGCCTGGCTGGGCAACTACCGCCGCCTGCTTATCCGCTGGGAATACCACCTCGAAAACTATCAGGCCTTCCTCCACCTCGCCGCCACCCTCATCCTCCTCAAACATTTATGAGATGGCTTCTAATAATCCTGTTCGCAAAGGTCTGGTGATAAATTCAGATGACTGGCCATTTCAAGGCCGTATCCATGAAGTAAGATGGTAGTCCTTATTCATGTGCGGTAATATGAGAAGAACAGAGGTTCGATACCTCTATGGGTTGCCAGAGTGACTCTCCTTTTTGATTGGATGCCTCAAGGTCTAGTTAGGGCTCGACGGAGTCTCGCCCTACCGGTCTTGGAAAGAAAAATGCCCCGAACTTTCGTTCGGGGCATTCGTATTTGTTGTTACTAAAACTTAGTCCTGCTTCACACTCAGCATCATATCTTCCATGAGGGCGAGTGCAGTGGCTTCGGCGATCTCCCGCACATCAAAGTTCCGCAGCACGCGACCGGCGTAGCGGTCTTTACCGAGGATGTCCGAGGCGGAGGCCTGTGCGATGATCTGAGAATCCTTCACCCGGATGGCCGTGGCCTGGATGTCCGGCGCGGAATAGACTTTGTCGCCGGAGACTTCCGGCACCACGACGTTGCGGGAGGAGATGAGCACTTCCAGCACCACATCAGCATGCTGGGCTATGGCCGCACGGTCTTTGCGGGCCTGCTCGGTGTCCGTGGATTTCAAGATCTCTTCCATGGAGCGACTGCCCATGAGCTGGGTGGCCACGCGTTGATCGGTGATCTTCGCATTACCGTGCCGCAATGGACGGCCGAACAGACGCTCCACATCCCGCACTGTCTGCTTGTCGGCGAGCGGTTGGTCGGCGCGGTCCTTCTGGCGATACGTATCATCGCGGGATGATTTCTCGTTCTGCGCGGTGATGTTGCCCTTGCCCACCGGGAGCTGCGTGTTGCCGCTCACATCACCGTTGATGTTCAAGTTGCCGCCGGCAGAGATGGTCGCGCCATTGCCTTTGTTCGCGGCGTTCGGGTCCGCTTGAAAATCACTTTGGTAAGTGGTCTTCGAGGTGGTGGTGCGCTCCGTGCGGGAGGAAAGCGCGAAGCCGGACTTCTCGTCCACGAGTTCGCGGTTCACATAGATCATGATGCGCGGCTCTCCGAGCTTCGCGTAACCTTTCTTGAACTGCTCGATGATCGTGCGCGCCTGTTCGGGCGCGATGAGCGCGGGTTGGTTCGCGATGGACTGCTGCTGATACACGTAAGCCGGCCCCGTGGTGACGACCACAGCCGGGGCGGTGGTCAACGGCGGCCCAGGCTGCGGGGCCATGGGTTTGCCGTCGGAACCGATCTTCTGCGCGGGCTGGGCCGAGGCCGAGCTGACCGCGAGGATGACTGCCAGCGTAGCTGCAAAGGACGTTTTCATGGTTAACCTTTTCGTATGCTCAATCAATGAGCCTGGCGCACGCGGATGGTGAAGTCCTGCGCCTTGTTGTTGATGGAAACAAAACGGACGTCTTCCTGGGCGTTCTCGGTGAGGATCAAGTTCTGCCACGGTGTCTCATCGTCAGTAGAGAAGCCGCTGGCGTCCTTGAACACGCAACTGATCTGCACCTGGATGCGCCGGGTCTCGCGATTGCGCACATGCGCGATCACTTCCAGGCGACCATCCGGCAGAAGTCGTTTCTGGATGCCGGAAGCAGTCACGGAGCGCTGCACCATGCGGTCCATGAGCACGAACTTCTCCTTGTTCTCCAGATCATACTTCGTCGCGTTCTTTGGGGCATAAGCGCCGCCGGACTGGCAGCCGGTGAGGACTGCGGTCGCGAGGAGGAGGGAGCTGAGCCAAATCTTATTCATAAGGATACTGCGTTACTTTTGCTTGTCTGAAATATACACCACGGTGTCGCGGTCCGCCGCTTTGACTTCGAAGGTCAGGCTGCGGCTGAGGTTGCTTAATAGACGACCTGCGCCGTCTTGAAATTCAACCTGCGCCGTGTAGGTGCCCGGGGCCACGCGCAAGGCCCCGAAGCCCAGGAACTGCGGCAGATTATCCCAGGTGCGCGTATCGGCGGCCGGTGTCGTGCTCGCGGCCACCACTTTGCTGAGCAGACCGAACGCCAGCACGCCCAAGCCCGCTTCTTGCGTGTTCCGGTTGCTGGCCAGCACCGCGCCGCTGATGACGGCTGCGTCACCCACCGTGTCCGTGCTTTGTTTGAACACCGCTTTGTTCGCCAGGATGTGGTCCATCACGCGACCACCGCGCGTGGTGGCCTGGAAGAACAGGTCGTCCCAAGGCCGCGTGCGGATGACCTGGCCGTTGTTCAGCTTGATGGTGACCACCCGCGCCTGTTGCGGACCTTCGCGAAAGCGCAACTGCTCGCGATATTGCCCGCTGGAATACTTCTGCGGCGCGTTGCCGCAATCGGTGAAGAAGAGCACGTTTGCCGCACGATCATAGGCCGGCGGAGCATCCGCTTTCGCATTGGCGTTGGTTTGGGCCCGCTTGAAGGCATCGGAGCCGTCCGTGAACAGCTTGTCCGAGGCGAGACCATCGAGGTAATCCAGCAGCACGTAATCGGCGGAGTATTTATCCACTTCGGTGTCACTGTCGATGAGTTGGCCGCTACGGAAGCACGCCCGGGCGTTGTCCGGCTCACCATCCATCCAGTAAAGGATGCCGCGGTAATAATACGCCATCACCCGTTCATACGGTTCGCCGATGAATTTCTTGCGGCTCTCGGTGGCGAACATGCTGCGCGCCTTGCGGGCGTCCTTGTCATTCGCGAGGATTCCGCCGATGCTGAGGATGGCATCATCCAGCAAGGCTTTCGCTTCGGGGTAATCACCCCGACGCAACGCGACCAGTGCCGTGCGATATTGCCAGAGCACACGATCGTTCGGTGGCCCCTGTTCGATGTGCATTTTGCCATCGGTAAGGGCATCCCCAGTGAGCGGCAGCCGCTTGGCTTGGGGTGTGGTGGCGCAGCCGGTGAGCAGTAAAAGAGCTCCCAGACCAGCGCTGAGAAAGGCGACCTTCATGGCCTTATCAGTTGGGCGGACGCGCTTAACGGTAAGCGGCGTCTTCCAACCCCTGCTTCTTGATCTCCGCCATGTCTTCCCAGACGATGTCGCTCGTGCGCGCATCGATAAGCTGGAAGGAGTAGAGCACGTAATCGCTCACGCCCTTGGACGTGCGGGTGGTCATGTTCTGGAGCTTGCCGGTGAGGAAGAAATCCGCACCCTTGAACTCCACCACGTTCGGATCGCTGGAGGCGGTCACCTGGCCGGACTGCTTCAGATCGCGTTCGCGTTCCAGCGCGGCCATCTGCTCGCGGGCCAGAAAGCGCACCTTACCGGTGGCCTTCGAGTTCAGTTGCGCGCGGATGCGGGTCAGGAAGATGTCCTTGTTGATCGGGAAACGGGTTTCGTTCACGACCGGGTTCAAGACCACGCGCGGCGTGCCTTGGGCATTCGCGATCTCGGGGATGGCGATGATGCTGCGGGCCATCTTGTCCGTCACGGCCACGAGGTCCTGGGATTCCACACCCGTACCGGCGACGAAGCCGCGTTCATCAGCCTTCATCTCGGTGACCGGCACACCCCGGGGATTTTGCACGCCTGAGGAGGCGCAACCGGCGGTCAGGGCCGCCACGGCGACTAGCGAAAGAGTATAGTTCACGTACAACTTCATAAATTGTTCCTCCAACCTAACCTGTTTGTGGACCTTGGCGAGCCGCAAATATCAGCGGCCGAAGAGTCCGTTGGCACCGCTCATCGGTGTGGCGTTGCCATAGTAATTGTTGTTGATGATGGTGACTTGCGTTGGGGCGGGAGCAGATTCGGTCTGAGCGTAGGTCACTGTGGGGGTGTAGCCGTAGCGCACCGCCGGGGAGACATACACCGGTGCCGGAGCATAAACTGGCCGGGAACGCACATTGTGATCCGCGATCGCGCCGAGCACCAGGCCGGCACCAGCGCCGATGGCGATGCCTTCCGCCGTTTGGCGACCATTGTTGTGCCCGATTATACCCCCCGCGATGCCGCCTAAGACCGCGCCAGATGTGGCGTAGCTCGGACGGTGATAATAACTCGGCGCACCATAGTAGCCATACCCACGGGAGTAATGGCCATAATGACCGTGACGATACGGCGCGTGTCCATAGCCGTAACCGTAGGAAGAATAATAGGACGGACCCGATGAGTAACCGTAGTAGGCTCGGTCCGACTGATTGCGATCTGCAATGGCCCCGAGCACCAACCCTGCGCCTGCCCCGATGGCGATACCTTCCGCCGTCTTGCGGCCGTTGTTATGACCGATCACGCCACCGGCGATACCGCCGAGGATGGCCCCGCCCACCGAGTTAGGACCGCTAAAAAGTTGCGCCTGCGCCGGAATGGCCGTCGCGAGCATCAGTGCCAGTAAAACCAAGCGTTTCATAGCTGTCAGTTTGGACACCCAAGGAGTGCCGGATATTCATTCAACACGGCTCCAGTCTGGGAGTTTCGGTGTAACTTGCCTGACGGAAGCCAGTTCCACATTTTAAGTATCGCATCATCCATGCCAGAATCAACCAGTTCTTGGCCGGTTAACCAGCGGATTAAGTGAAACTGAGATGCCTTGGGGGCCTTATTGAGTTCCTCGGTGCCGTGTGAGGTTGTTTGCTGGTGGTTAAATTGGTGATAAGTTTGCAATCTGATAATAATATACATACGGCTGGACATTTTTTGGCATTGCCCGTGCTTATAGTTAATTTGGGCGGATTTGTTAGCCGCTATTTGTTGTCTATTAGCGACATTAGTTTTTCTGGTCTTACAAAAACTTAGTTGGCAAATCTCTCTTTCTTGTTATAGCGTAGGAACTTCTGAATTATGAAAAATAGCAGCATCAAAAAATTCATCGCTCTTCGTGACGGTCTTCTGAAAGAAAAAGCGGAACTTACCGCCCGCCTGGCTGAGATCGAAAAAGCCCTCGGTGTCGAGGGCGGGGCCGAAAAGGCTGCTAAAGCCCCCAAAGCTGCTGGCAAGCGTGGCCCCAAGCGCCGCGCCCGTAATGAGCTGTCTTTGAAGGAAGCTGCGGCCAAGGTCGCCTCCGGCAAGCCGCTCACCAAGCAGGAGATCCTCGATGGTATCCTCAAGCTTGGCTACGTATTCAAAACCAAAGATCCGATGAACTCCCTGAACGTGGTGCTCTACTCCGGCAAGAATTTCAAACGCGCTGACGGCAAGTTCGTGGCCGCCAAGTAACCCCCTTTGCCCCAGACACCGCCGCGCAGCCTCAAAAATGGGGACTTGCGCGGCGGAACTGTTTGGGCTCTATTTTGACCATGTTTGCAGGCTTAAGCCATTGGCATTGCTAAGCGGGACCTCCCCTGTGGAGACTCGTTTTTGCCTGGCAAAGCGTGGCAAGGTCCCGTCCCGATGATTCACTGGTCATCGGGAATTTTTTTTCATGGAACCAGCCCATTAGTTGGCGGTTGGGATAACCGGTGAACGAAAGAATTTGTGTTAGCTAAACGTGTCATACCATGTCTGGACGTGCACGACGGTCAGGTGACCCGGGGTGTGCAGTTCGGCAAAGCGGAAGCGGGCGAGTTGAAGAACGTCGGCGATCCCGTCGCGCTGGCCTTGCGCTACAATGAGCAGGGCGCGGACGAGATGGTCTTCTTCGACATCACCGCCAGCGCGCATGGCCGTGCCTCGATGGTCAGCGTGATCGAACGTGTCGCGGATCAGTGTTTCATGCCGCTGACCGTGGGTGGTGGCATCCGCGCCGTGGAAGACATGAGCGTGATGCTCAAGGCCGGTGCGGACAAGATCAGCATCAACTCCTCCGCGCTCGCCAATCCCGATCTCATCCGCGCCGGTGCGGAGAAGTTCGGCAGCCAATGCATCGTGGTCTCCATCGATGCGAAGAAAGTTGCGCCAGATCGCTGGGAGGTGTTCTCGCATGGCGGTCGCAAATCCACTGGCCTCGATGCCGTGGAATGGGCGACGAAGGCAGTGAATCTCGGAGCAGGCGAGATCGTGCTGAACAGCATAGATGCCGACGGTACGAAGAAGGGTTTCGATCTCGTCATCACCAAGCGCGTGAGCCAGTCCGTCGCCGTGCCTGTGGTGGCCAGCGGTGGCGCGGGCAGCTTGGAGCACATGGCGGAAGTGCTGCTGGCGGGTTGTGCCGATGCCGTGCTGGCCGCGAGCATTTTCCACTATGGCACCTTCACCGTGGCCCAGGTGAAGGAGTATCTGGCGAAGCAAAAGATTCCGGTGCGTCTCTAAGTCGATTTCAAATGGAATACGAAATTCTAACTGAAGAGGTGAGCAAGGCTTTGCAACGAAAGCCTTTCAACCCGCCTCTTTTCTCCGCGAGTTTTACGGAGAAGGATTTCGCCGCCGAATGGTCTGATGTGCGCAAAGAACTCGAGGCTTACTTGAGTCAAAGAGCCCGTCCTGCCGCCAACACCAAGGATTGGGGAGATTTTAGTGTGTCTTCTTCCCGCGGTGATTCACGGTGGATTTGGCTGACGTTTCATTCCAAAAAGCTTTGGAAGAAGGATTTTTGCGAATGGGTTGGGAGATTCCTTGAGAAGCAAAAGCAGGACTACTGCATAGGTTGCCTGTCTGAGTTTGATGAAATTTTGAATCTCTATTTTAACCCCTGTATTTGTCTGTTCATCACTAAGAGCTTGGCTCGTGGCAGTGCGGATGTTCTGCGTCTGCCGAAATTTGAGATGGTGAGAAAGGATTCACACCTAAGAAAGGTGGGGTTTCCAATTTGATATGAACGAACTCCTCCATTCACGCTGGTTCCCCATCGTATTGCTGGTGTGCTCCAACGTCTTCATGACGTTCGCGTGGTATGGGCACCTCAAGCACAAGAATGTGCCGCTATGGACGGCTATCTTTGCGAGCTGGGGCATCGCGTTCTTTGAATATTGCCTGATGGTCCCGGCGAATCGCTACGGGCATTCGAGCTATTCGGCTACGGAACTGAAGATCATCCAGGAAGTGGTGACGCTGGTGGTGTTCAGCGGCTTCGTCTTCTTTTTCCTGGGTGAGAAGCTGAAGTGGAACCACTTCGCCGCGTTCCTCTGCATCCTCGCCGCCGTGGCGTTCACATTTTTGCCTGATGGCTTCCATGCCAAGCGGCCGATTGATACTCTCAACAACGCAAATCCGACGGAGAAAACAGAATGAGCTTTTACGACAAGCTGAAGTTCAATGCGGATGGCCTCATCCCGGCCATCATCCAGGAACAGTCCACGGGCCGCGTGCTCATGATGGCGTGGATGAACCGCGCCTCGCTGGAGACGACCATCGCCACGGGCAAGACGCATTTTTGGAGCCGCTCCCGCCAGAAGTTCTGGATGAAGGGCGAATCCAGCGGCCACACGCAAGCGGTGAAAGACGTCGCGTTCGATTGCGATGGCGACACGCTGCTCATCCAAGTGGAGCAGATTGGCGCCGCCTGTCACGAAGGCTACCAATCCTGCTTCTTCCGCTCTGTGAAAGAAGCTGAGTTCGAGGTCACCGAGAAACAGCTCGAAACACCCGAGCAGATTTACGGCAAGAAGTAATCAGTGGAGCGCGGGACTATGTCCCGCAGGACCATGAAAACGAAGCTGGTGCCAATGATGCATCAGTGCTCCGAGCGGAGCGCGGCTTTTAAGCCGCTTCAACGTCCAAATGGATGACGGTATGCGAATAGTCCAAGTGACATCCGCAAACACTGCCCCGAAGGGGCAAACGACAGTAGCCACGGGTGACCGTAGGGAACCCGTGGTCGAGAGTTTTAAAAAACATTCGCCCCGGAGGGGCGGACGGAAACAGATTTAAAAGACGGTGCAGTTAGTGACCGAGCAAAAGAACAGTTATGTATTCGCCCAAGCAGACTGAGTTTTTGGAACTGGCCAAGCAGGGTAACCTGATCCCGGTCACGCGCCGCATCCTCGCGGACTTTGAGACGCCGCTCTCCGCCTATCAAAAGATCCGCGGCGATGGCGAATCCTTCCTGCTCGAGTCCGTGGAAGGTGGCGAGCACCTGGGCCGCTATTCCTTCGTCGGCTGCAACCCGCGCGCCATTATCAAGCAGACCGGCAACCGCATCGAAGTCATCGAAAACGGCAAGGTCATCGAGAAGTTCGCCATCCCGGCGAAGGGCAAAGAGAACACCGAGTGCGACCAGTGCGTGCGCGATGGCTTGGAGGTCATCGAACGCGTCTTGGCGCGCTACAAGGTCGTGCAATTGCCCGGCCTGCCTATCTTCACCGGTGGTGCGGTGGGTTTCCTCGGGTATGAGTTCATCCATGACGTAGAGCCGGTGGTGCCGCGTCCGGCGAAGGATGACTTGGGCACGCCCACGATGTATTTTCTCATAGCGGATGAGTTGCTTATCTTCGATCGCGTCGCCCAGACCATCACCATCCTCGTCAACGCTTTCATCGAAGACCCGACGAGGGTCAATGAAGCCTATGAGAATGCGGTGGAAGAAATCGATCGCATCCTCGCGTTGCTCTCGGAACCGGTGCACAATACGCCGGTCACGCTGAACTCGGATACGAAGGACCTGCCGTTCGTTTCCAATGTTACCAAGGAGCAGTTCATCGCGAACGTGCTCAAGTCCAAGGAATACATCACCAGTGGCGATATCATTCAGGTGGTCGGTTCGCAACGCTTCTCGGCCCCGGTCACCGCCAGCCCGCTTTCCATCTATCGTGCGGCCCGCACGATCAATCCTTCGCCCTACATGTTCCTGCTGGAGCTGGACGGCTTCGCGCTCGTCGGAGCCTCACCGGAAATCCATGTTCGTTGCGAGAAAGGCAAGATCGAGATACGCCCCATCGCTGGCACACGTGCGCGCGGCAAGACGGCGGAAGAAGACGTGGCGAATGAGAAGGACTTGCTCGCCGATCCGAAGGAACGCGCCGAACACGTCATGCTCGTGGACCTCGCGCGCAATGACCTGGGCCGCGTGTGCGATTACGGCTCCGTTCAGGTGAAGGATTTGATGATCATCGAGCGTTACAGCCACGTGATGCACATCGTGTCCGAGGTGGAAGGTCTTCTCTCGAAAGACAAAACGCCTTACGACCTCATGCGCGCCACGTTCCCGGCAGGCACGCTCTCCGGTGCACCGAAGATCCGCGCCATGCAGATCATCTCGGAACTGGAAGGCACCCAGCGCGGACCTTACGGCGGTTGCGTGGGCTACTTCTCCTTCAACGGCAACTTGGATTGCTGCATCACCATCCGCACGGCCTTGATCAAAGATGGTAAGGCCCATGTGCAAGCCGGTGGTGGCTGGGTACACGACTCCACCCCAGAGGGCGAGTACCAGGAGACCGTGAACAAATCCAAAGCGATGATCAAAGCGATCGCGCTGGCCGAGAGTTTCGAGCAGCAGAAGTGAGTGCGGCTTGGCGCTCCGTTTACACGATTTCCACCGGGCATTTGGGGATCGCATCCAAAAATGCCTGCCCATACCGCTTTGTCAGCACGCGATTATCCAGCACCACCACGATGCCTTTATCCGACTTTGTGCGGATGAGGCGGCCCACGCCTTGGCGGAATTTCAGGATAGCCTCGGGCAAAGAGAAATCACTGAAGGCATTGCCGCCGCTGGCTTCGATATCTTCAATGCGCGCCTCGATGAGCGGATGATCCGGGACGGCGAAAGGCAATCGAGTGATGATAACGTTGGAGAGGGCCTCGCCCGGGACATCCACGCCTTGCCAAAAACTATCTGTGCCGAAGAGCACGGAGTCCACGTCTTCCTTGAACTTCTCCAGCATGGTAGAACGTGGAGTGCCCGTACCTTGCACGAAACATTCGATGCCCAGCTTGTCGAAGAACGGCTGCATCTGCTCGCTCACTTCCATCATGAGCTTGTAGCTGGTGAAGAGCACGAAAGCTTTGCCGTGTGTCTCTTTGATGAAGTGCTTGATCCATTTCACCAAGGCATCGCGATAACCGGCCTCACGCGGGTCAGGCATCTTTCCCGCCACGTACACACGCATCTGCTCGGCGTAATCGAACGGCGAACCGACCTGTAACAAGTGAGCGGATTCCGCGCCGACACGTCCGGCGAAGTAATTCAGACCGCTGCGGGTCTGCTTTGCCTTTACCGCTGGCGTATCTGTGCCTGACTTTGGATTGCTGAGCTTAGAGACATCCTCACTGATCGAAAGCGTCGCACTCGTCATGATGATGGATGTATCGGAGGCGAACAGACGATGCCGCAGAAACGCAGCGACGTTGATAGGCGCGGCGTGCATGGAGAGATTGCGCTGCGTTTTGCCGCCACGCTCCACCCAATAGACGTAGTGCTCTTCCATCTGCCCGATGAAGGTGGTGATGGCGGCCTTCACCTCGGAAAGACGACGGCTACATTCCATCAGCTCCTGCCCGGTATCCTTGTCATCGCTCAGTTTGATGAGCTCGCTTAACGCCTCGCGCACGCGCTGGATGGGCAGGCTCATCGTGTCCTCCACCAGATCAGGGCGGCGGATGCGAAGTTCTGACCACGTGCGTTTGTTGGTTGAACTGGTGCGGTCTTCCGGAGTGGCCTGCTCCGCGATCTCCTCGCAACTCGCCTCCAGCGCATTGAAGAACTTATCACTCTCGGACAACACATCCGCGACCATCTTCACCGCGTTACCTTTGCGCAGCACGGAGAGCAGCCCTTTTTCCGTGCGCGGATTCCAGAGCTTCTGCAGCGCGTAACGGATCTGCCCGCTGGACACACTGACGCCGACATGACGTGAGGCGACGCCTTCCATCTGGTGCGCTTCATCGAACACCACGAAGTCGTTCTTGAACACCACGCCGCCCTCCATTTCCTCATTGATACCGCCCAGGTGCATGAAGAAGAGCGTGTGATTCAACACGACGACATCCGCCGAGAGAATCTTCTGGCGGGCACGCTGGAAGAAGCACGCGCCGTTTTCCGTGCCGAACTCGGAGCTATGACCGCAGAGCTTCGGTGAGCACAGACCGCGTTCGGAGCAGACATGTTCCCACACCTTGGGATCAGGCTCCTCTTCAAAATCGGATAGGCTGCCGTTCTTCGTGCTCTTGGACCATTCGTAGATGCGTTGCAGTTCCTGCACCTCGGGCGAGGTGAAGAGGCTGTCCGCCGTCTGCATCGCTTTACGCAGGCGTCGCGTGCAGAGATAATTCTGCCTGCCCTTCAGCATCGTGTAGCTGAACTTCACGGGCAGCACCTTCTCCAGCATCGGCAGGTCTTTTTCGATGAGCTGCTCTTGTAGATTGATGGTGTAGGTGGAGACAACCGCCTTCTTAGACCGGGCCACGGCGAACAAAATGGATGGCACCAAATACGCAAGGCTCTTGCCGACACCCGTGCCTGCTTCAACCGCGAGATGATCGCCATTCTCCAGGGCGCGCGCCACCGCCATCGCCATCTGCTGTTGCTGCGGGCGATACTCGAAATTGCTCGCACGCGACAGGATGCCGTTCGGCGAAAAGATGGCCTCCACCTGCGCGACAAGGTCGCTGCCGGTATCCGCCGGTTGCTGTTCGATGATGCTGATCACTGCGTTACTTCTTCCGCACGACAACTTCCTGCGTGGCCTTGGTCTTGGCGATGGAATTGGCGGGCAGGACGCCGCGCCAGCTCGTTGTAGGATAGACGATGGAATGGCGGCCGATGATGCTGCCGGGGTTCAGCACGGAATTACAACCGATCTCGGCATGGTCGCCGAGAAGTGCACCGAACTTGCGCAGGCCGGTATCCACTTTCTGGCCTTCGATCTCCACGGTCACGTTGCCGGGGAGTGATTTCACATTGGAGAGAATGCTGCCGGCGCCCATGTGCGCCTTGTAGCCGAGGATGGAATCGCCCACGTAATTGAAATGCGGCACCTGGCAGTTGTTGAAGATGAGCGAGTGCTTCAATTCGCACGAATTGCCGATGACGCAACCATCGCCGATGATGACATGGTCGCGGATGTAGGCGTTGTGGCGGATCTCGCAATTCCTGCCGATGATGGCGGGGCCTTTGATCATCACGCCGTCTTCCACCACGGTGCCTTCGCCGATGAAAACCAGGCCGCCGATGAACGCATCGCCATCACAACGGTTGTGCAGGCCGGGTTTCACGGTCTTCTCGACGTAGGCTTTCAGTTTCTTGAGGGCGTCCCAAGCGGTCTCGCAGCCTTCAAACAAGGCGGCGTGCTCGGTCTGGCTCAAGTCAAACAAATCGGACGGTTTGATCATGCGGCCAAGGTAAGTGAAGCCGGGCGAACGGCAAGCGCGGAGCGTATCGCGGGTCGTTCCCAAGCCGCCCCTCGCACGAGGGACACTGGAGCAAAGCCGGGCCAGCTTCACGGAGGGCCGTCTGCTACGATGCTCTTTACTCCGCCCGCGTGCCTCCCTGAAAAACAAAAAGCGCGGAGAGTTCCCTCTCCGCGCCTGCTGTTTCAAATGATTAGCGGCTCAATCCTTCGGATTGATCGTCCACATGCCTGCTTGCAGTTGCACATTGGTCGTCGTTTTGGCCGGGAGCAAAAACTCAGCGTGTCCATCGACGAACAGGTAGTTGAAGCCGTCATTATGATGATTCGCAATCATCTGGGCCTCTGAAATATTGGAACCTGCTAGCGGATTGGCTTGATACCGGCCAAAAACACCCGACCGGGGTTTGTCCACCCACGCGATCCAGTGGCCTACCCGTTGCTCGTGGTTGCCATCCGCAACACCTTGCAAGCGTTCCGTCATCATGATCGTTTCAGTGGGTGCCGGCACGAGACCGGTGCGTACTGCTGGCAGATTGGTCACTTTGCAGTTCACAAACGCGACATTAGTAGGGGCATTAGGAGTGAATTGCATGGAACGTCCTAGATGATAAACCGCACCTACACCCGTATTGGCCGTTGGGCTGTAGGGCAGGTTGATCGGGCTGTTACCGTTGATGGCACCCGTCGCGGCATCGATCCGGTATCTGGGAATCGCGTAACTGCGTTGTACACGGACCGTAGCCGTTGATGCCCCCGGGACAGGGAAATATTTGTCCGATGGGCAGGTGAAAAGTCCTTTGGGTGTTTCCGTAACCGGGGGCAGCCAGCTCGCATAGGTGGAACTGATGGTCCCGCCGAGATACTTGAACAGCAACTTGTCCCAGCCACCATAGCCGTTGTTGCCTTCGTCGTTCATGGCCAAGCCTGCATAAGGCAGCTTCTCCGAGTTATCCGTCGTATACATGCCTACTCCCAAGCCCATTTGCTTGACGTTGTTCAGGCACTTGGTGGACTGGGCTCTGGACCGGGCATTGGCCAGTGCAGGCAGGAGCATGCCAGCCAGAATGGCGATGATGGCAATCACCACCAGCAGCTCGATCAGGGTAAACCCCAGTTTGAGCCTGGCTCGCGTCGTGAAGGAAGGTCGATTTTGTTTCATGATGGATTGGTTGGTTGGGAATTCAGAATTATTGGTTCACCATTTCGACCTTGCCGGTGGTCTCGTTGATGGCGTATCGCTTGCCCGCCGGAGCTGGCGGAAGAGCCTTGATCACTTTCAAGCGCACCAGATCGTTGATGTCCTTCAGCGGCTCGCGTGCTTTCGCCATGGCCATCTCGTAGGCTTGGCGCTGCGCATCGTCTTTGAAAGTGGGGATGTTGTCCGAAACGTACGTCGAACGGCCTTCATTTATGTTAAAGACCAAATGATTGAGGTAGGCCAAATCATCCATCACCTTGCCGCTGTTGTCCGCCGGCCGCTCAACCGTGGTGATGTCAATCAAGGTTTCGGCCGGTTTCGGGATCAGCGTCAACGGGTCGGGAGGTGGAGTGCCACCGCCCGCCAGAGGATCTGCGTGAATGCTCGTGTTCGGAGCGGCAACCGGCAACTCCTCTTCCTCACTGCTGCAACCGATGGTGATGACTCCCAAGACCAACGCAATTGATAAGATTTGCTTCATTTTAAATTGTTAACACTACAAATCACTTAAAGTGTCGTTTTTTCAAGCAGTGACCGGTACGTATTTTGGGTGATTACTTAAATGCTTGATAGAGAATAGTTTGCAATTGAATTAGCGAGGCAGTTGAGGCGGCCTTTCCGGTGGCTACTACCCCACCACTAAAGGTCTTGAATTCAGATAATGGACACTTTTTCTACTAATGAGCTCAATTTTTAATCATAAGCACTGATTTCGGTCCCCATTCATGGATGCGCGGGTTCTGCATGTGGGATCCACGCGCCGCTGCATTGCGTTTTGGAACTGCCCGCTCCATCATCTGGCCTGTCGCATGAAGTATCGCACGCTGGCGGGGACGGATATCAAGGTATCGGAAATCGGCTTTGGCCTGTGGACGTTGGTGACGGGCCGCTGGGGCCGGTTCACGGAGTTTGAGGCGGCAGCCATGTTGCATCGGGCATTTGACCTGGGGGTAAACTTCTTCGTGACGGCGGATGTGGATGCGGAGGGAGCGGGCGAAGAATTGTTGGCGAGGGCGTTTCGCCCGCAAGGTGAGGAGATCACCATCGCGGTGAAGGTGGGTTATGATTTTTATCATGCCCAGGCGCGATTGCGTTCCAATGGCAAGCCGTCGGTGCAGTTTACGCCGGAGTATATCCGCTTTGCCGTGGATAAGGCGTTGCGACGGCTGAAGTGCGAGCGCATCGACCTGTTGCAACTGCATGATGTGACGGGTGAGGCGATCCAGCATCTGGAATTGCAGGGCACGTTGGAAACGTTGAAACAGGCGGGGAAGATCCGGCACCATGGTGTCGTATTGGGACCGGGTGGTGGCTGGTTGGAGGAAGCAAAAGTGGCGGTGCATATTGGCAAGCCGACCGTTATCGAGCATCTGCATCATCTGTTGGAGCCGACGAATGGGTTGGCGATCACGGCGGAGACATATCGCGAGGAACCGGGAAAGGGGGTGCGGTTCAGCCATGGATTGATGAAAGAGTAAGCGAAACACCCGGCATCGTTGATTGTGCGTGGGCCGCATGCATCAGGTTTGCTGGAGGGGAAGTTCACAAAGGATGCGGTGTTCAATCCAGATGATCCGCGAAGCAAGCTGGGGGTGGATTGGCTGCGCAATGGCTTGGAGCAAGCGGGGCGGTTTCAGTTTTTGACGGGGAAGGAAACGGGGCGCACGTTAGCGCAGGCAGCGTTGCTGTGGCATCTGGCGGAGCCGACGGTGGCAAGTTGCCTGCCGAACATTGCCTCGCGGGAAGATTTGGCAGAGTATGCTCAGGCGTCAGAGAAGAACGCGCTGACGCGGGAAGAGTTGTTGCGGGTGGAAGATTTAATGAGATGAGCTGCTTGTGTGAGAGATACGCGTTTTGAATTTTAGGTGGCGATTTGCTGGTTTACATTGAAGCGGTCCCGCATACGTGATCGCGCTCCAATAAAGGTATGAAAGACGACTACATCGCGCGGAAGGAACGGTGGGCACGTAAGATGGCGGGACAGGAGAAGCCGCCGGTGCGCTCCACGGATCGTCTGCCACCCGGCCAACGGCAGGTGCACAATTTCCCCACGCTCGATCTGGGAGTGAAGCCCGAAGTGCCGCTGGAGGAATGGGAGCTGTATATCCATGGCAAGGTGGAGAATCCGGTGCGGTTGAAGTGGACGGACTTTCTGGCGTTGCCGCAGTTCAAGGACGTGAGCGACATGCATTGCGTGACCACCTGGAGCCAGTATGACATGCAGTGGGAAGGAGTCGCGTTCTTCACGCTGGCGGACCTGGTGAAGCCGACGAAAGAGGCCACACATGTGTTCTTCAAGGGTTACGATGGGTACTCTACGAACAATCCGATGGAAGCGTGCATGGATGACGATGTGCTCATCGCGCATCACTGGAATGGAAAACCGCTGACGGTGGAGCATGGTGGACCGGCGCGGGTGATCGTGCCGAAGCGTTATGCGTGGAAGGGTGCGAAGTGGGTGCGGGAGATCACGTTCATTGATCGGGACATCTTGGGCTTCTGGGAGGTGCGTGGTTACTCGAACACCGCCGATCCGTGGACGGAAGACCGGTTCTCCTGAGGCTTAAGGGAACCGTGCGCCGTGCTTCATGCCATGTTGGGTCTGGAGGTCGAACTGCTTCTCCCTTTCCCGCGCGGCGGCGATGATCTGCTGGCTGGTGGTTTCGATGGCTTGCTTGAGCGCTTCGGCATGGGGTTGCCGGGGCAGGGAGGCCAGCTGTCTTTCCACCTCGCGGGCGGCTTGAGTGCCGATGGCAGCATGCCCATTCTCGTGATGCTGCAGGGCGCGCAGGTAGGTGCGCCAACGCTCAACCAGCAAGGGGTCGGCGTCTTTGGGCGCAGACCAATTCGGCAGCGTGGTGATGATGGTCACGGAAATCTTCGGGTTTTGGATGATCACCCCGCCATCCACCTGCTGCCAGGAGTAAGTATAGGAGACGCTCCATGTGGTCAAAGCGTCGTGGGTATGTCCCCGAGGCCGCTTTTCAGTCAGCGAGTGGCGCAGTTCCCGGCTGGACTGGCCGCTGATGTGGTAATACTTGGTCTGGAGGTTGACGGCGGGTTCACCCGAAGCCAAACCGCAAACCAGCAACCACATAACCACCCCTAGGACGCGTATGGAATGCGTGCGTTTCACCGATGTCGGTTAAGTTTAGCCCAATTTGGAGTGTGAGCCCAAGCGGGATTCTTGAGGTGAGACATTTTGTCTCACTTTTCGGATTTTGGAATGACACAGAAAGTGGGTCAAAATGTCTCACTTTGAGTGTTTCTCTGATTTTTAGAAAATTGCATAACTTATTCAAAATCAATTAATTAACATAGTTCTATATCCGTTGGCATTCCTTACGCTATGTAATGATTCGTCGAGAATCGACAAACACTATTTTAATAGAAAGGCAAAACACTATGAAACTGATGAGAATCCAACGTCCGAACCTGTGGAACTGGAACGATACTCCCCAGTTTTCCCAGTTGCGCAATGAGATCAGCCGCCTCTTCGAGGAGCCGTTTGGTTTGCTGGAGCGGCAGGCGGATTTCTTCAATGGCTGGTCCCCTAACCTCGACCTTTTCGAGAACAAGGACAATCTGGTGGCGCGGGTGGAGTTGCCCGGCCTGAAAAAGGAAGAGATCGAAGTCTGGCTGGAAGAAGGTGCCTTGCATATCGCGGGCGAACGGAAGTTCGAGCAGAAGGAAGACGAGGCGGCGACGCATCGGTTGGAGCGCTTCTATGGGCGCTTCCATCGCACGGTAGCCCTGCCCAAGCAGGTGAACGCCGACAAGATCAAAGCCAACTATGAAGATGGCGTGCTGACGGTGAACCTGCCCAAAACTGAAGAGGCCAAACCGCGCCAGATCGAAGTGAAGGGCAATTAACGCATAAACCAATCCGTTCGGGGCAGTCCAACTGCCCCGGACACAACCCCTTAAATACCAAGACTATGACTAATGTTGTGACCAAACCCGAAAACGGCACTGTGGAGAACGTCCGCCCCGAGCAGAAGACTTATCTGATTCCACGGGTGAACATCCATGAGGTGAAAGACGGTTACATCCTGCATGCGGAGATGCCGGGCGTGACGAAGGAAGGCATCGAAGTGCTTCTGGAGGATGACGAATTGACCATCATTGGCCATCGCAAGGCTGAGGAAGTGCCCGGCGAGCCGCTTTACCGTGAAAGCACGAACCGCGATTATCGTCGTGTGTTCGCGCTGGACCCGGTGATTGACACGGGACGCATCGTCGCCCGCATCGATCAAGGGTTGCTGACGTTGGAACTGCCCAAGGCGGAGAAGGTTAAGCCGCGGAAGATCCAAGTGAGTTAAAGACGTAGAAAACCGTTCACCGACCGGCCAGATATTGCCATCTGGCCGGTCTTTTACTTTTCGCAAAATTTTTTGAAAGAAATTCAATAAACCGGAAAGCGGTGCCGTCGAATCTCCAGCAACACAAAGTGCAGACGGTATGAAACCGACAGAAACACAAAAACAGTGGCTGGCCGGGGTGGTAGGGCCAGAGGTGTGGCGTGAATTGCAGGCGCACGAGGGTTTTCGTGCGGCATTGGAGAGCTCCATCGAGAGAAGTCATCAGATGGCGCTGCGTTATGCCACTTCGCGGGAACGGGTCACGCCGATGCAGACGGCGGATCAAAGGCTCTGGGCGGCGTAAGTTTTTGGAGCGCCGGTCTCCGAACCGGCGCGGTGGTGGTGGCAAAGGATTTGATTGGTCATTCCCTACGATTTCAAAAGCACAGGCTCGCCATGTACTGATGGAGTGTGATTTGAAGTTTTGAATTTATGCCGGGTCGGAGACCGGCGCTCCATCAATCCTGCACTTCTTCCGTAAGCGGCGTTGCCTTCTTTGCCTTCCGGCCAAAAGGGATTTCCGGGATGAGCACGGCGCAAGAGAGGCCGATCAGGGCAGCAGCGAACCAGCCGAGGGTGGCCAGTTCGAAATGAGCGGCCAGATGGAACGCAGCGAGGGGCGCGAACAGACCGCGCACTCCGGTGAAGAAGGTGTGCACGGACATGTAATCAGCCACGCGCTCGGGGGCGGTGAATTTCGTGACCCATAAGCTCCACGCCACGTCACCACCGGCATTGGACGCGCCGAAGATGATGGCGCCGATGAGCATGCCGGTCATGGTATCGCCCGTGAAGAAGGAGAGGATGCCAAGCGCGAAGCCGATGTTCAGGGCCACGCGTAACATGAAGAAATTCATGTGGTCGAAGGCCCAACCCCAGAAAGGGCTGAGGACCAGGCGCGCGAGATTCGGCACCACGCCGACGAGCATCGCGATTTCACCGGCGGTCATGGTGAAGCCGTATTTCGGATTGGCCAGATACTCCACGCGCAACGGGATCATCATCAGGTTCGCGAAGCCCATGAGCATCCAGGCCACGAGTGTCTGGCGGAAGAGCGGGTCTTCCTTCACGTAGCGCAGGGCCTTGAACGGATGGGTACCGCCGCTGACGTGGAGGGGTGTGGAAGGGATCTTAGCGAGCCAATAGGCTGCGAGGACATAAGCAGCCGCGAAGACGAGCAGCAGCCATCGATATTTTTCCAGATGACCGGTGAGTGCGCGCCCGGCCAGTTCGTTGAAAATGGCGGCGGTGGCGATGCGGATGACGAAGGATTTGGAGAGCATGCGCCCGCGTTCCTTGTCCGGATAATTCTCCTGATAGACCTGCGTGATGAGCGGGATGACCGCGGTGGACGCCGTGAGCGCTACGATACTGCCGATCACATACACGGGTAGAAATGGCAGCAGCGCCATGACGACGAAGGCGGCAGCTCCCATCATGGCCATGCGCGCAGCGGCATCGGAGGGTTTCCAGCCGCGAGACTGCACGATGGAGACGGTTAGTGGGCCGAGCAGCAGGCCCACGCTGCCACCGGCGGCGATGAGCGCTTTCGCGGTCGCGCCCGCGTGAAGCTCCTTCACGGCGATGAGCAGGAGGAACGTGGTGGCGGCGGTCTCAAGGATGCCAGAACTGAACGCCCGCCAGCGTTCACTACGGAACGTAAGGCGGGTGATCTCCGCGGAAGGGGCGGCAGGGTTGGCATCCGTCGTCATTGACACAACGCGACGGATTGTGGGGCGGGCGGGGATTTCTGCAATGGGGAAAATGGGATCGGAGAAAGCGTTAAATGGTTAAATCGTGAAACGGTAACGCTGACATGAGGAGGCGCTGGGCGTTACTCGGCGCTGTTGCGATTCGGTTCTGCAGATGCTTCGGCGGCGGCGCGATCGGCGACCGCATCCTCGACCTGCGCGCGGCGCGAGACGCGGG
>JAEYXS010000011.1 GCA_023431185.1 Verrucomicrobiota bacterium
CGCCTAAATTCCAGAGAAAGCGTCAGCGCGGTCTGCCGACCGCGGCCACGGGATGGGGAATCGAGGGCGACGATGAGCACGATTAGTGATGTTTTCTGAACTTACGTATTGGCAGAGTTTGTTTCCGCTACGATATTCTTCGCCCGAACCGTAATTGATTTTTTGAATTCGTATGGCGGAAGAAAAGAAGCACGTTTACGACGAGAGCAAGATCAAGACCCTGTCTTCGATTGACCACATCCGGTTGCGCACGGGCATGTACATCGGGCGCATCGGCGATGGGTCGCATTACGATGACGGCTGCTACATCCTGATGAAGGAGGTCATCGATAACGCCATCGACGAATTCATCATGGGGCACGGGCGCGAGGTGAAGATCACCATTGAAGGAAACCGTGTCTCGGTGCGTGATTTCGGACGTGGCATTCCCTTGGGCAAGGTCATCGATTGCGTTTCGCAGATCAATACGGGGGCGAAGTACAATGACGAGGTGTTCCAGTTCAGCGTGGGCTTGAACGGCGTCGGCACGAAGGCGGTGAATGCCCTGTCGAAGGAGTTCACGGTGCGGAGCCATCGGGAGGGCGAGTTTTTTGAGGCGACTTTCAAGCAGGGCAAGCTCAAGGGAGAGAAAAAGGGCAAGACCACGGAACCGAACGGTACGTTTGTCAGCTTCGAGCCGGACCCGACCATATTCAAAGACATCGAATACAAGCTGGAGTATGTGGAGCGCCGGTTGCGCCATTACAGTTATCTGAACTCCGGGCTGAAGCTGAACCTGAACGGACAGGAGTTTGTTTCACGTCGCGGTCTGATGGACTTGGTCCTGGAGGACTTGGAGAAGGACAACAGCGAGCCGATCTATGCGCCGCTGCATTACACGAGCAAGACGCTGGAGTTCTGCTTCACGCACACGAACAGCCGTTACGGTGAGACGTTCTATTCCTTCGTGAATGGCCAGTTCACGAGTGATGGCGGCACGCACTTGAGCGCGTTCCGCGAGGGGTTACTGAAGGCGGTGAACGAGTATGCCAAGGGCAAGTTCGATGGCGATGACGTGCGCGAATGCATCGTGGGCGCGGTGGCGATCCGTTTGAAAGACCCGATGTTCGAGTCGCAGACGAAGAACAAGCTGGGCAACACGGAGATCCGCACGGAGCTGGTGAACAAGGTGCGCGAGGAATTGCTGCACTTCTTCAACCGCAACAAGGAGATCGCGACGAAGATCATGACCAAGGTGCAGGACACGCAGCAATTGCGGAAGGAGCTGCAGGAGGTCAAGAAGCTGGCGCGCGAACGGTCCAAGGCGGTGAGCCTGCGCATCCCGCAGTTGAAGGATTGCAAACACCATTACGACAAGGAAAAGGGCAAGGGCAAAGGGACGATGGTGTTCATCTGCGAAGGTCAATCGGCAGCCGGGTCCATCACGAGCTGTCGCGATGTGAACAACCAGGCGGTGTTCGTGCTGAAGGGAAAACCGCTGAATGTGTGGGATCTGAAGCGGGACATCGTGTATAAGAACGATGAGATGTATAATCTCATGTGCGCGCTGGACATCGAGGATACCACGGCGAGCGTGCGCTACGAGAAGGTCATCCTGGCAACGGATGCCGACGTGGACGGATTGCACATCCGCAACCTGATGATCACCTATTTTTTCCGGTTCTTCGAGCAACTGGTGCAGGACGGTCATCTCTATGTGCTGGAGACGCCGCTCTTCCGCGTGCGGAACAAGCAGGAGACGATCTATTGCTATAGCGAAGCGGAGCGTGATACGGCGATGGCGAAGCTGGGCAAGAGCTGCGAGGTCACTCGATTCAAAGGGTTGGGTGAAATCTCGCCGAACGAGTTCAAGCAGTTCATCGGCAAAGAAATGCGGATGAGCCAGGTGGAGTATGCGAACAAGGCGGAGGCGAACGGCATTTTGACCTTCTACATGGGACGCAACACGCCGGAGCGCAAGGATTACATCATGGAGAACCTGGTGGTGCCCGTTGAGGATTGAAATAAACCACAGCCCCGACAGGAGCCGGGGTGAAAATACGCGGAATACACAGAAACGGGATTGAATCGCAACCTGCTCAAGCGCTTACTACTCATCGTTATGTTCAGTCTAAATGGCAAAATCACTTTGGTCACGGGGGCAGGTTCTGGCATTGGGCAGTCCATCGCCGAGGTGTTCGCGAAGGCCGGTGGCTTCGTGTATGTCACGGACCGCGATGAGAAGGGCGGGGCGGTGACGGTGGCGAAGATCAAAGAAGCGGGCGGACAGGCGGAGTTTCTCAAGCTGGATGTGGCTTCCGAAGAGAGTTGTGCGGAAGTGGCGAAGACGGTGCATGCGGCCAAGGGCCGACTGGATGTGCTGGTGAACAACGCGGGCATTGGTCATGTGGGAAACATCCTGCAAACGCAGGTGGCGGATCTGGACCGCATGTATCACGTGAATGTGCGCGGGGTGTTCAATGTCACGAAGGCGTTCATTCATCAGATGGTGGAACGCAAGTCGGGCAATGTCGTAAACCTCGCTTCCATCGGCGGGGTGGTGGCGGTGAAGGATCGGCTGGCGTATTGCACCACGAAGTTTGCGGTGGTGGGTTTTACGAAGGGTATCGCGCTGGATCATGCGCTGGATGGCATCCGCTGCAACTGCATCTGTCCGGGGCGCGTGGAGACACCGTTCGTGAAGGCGCGGCTGGCGGAGTATCCTGATCCAGAGAAGGCGTATCGTGAGATGGCCTCGACGCAGGCGCTGGGCCGCATGGCGAAGCCGGAGGAGATCGCTTACGCGGCGCTGTATCTGGCGAGTGATGAATCGGCGTTTGTGACGGGTACGGATTTCATCATCGATGGCGGATGGACGGCGGGGAAGTAAGAGCGGATTGTTTGACAGGATTAACGGGATTTACAGGATGATGGTCAGGCGTAATGCGTGATTCGTAATACGTGATTCGTAATACGTAACTGGGAAGCAACTACGAGAACGAGGACGATTGCGCAGGAAGCTGAACCCTAACCCCACAAGGTTTGGAATTCGTAGAAAATGCGGTCGAGTTCCTCTTTGTGAAGCTGGCCGTTGGTGACGAGACAGAGACAGTTGCCATCGGAGCGCATGGCGGTGTAGAGGATGCCTTTCTCAAACTTCCACGTCAGTTGGGCCACCGGCGATTTACGCAGCTTGAAGGTCTGGAAAATTTCCGCGATGACCTGACAGGTGTTTTCCAGTTTTTCGCGGTCCACTCCGTTTTCTTTCGGGATGAGGTAGGTGGTCTTGTCGTTATAGCGCACGCCTGCACCCAGAATTCCTTCTGCCTGCGAGTTATCATCCAGCCAGTTGTTGAAAATGGTCAGCATTGAGGCGGCTATTTGGCGGCTCCGGCGAGCAGGAGTTCCGGGGTGACGTTGCTGGAGCGGACGAAGACGGTGCAGGTCTTCTGCAATTGGAAGACCATACGGGTATTGTTGCCCGGTGCTTCGATGCGGTCGCATCTGCCCAGATCCAGATTCTTGCCCAGATGCTCGGCGCGAGTTTGCAGCAAGCGGGCCAGTTCCACGCGGATGTCGGCATCGGTTGCTTGCCATTCATAGAGCGTTTCACCTTGATTGGTGCAGATGATGATCTCTTCGATTTTGGGCTGGGGCAGGGTGGGGTTCGGCTGCCTTTGCGGTTTGATACCCACGGAGGTCAGCGGCTTGACCGGTGTCTGGGCGGCGATCGGAGCCGGAGGAGCCGGTGGGGGGACCACAGTCAGGCCGGTCTTGGCCGCAGCGGCCTTTTCCTGGATCTCATCGCGTACCCGCGCGGCTTCCATGATGAGCATTTCCCACTGACAGTTGATGCTCTCCTCGCCGGGATCGGTATAGGGCTTGAGCGTGAATTCACCGGTATCAAACGCCAGCAGGCGGTTGAAGGCATCCTCTCCTTTGCTCTGGCCGATGTGCGCGTGGATAATGTTGCCGTCCTTGATGAAGATACGGCCTTTCGTGCCCTGGGTGGTGATCTCGAGCACGGATGATTTGGTGCCGAGACATTCCAGTTGGAGCACTTCCTGCAATCCAACGCGACGTAACACACCACGGAAACCATCCTGCGTCTGCACATCCACGATCTCATTCAACGTGGAGTAAACAGTTTCCATCTGATCGATGGCCGAGGGTTTTTGCAGGTAGAGATCGGCACCATTGGCCAGACACAGGTCACGATACGCGGCATCAGTGGCACCGGTCAGGATGGCCTTGGGCAGGTTCGGATACTTGCGGTGGACAAGTTTCAGGAACTGAAAGCCATCCATCACCGGCATGTGCAAGTCGATGACGATGAGATCCAGCGGACGTTCTTGCAAGATGGCGAGGGCCTTGCCCGTGGTGGGGGCGAGGAGGACTTCCCATGTGCCCTTGGACCACAGGCTGAAGAGGTTCTCGATCATCTCGAGCAGGCTTTGGTCGTCATCCACGAACAGGACGCGTTTGCGATGGATAGGGTTGCTCATCCGGTGGCGGCGAAGGAGGTTTTGCGCCGGTCCAGTTCCCGGCTGGCATGCTGATGGAGACGCGAAGTATCCAAGGGCTCGAAGCCGACGATCTGGAAGGTGGCGGTCTGAGGGTCGAACTCGTGCTGATTCTGCATCAGCGTGGGGAGGTCTGCGATGGCGCTCAGGTCGCGGTCGGAAAGTTCATGGCTGGATTGCGCGAGAATGTTTTCCATGGCGCGCACCGAGGCAGACGTCAAATCCGGGTCGTTGCAGAGTTCGATGAGGAAAGGCACGGCGTTGACATCCATGATGGCGGCCAGCGCCTGCTCAGCACCGGTCCATGAATCCGCGTGTTCGTTCTTCGCCTTGATGATCTCCATCAGCAACGGGACGACGATGAAGCCGCCTTGAGCCGCGCTTTCCCAGTCCTGAATCTCGATGGCGTAGCGGGCGGCTTGGTCGGGATTGCGCGGTGACCAGCCGAGTTTCTGGAGCGCTTGGGCCGCTGTCTTGCGGATGGCGGGTGTGTCATCAGTCAGACGGGCGGCGAGCGGTTCGGCGGCCTTGGCAGAGGAGATTTTGGTGAGCGCTTGCACGGCTGTCTGGCGGGTGTTGCTGAGGCGGCTGGCGGCAGCATCGGCCAGGGCGGGGATGGCAGGTTCTCCCAGTGCGGCGGCCTCGTCCCATTTTTCGAGCAGGACCAACTGGCGGGCGCGCGAGGCTTGCTCTTTGGGTTCCCAACCGACATTTTGGAGCGATTTTGCAGCCGCTTTCCGGACGGCTTCATCCTTGTCCTGGATATGTTTGGCCAACGCGTCTGCGGCGCGTTTTTCAGCCAGCCGGCCAAGTGCTTCCGCGGCGGCCTGGCGCAAGTCACGGTCGCCGTCATCCAGCGAGATGAGGAAGGCTTCCAAGGTCATCTGTTTACGCGCCTGCATCGGGTCGGCGGCCTTGGAGAGCTTGGTCTCGAGTTCGCTATCTTGGGCGGCTTCCACTTCACCGATCTTGGTCAGCACTTCGGCGGCGGCCTGACGGACCCAATAGTCGGTGGACTGGGCGCGCTGGCGCAGGGCCGTCGCGGCCTGTTTGGCTTCGGCGGATTTCTCCCATTCCTTGTTCAAGCGCCGCAAGACACTCGTGGCGGTCTGGCGGATCTGGTCGTGCTCATCCGTCAGCGAGAGCACGATGTGTTCGATGGCGGCGGCATCGCCGATCTTGCCGATGGAGATGACCGCGGCGAGCCGGGTGTCACGATCCTTGTCCCGCAGACAGTTCACCAAGTGCGGGATTACCCGGGAATCCTTGAACTTGCCCAAGGCTTCTACGGCGGCCATGCGGACATCCCAGGCATCGTCTTTCAGCAGCTTGGCTAGCGGATCGATGGCGCGGGCATCGCCTAACTTGCTGAGGGCCTCGATGGTCGTGGCGCGGACGCGAGTGTCTTTGTCACGCAAGGAGACGATCAGCGGTTCCACGGCACGACCGTCACCGAGGCTGGCCAGGCCTTCGACGGCTTTGGCGCGGACATTGGAGTCTTCATCCTTCAAGGCTTCGGTCAGCGGCTTCAGCACTTTGGGATCGCCGATCCAGGCGAGCGCTTCCACTGCCTGCATGCGTTTGTAGTAAACGCTGGTCTTGAGCGAGGCGATGAGCGGGTCAATGGCGGCTGAACCGAGTTGCGCTGCTTTCTCCAGTTTGCCCAAGGCGACGAGTTGCAGCGCCTTCTGCGTGTCATTGGCGGGGGACCAGCCGAGTGATTCCAAGGCGCTCGCCGCCCGCCAACGGACGCCGCTGCTGTCATCCTTCAAGGCGGCGACGAGCGGTTCCATGGCGCGTTTGTCACCGATCTCGCGGAGGGCTTCGGCGGCGGCTTCACGCACGGCGGCATCGCGATCATGGAGAGCTTTGACGAGGGGGTTGGCGGCGCGTTCGTCCTTGAGCTTGCCCAAAGCGGAGATGGTCAGCCGCCGTACGCCGGGGTCCGGGTCGCCCAAAGCCGTCAGGAGGGGGTCCAGCACGCTTGCGTCCTCCATGGCCGCCAATTTCTCCACGGCCACCAGCCGTGTCTTGGCGTCTTTGGACTTAAGCTGTTGTAGCGTCCACCAAAGCATTCTCGACCTGTCTGCGCAATTTAATGCGGGGCGATAACCCGCTTGCCTCTAAGGGGTTGCATAACAGGTAGTGGCCCGTCAAGGCCAGTCCGTTTGGACCTGTATGGTTCCCAAGAATGAGGATAGCAGGTTTCGTTCTCAACGCACGCCCAAGTTGCCTTCCCGCTGTGATTTAGGGGGAATTCAGCGGGTATTTGTGGCCGCAAGTCTTCTCCTTGCGGTCAGCTTATGGTAGTGCTTTTTGGTCCTAGCTGTTAGCCTTGGTAGCCAAAGAGACGGCGTTCCTTGATGAGCTTGGCCACTTCTTCCGGCACCATGGTTTCCCAGGCGGGATCATTGGCGCGGAGTTTCGCGAGGCAATCGCGGGAGAAGATGGGCAGACAGCTTTCGTCGATATCCCGGAGGCCTTCGATGAAGCGGTTCTCCACGAGGTAGGCGTAGAGGTGGCGGAGGTTCGGGGCCACGCGCAGGTTGCCCGCGGTGATCATCATGCCGGTCTTCGGTTCCTTCAGCGGATAGACGTAGAGCTTCAGGTCGTTTTTGAAGAGGCGACCGAAAGATTCCAAGATGCCGCCTTCCAGGTCCGCGTAATACTTCTCGTCGAAGATCTCCTTCAAGCTCGGGACACCCATCGCAATGCCGATCATCTTCTTCGTGTAACGGAAGAGGTAGGAAGCTAGGCGATGATACTCGCCGTAATTGGAGATCAGCACCGTCTTGCCCAAGGCGCCGAGGATATCCACGCGATCGAGGAAGTCCTTATGATCGATCTTGTCACCGTCCGTGAGGTTCTTGAGTGTCATCTCCATCAGCACGAGGACGTCTTCGCCCTGGACTTTCGGTTCCTGCACGAAGAGCGATTGCGCGCTGTTGAGCATGTCGATGGTCACCTTCGTGACGGGGCGGAAGCTGCCGCGCTCCACCATGATCGCCTTCTTGTAGAGCAGGTCGGCGGGTTGCACCACGCGCCCGTCGGCGGTGAACATCGCGGCCTTCGTCAGGCCGGTCTGCACGAGGTGCAAGGCCATCAGGCGGTTGTCCACGCCGGCGAAGGCAGGCCCGCTGAACTCGATCAGGTCCACCTCCACGCGTTCCAGCGTGAGGTTGTCCAGCAGCGAACGGATCATGCCCTCGGGCGACGTGTGATCGTAGAGCGCCGCGTGGATCAGGTTCACGCCGATGATGCCGAGCGCCTCCTGTTCCTGCAGGTTCTCTTTATCGATGAGGCGGACGTGGATGATGATCTGCGAAGGTTCCGCGCCCGGTTCCGCCTGGAATTTCATGCCGAGCCAGCCATGCGCTTCATCCTGCCGTGTGTAACTGCGGGCCACCACGGTGTCCGCGAACACGAAGAACTTCGTTGTCGCACCGCGCTTGGCGGCGAGACGCTGGATGAGCAGCTCATACTCGTGCTGGAGCATGGTCTGGAGACGTTGCCGGCTCACGTAACGGTCGCACGCACCGTAGATGGCATCGCTCACGGTCATGTCATAGGCGGACATGGTCTTGGCGATAGTGCCGGAGGCACCACCGACGCGGAAGAACCAGCGGGCGACTTCCTGCCCGGCCCCGATCTCGGCAAAGGTGCCGTATTTGCTCGGGTCCAGGTTGATCTGCAGGGCCTTTTGATGTGTGCTTTGTACTTCTTCGCTCATCGCGGGGATACGTTGGACAGGCTTCCGGTAAAAAACGAGCCTGTTTTTCGGGTGGCACCCGCGGGCGACAATTTGTAACACAGTTTGCCCCCCACAGACCAACGTGAGTGGTGAATCGTCCTCGTCGTCGTCCTCGTCCTCGAACGGTTTCCGTTTCTGGTTTCGGGCGTGGGCGCGGGGAACCGGGGCAGGGGAGTTGACACGAATTCCACGAATTACCGCGAATCGCATCACTCCCTCGGCCCCATTCCCACTCAACCCTCAACACAATCTCCTCTCAAATATAGGCCCGTAATGCAATTACCGTTCCCCGAAGCAGCTTACCATCCAGTTTGTTCAGTGTGACACTCCGCGATAGCATCCTGTCCTGCGGCACTCTAGCCACCAGTCCACACCTCCCGCACCAAACCCCCGCCAGCCACTTCCCTTAACCATCAATGGACTCCCATAACCATAGACAGCGGACTTTTTCTTTGTTCCCCATCTGCGTTTATCTGCGTCCATTTCACCCCGGCATCCGATGTCGGGGCTGCGGTTAAACAGAGAACTATGTCAAAGAGCAATGCAACCACCCGACCCCTGTGAAGTGTCGTGTTCTTCCCCCTCCTAACAGGGAGGTCGAATTCAGTGCCTGTCCGATGACCAGGCTGGTTCCGCAGCGGCTCATGGATTCCCCGGTGAGTCATAAAATCCTACGCCCACCGACGTCCAGTTCGCCCTCCAGCTTACGGGCCCCGACCCAAACACCCGACCCTCTCACAGATCCTGATGCGGTAGGGCAAAGGTGCTCCTTTGCCCTGACCCTTTTCGCCAAGGCCCTCACGAACACCACACCCCACCACCGCCGAAACCCAAGACTCCCTTCCCTTAGTTATTGGGAAGCCGACCCTCGGCCTTCGGCTGGCTCCATAAGGACTCATCACCTCCCCGCCAACGCAGGACA
>JAEYXS010000106.1 GCA_023431185.1 Verrucomicrobiota bacterium
CGTCCCCTCCGCCTCCCGGAGGATCCCAATCACCTGTTCTTCACTGAATCGACTCGTCTTCATCGTTCTGCCTTTCTTCTCAGCAGAACTCTACTCATGTCACGTCCACTTTTCAGGGGTCAGGTCACTCTGGACTATGGTTTCTGTTTGTCTCCGAATGGAGGCTACTACAAGTTTCCTCCAATAATAGGGGCTTTTGGGCAGGTTGATATTCTTTTCGTTGCAATTAATCCAAGACGATCAGGCACGAATTTGGATTTGCACAACGGTTTGGTGACTTCAAAGCAGAATTTTTTCGACCTGGCACATAATCGAACGAATGGCGTTCCTTACATTCACCGACAGGCTGTAGAGAATTTTTACCATCCTTATTTGGATTTGCTTCAGCAGGTTTACGGTGTTTATCGGTCGTTTGAATCGTGTGCTGCTGCAACCGAATTGTTTCTATGCGCCTCCAAGGATTCGGCTAAACTGCCTAAGCAAGGAAGTCGCTGCGCAGATAAGTTTCTTCCGAGGGTGATTGCCATAGTGCAGCCCAAAGTTATTGTCACAGTGGGGCAGCGTGTGCACAACTATTTTAAGGGGTTGCCAGAGGCCTCCCTTTTGCGTGGAAAATATGCTGTTTCTGTTGCCATGCCACATCCGCGCCAATTAGCCACCCTAGATGCGGTCCAAAAAATGAAACGGATTGATAGCTGTGCGCAAGAGATTCGCAGGTGTTTAAAGTGAGTAGGTATCAAACAGACCTCGAAGAAGTGTGGATACCCGTTGGCGCAATTCATTGGGCTCAATCACCTCTGCCTCTGCACCCCAGCTTAGGGTCCAGCGTTCGATTTCTTCGAGGCTGGTGAGTTTTAGGGTGAGGTCGATTTTGCCGTCGGGTAGCGGGGTGATTTTTTGGGTGGGGTGCCAGGTTCTTTCTTGGACGAGGGCGGCGGCGAGGCCGGTGAAGCGGATGCGGATGTCGTATTGGCCGGTGGCGGAGTGGAGGCCGAAACTGCCGGCAAGGAGTTTCTGCACAGAGAAGTTCTTTGGACGGGTGAAACTGGTCTCGGTGAGTTGGACGGAGCGGATGCGGCTGAGGTGGAAGCGGCGGAGGTCTTTCCGTTCCAGATCGTGGGCGAAGAGGTACCATTGGCGCTGGATGCAGGCGAGGTGGTAGGGGCGCACATGGCGAGGCTCCGGTTCGGTCGTGCCCGGTTTCTGGTAGGTGAATCTCAGTTCGACGGATTGGCGCAGGGCGGTGCTGATGGTCTGAAAGGTTTCGGGGCTGACGGGGGTGTGCCCGAAATCGTGGAAGGAGATGAGGGCGGCGAGGTCGTCGGGTTCCACGGTGATCTCTTCGGGGAAGGAGTCGGCGAGTTTCTTGAGGGCGGCTTGGAGCGGTTGCTCAAAGGGTGTGCCGGAGAATTCAGCGAGGGCTTTTTGCGCGAGGATGAGGGCGATGAGTTCGCCTTGGGTGATGGTGAGCCAGGGGAGGCTCTTGATCTCGCCAGTCAGGTGGTAACCGTAGTGGCTGGGATCGTATTCTATGGGGAGATCGAGGGAATCGCGAAGGTAATCGATGTCCCGCCAGACGGTTCGGCGTTCGACTTCAAGTTCCCGGGCGAGTTCGGTGCAGTTGGGGTAGTGGCCTTGCTTCAATCTGCCAATGATGGTGCGGATGCGGCGTAGTGGTGGTCGGGTGCAAACTTTTTTCATTTTCTTTCCTCCTGTGCCTATAGATGTCACAGGGGGTATGTTAAATCAAGGACAGATGAAAACGATATTGGAGTGGAAAAGAGGGGTGGGCAGCCGGGACGGACTCCGACCAAAACGCCGGAGTGAACCCCGACCTGCTGGTGCGGGGGCCAGCCACGACCAAAACGCCAGGGTAAAAGGCCTGCGCTACGGGGGAGGCTGGACAGGTGGAGGCACCTGTCCCACTACGGTAGTGGCAGCCGAGGGCGGTTGCATGCCTGCGGTGAAAGGCATTGGTTTGGGCAAAGGAGCACCTTTGCCCTACCGGGATAAGGGGGCGCTCCGACCTTGTGGCACGGGGTTCAGGACGAAGGACGACGAGAACGATGCGAAGGAGAACTTCGTTCTTGTTCCATGCCATGGGTTTGTTAGCGTGCCGCCCCTTGTGGACTTGTTGAACGAAATATCCAAACGCCGGACGTTCGCGATCATCTCGCATCCGGATGCCGGTAAGACGACGTTGACTGAAAAACTGCTTCTGTATGGCGGCGCTGTGCAGCTCGCGGGGTCGGTGACGGCGCGCAAGAGTCAGCGGTCCACGACGTCTGACTGGATGGAGCTGGAGCGGAAGCGTGGTATCTCGGTGAGTTCTACGGTGTTGCAGTTCGATTATGACGGGTATCGCATCAATCTGCTGGATACGCCGGGTCACAAGGATTTCTCTGAGGATACGTATCGCGTGCTGACGGCGGTGGATGCGGTGATCATGGTGATCGATGCGGCGAAGGGTATCGAGAGCCAGACGCGCAAGCTTTTCGAGGTGTGCGCCCAGCGTGGGGTACCGATCTTCACCTTCATGAACAAGTGCGACCGACCGATGATCCAGCCGCTGAAGTTGTTGGATGAATTGGAGAAGGTCCTGGGTCTGGGGGCATTTCCGGTGAACTGGCCGGTGGGCACGTTGGGTGATTTCAAGGGCGTGTATGACCGGCACTCGAAGCAGATGCATCTGTTTGAGCGCACGGTGGGTGGAGCGTTCCGCGCGCCGGTGGAGGTGAGTGATATCAATGATCCGGAGATCAAGGGACGTCTCGATGAGGGCACCTACGCGCAAGTGAGCGAGGAACTGGAGATGCTGGACATGGCGGGCGAGGAATTCGATGTGCAGTCGGTGCTGGATGGCAAGACGACGCCGGTGTTCTTCGGCAGTGCGGCGAATAATTTCGGGGTGCAGTTGATGCTGGATGGGTTCTTGAAGTATGCGCCCGCGCCGAAACCGCGCGTGATGGCGGGGGTGCATATCTCGCCGGAGAGTCCGGTGTTCTCCGGGTTCATCTTCAAGATCCAGGCGAACATGGACCCGAAGCATCGGGATCGTATCGCGTTCATCCGGGTGTGTTCAGGGAAGTTCGAGCGTGACATGACGGTGAATCATCCGCGCACGGGGAAGAAGGTGCGGCTCTCGAGTTCGCACAAGCTGTTCGGGCAGGATCGCGAGACAGTGGATGAGGCGTATCCGGGGGATGTGATCGGTCTGGTGGGGTTATCGGATTTCGGCATCGGCGATACGCTGACGACGGATCCGAGTATCAATTACAAAGAGATTCCGCGGTTCACGCCGGAGAGTTTTGCGTATCTGCACAATCCGACGCCGGCGAAGTACAAGCAGTTTCGCCAAGGGTTGGATCAATTGCTGCAAGAGGGTGTGATTCAGGTGCTGCAGTTGAAGGATTCCATCGTGAAGGTGCCGTTGCTGGGCGCGGTGGGTCCGTTGCAGTTTGAGGTGGTGCAGTATCGGTTGGAGAGCGAGTACGGCGCGGAATCGCGGTTGGAACAGGCGCCGTGGAGCGTGATCCGGTGGCTGCCACAGGGTTTCACGGACGAGGAGAGCGAGAAGTTGAGTCTGCCGTCGGGTTCCAAGCTGGTCTATGACAGCGATGGGAATCTGGCGGTGATGTTCTCCACGGATTGGTCGTCGAACTATTTCATGGAGACGAACAAAGGGGTGGAGCTGGCGAACAAGGCGCCTAAGAAATAAAAATCGGTGGCAAGGCCGCTGGAGTGTCGTGCGCACACTGTATTCGACACTTTCGCCAACGGACACCGGACCGCGAAGGTCACCTTGCCACCGTGAAGCCGCACCGGAGTAAAACGGGCGACAAGTGTTAGATAGCAAAGGGCGGGCCAATCTCAGGATTGAAAATGCCGCAACCCGACCGGGTGGCCAGATCGCGGCGGTGCAGGAGGCAGGTTTATGGGGAAATCAGATGTCCGCGAAGGAGATCATGGCTTTTTGCGGGTCTACTTCGAAGCGTTTGCCAGCCGGCGGCGGAGGCAGTTTCGGGACGATTTTCTGCATGACCAGTTCCTCGACCGTGGCGGGAATGCGACCGCCGTTGGCCTGATACTCAAGGAGGAACATGTTGACCGTGTGCAATGTTTGCTCGGTGGCGACCGCCTCGGGCAGGGGATTAGCGGGAGCAGTTGGGGTCATTTCAGCCACCGTTGTGCCCGGTGGCGGCACGACCGGAGCCACGGCTGGTTCGACCAAGGTGGTCAACGGTGGAGCCGGAGACGGGGCAGGAGCACTGACGGGTTCCTCGAGCAGAGGGTCAGAGCAGCCGGCACCCAGCAAACCCAGCGCGAGGAGGGAAGTGGAGAGGAGGTTTTGATGTTTCATAGATCGGATAATCGGGGTGGTTTAGTCCTTGGCGGCGATGGTCCACATGCCGGACTGCTTGGCAGTGTTCACATTGGTGTTACCCAATGTCGCATCCATCTGGAGATTTTCTACCCGGCCATCGGCCATGAGGTAGTTGAGCATCTTGTTGTGATACGACTCAGTCTGCACGAGGCTGGTGTTGTTCGTGCCGCCGACTTGATAAGAAGCAGAGAGGATGACCGCGCCGAGCTGGTAGCCTTGGTAACTGCCTGTGTTGACGAATTCCGTCATCAGGATGGTGTCGCTGGGAGCCTGGAGCAGGGCAGAGTAAACAGCGCGTTGATGGCGGGGATAAGGCTTGGTGGCATCATCCGTGATATCACGGCTGTCCCAGTTACGTCCGGGTCCGCTGCCGGAGGTGACCCAATAAAGCCCCACACCGCTGCGGTTCGCGGGACTTGGCGGCCAAGTATTGGCTGCGATGTCGAAGGTGGAGGTGTCTGCCACACCTTGTTGATGGCGGGGCATCGAGTAAGTGCGTTTCGCGCCGTAGGTCCAGCCGTTCACGGCTGTGTCCGAAGGGCAGATGGTGATCTGAATGGAATTGGTTGCCTTGTAAATCGGCGAGGTCGAGAGAACGTCCCAACTGAAAAAGCCACCCATGTAACTGTGCAGGAGATCATCCCAAGTCCAGTCCCGGGTGGAGCCGCTGGCGAACACGCTGCGGATGGCGCCATAGGGGAGCTTGTCTTTGTTGTCGCCAGTGTACATGGCATTGGCGGTGCCGACCTGTTTCAGGTTGTTCAGGCACTTGGTGGCCTGGGCTTTCATCTTCGCCTTGGCGAGTGCGGGCAGGAGCATGCCGGCCAGAATCGCGATGATGGCGATGACCACGAGCAGTTCGATGAGGGTGAACGCTCCGGCACGGAACTGAGATGCGCGTGGAGAGCTGGAAGTGGGTTTCATACAACAATTTCAATCAGATGTTACAACGTGGGCAAAATTGCTGCCCACTGAACACTTACTAGCAAGGCATATACCAACCGTTGAAAATTTGAACGCCTAGGCCGAAATCGACATAAAATGAACACTTGCCGGGGAAAGTCAGATCAGCGCAGGGCGCACTTTGTGTAAAACATGACAGCCAGCACACTCTGAAGCAGAAAAACACTCAGGTGGTCGGGTAGCCCTGCTTTTGGGCCTCGTCCATTTGGATGAGTCCGCAGAAATAGTTGGCTTTTCTGGAGAATAATCGAGATTCTGCGTTTTACGTATGCGTCCTATTTCTTTTGTGCTGGTAATGTTGCTTGTGCTGGTGTCCGTCTCTGACTCTATGGCGCAGAACTATCGTTTTGAAAAGGATGTGGATTATCTCGGAGCTGACCGCAAAGAAAAAGCAGACCTTTATCTGCCGGCCGCGATACCGAAAGGGAAGCGTGTGCCCGCTGTGGTTATCGTGCATGGTGGCGGCTGGTCGGGCGGTGTGAAGGATGCGTCCCGTGAGCGGAACATCGGCACGAATCTGGCCTTGAACGGTTATGTTGCCATGAGCATAGATTACGTGCTCGCGGCTTCGAAAGGCACCAATGTCACGTGGCCGCAAAATCTCTACGATTGCAAAACGGCCGTGCGCTGGCTGCGCAAGAACGCGGAGCGCCTGCAGATCGATCCGGACAAGATCGGTGCCATCGGCGGCTCGGCTGGTGGTCACTTGGTCTCCATGCTGGCGCTGACGGAGCCCAAGGATGGTCTCGATCCTAAAGGGCCTTATGGCGAGTTCTCCTGCCGTATCCAGTGCGTGGTGGACCTGTATGGGCCGATCAATCTGACCGAGCGTCAAAGTATCAGCATGTTCCGTAAAACCAATGCAGACGCACCTGAGCTTTATAGGCAGGCTTCACCGCATATCTATGCCGACAAGAATGATCCGCCGGTGCTGATCTTGCATGGTACGGCTGACAAAACAGTGGATTATCGTCAGTCCGAATTCTTTGCCGAGGAGTTGAAGAAAGCGGGTACAAGCCACGAGTTGATCATCATCCCGGACGCGCCGCACACCTTTCATCTGCAACCCAAGCAGCGTGATCTAAGGCCAGTGGTGATGGGATTTTTTGACAAACACTTAAAGACGAAGTGATTTTTTCCCTCGCGTCATGGCTGCTGCTTTAGAAGTAGCACGCTGAGTTCCTGCACGGTTTTCTCATTCATGGCCGCGACGTTCTTCGTTTCGAGCGGGTCGTTCTGGTGATCGTAAAGTTCCACTTGGGCGATTTCCTTGGTCTTGTCGTTCACCCAGCGGGTCAGCCGATATCGTTCCGTGCGGATGGTTTCTCCGGTGTGACCGTTTAACCGCCAAAAGCTACGGGCAGGTTGCGGCCAGTCGGTGCTCGGGCTTTGCAAGAGAGGAATCAAGCTTTGCCCTTCAAGTGAATTGGGGGAGGTCAGGCCGCTGAGCGCGGCTAATGTGGGGAAAAGATCAACGCTTTCGACGAGGGCTGGACTGCTCTGACCGGGTTGCTGCATTTTTGGCGTTCGGATGATGAGCGTGCTTCGCAGGGAGCGCTCGTGCAGGGTGTGTTTGCCCCAGACCCCATGATCGCCAAGATGCCAGCCATGATCACCCCAGACGACGACGATGGTGTTTTGACTCAACCCAAGCCGGTCAAGCTCGCTCAGCACGCGTCCGATCTGGGCATCCGCATAGCTGACAGCGGCGAAGTAGGCGTGACGGAGTTTTACCGCGTTGGCTTCATTCGCGGCGGACACTTTGCTGCCATCGAAAGTGTATTGGCCGAATAATTCCCCGCCTTTGTGCAGGCTGATCTTGGCATCCACGTTGGCTGGGGCTTCACGGAAAGGTGCGGCGGGCAATTTCATGGGATCATACAGGTCCCAATACTTCTTCGGCGCATTGAAGGGCAGATGGGGCTTGTAGAAACCGACGGCGAGGAAGAACGGTTTGTCCTTGAGACGGTTGAGTTGCTTGATGGCTTCCTCTGCGGTCAGGCCATCGGGATAACCGTTGTCCGGCACGTCAGCACCTTCAAATGCGGGGGTGGTCTGGCGATCGCGTGTTTTACCGCCCGCATAGCCGAAGAAGGCCTTCCATGAATCCTGCCATTCACCTGCAGGACCCCAGAGGACATCCCAGGAGTAAGGCAGCTCGGGCTCGCCGCTGCGGACTTTGCTTTTGTCATCGCCCTTCAAGCCGTCGGCACTGTGGGAAATCTTGCCGAGGCCGACTGTTGCGTACCCGTTTTGCTTGAACAGCATCGGAAGCGAATAAGCCTCAGCCGGTTCGCTTTTCGGTGCGAGGGAAGCGGCGTTGTTGCCCATGGCAACGGCATGCCGGGGATACTTGCCGGTGAGCAAAGCATAGCGTGAAGCACCACAGGTTGGCACTTGCACATAATGATTGCGGAACAAGCGGCCTTGTGACGCCAGCTTGTCGAGATGAGGTGTGACCATGTGCTGCTCGCCATAACACCCCAGCTCCGGACGCAGATCGTCCACGGCGATAAGGAGGACGTTCGGCTTGCTGCTGGCGCCCAAGAGAGGCAGGGCTAGCAACAAAGCAGACAGAAACAGAAAGCGCAGCTTCATGATGATGACGCTTGATTTTAGCAAGGCAAAAGCAGCTTGCCAGACCTAATCCCGCAGTATCTCCTCCCAACGGTTGATGCCGATGATCGTGCGGGCAAAGTCGAAGGTCTGCGGCCAGTTGCTGGTATCAGCCGCTTGGAATACCCGGTAGATTGGTTTCTGGCTCTCGGGCGTGGCGATGCTATTCTGCTGGCGTCGCCACAGGCCCAAATTCAAACCGCCTTCACGCGCATGATCGACGTGCCGGTGGTAGATGAAGGAGTCGATGCCTTCGATGGCTTCTACTTTACGATAGGCGTAACAGTAAGCGGCAGCTTGCTCCAACTCGCTCTCGGCCGTGCCGCGGGAGTTGAATCCCTGTTCGGAAAGGATGATCCGGCGCGGCTGGGCATTGTACTGCAGATCAGGATGCGCCAGATAGGCGGGCAACAGATGCAAATTGCGGAAAGTGATCCGCGGTGTGTCTGGTGTGAAAGTCGCGGATTTGTCCTCCCAGGTGCGTGGATTGTTCAGGTCTTCCGGGTACGGATGAAAGGCGAGGTGCCAGTCATAGTTGCCGCCCATCTCAGCGTAGCGGTTAAAGTCATCGATGAGTCCGCGACCGGTGCAGGTGCGGAACAGGTTGCGTTCATAGGCGACATTCCAGTGATGCTCAAGTGAAAGATAAACGCGGACTGAAGGTGAGAATTTGCGCACGGCCGTGTGGATGAGGCGTACCGCTTTCTCGTATTCTTGGGCTACCATGTTAGGGCGCGTCTGGCCCAGATTATACCAGTGCCAGTGAGAATTCACTTCATTGCCCACGATATAGCCCCAGACCAGTCCGTTCTCACCGCCCGGCCGTGAATAGCGGTTGGCCAGGAACTCCATGGTTGCCTTGAGCCATTTGACACCCTCAGCGGTACGGACGTTGAACGCCCCCAGCTTGTTCGGTGCGCTGGCATCATACCAAGGATGCAACAGCAAATCGCGGGCGGGATCGCCGTTTGCATAGACCAGCAAAATGAGCGAGACATTCACCCCGGCATCACTGAGCTGTTTGATGCGCAGACTATCGAGATAGGCGCGATTGAAATGGAAAACTTCCCCATCCATTTTCCAAGTATAATTATTCGCCTGTTTGCGGGGATCGATGAGCGCCCCTAGATTCAGGTTCAGCGCCGCGTGCTTGATGCCAAGCGCGAGGGCGTCTTCGATCATCTGTACTTGCAGACCTTTCTTGCTTGTGGCTGCCGGATAGGGGACGGGATAGAGCGAGAGGTTCTCCGGCTTTTCGGTGAAGCGGATGGGGCCGACTGTCTCGCGCTGGCCCAGTGCGTTTGTACGGATGGCGACAAAGCCCGAATAGAGCCGGTCGCGTTCTCCATCGAATCGCGGTATCTGCAAAGTGCTGGAGACCGGCACCGTCAAAAGCACGGGGGCATTGCTATTGCTGCCAGTGGCGGCTGCATAGCTCAGATGCGATGGTACCTCCACCACATGGACAGGGCCTTCGATTTTTGTATTGATGATAAGATTTTTGGCGGTGGCCGTGACCTCCACTACCCCGTCACCAGCAACCGGCGCCACCCGGATAAAACTGATGACGCAACGGCCCGCGCCACCCGGAGGATCAAGGCGCAAACGGATGCCGGTGCCCAAAGCGGGCAGGGGCAGGCGGACCTCCGTCCAGGCATTCTTCTCCGCATGGAACCAGACGGAATCTTCCTCCTGATAATTTTTCTGAAAGAAGAACACCTGGCCGCGTCCGCCGGTTTCTGAGCGGAGCCTCAGGTGCAGGCAGAGTTTGGCGGAGGGCGAGTAATTCACCGGCGGGCTAAGCAGGAATGGGTCGTTGCCCGTGATGCTGAAATGCAAGCCTTCAGATGTGAACTGGGCGCCGGTGATATGATTCGCCGCCTGCCAGCCGAAACTCTGCTTGGCCGACTGGAAATTGTAGGCGGGCAAGGTGGCGGCTTGGCCAGTCAGGACAGCCAGGCACAAAGCCAAAACCAAGATGGGCAGGATGATTCTACGAAATGACATGTTGTGCCGGTAATTTCCCTGTGCCCGTGCTTTTGGTCAAGGACCGGTGCAATTGCCAAGGCGATGGCCCGTCCGGCTTTTTCATGTTTTGAGTTGCGGTCAGGGCATTTCTGGACGATTACGGAAACGTCATGGCACAAAAGCGAGTCAAGAAAGCGACTGGTTTCGCTCCTATCGAAGCAGTGGTGGAAGACATCCGGCGCGGGAAAATGGTCATTTTGGTGGATGACGCCGATCGCGAGAACGAGGGTGATCTCATCATGGCCGCGCAGCATGCCTCACCGGCGGCCATCAATTTCATGGCCAAGCACGGGCGCGGCCTGATCTGCGTACCCACCACGTCCGATCGGCTCAAGCAATTGGGCATCGAACAGATGGTGGTGCAGAATCGTGACACGTTTAAAACGGACTTTCAGGTCAGTGTGGATGCGGCCAGGGGCATTTCGACCGGTATCAGCGCTGCGGACCGGGCCAGGACCATCCAAGTGATGGCTGAGCCGACTTCTGTGCCGCAGGATTTGGTACAACCTGGGCATGTATTTCCTCTGCGCGCGCGTCCGGGTGGTGTCTTGCAACGGGCCGGACATACGGAAGCGGCCGTGGATTTGGCCAAACTGGCGGGCTGCCGTCCCATCGGGGTGATCTGCGAGATCATGAGCGACAATGGCGAGATGGCGCGCCTGCCTGAACTGGTCAAGTTCGCCAAGAAGCACAAACTCAAGCTGGGGACTATTGAAGCCCTCATCAAATATCGCCGTCAGAGTGAGAAATTGATCGAACGCGTCGAAGTGGTGAAGATGCCGACAGCGTTTGGTGATTTTGACCTTTATCTCTATGAATCACGGGTGGACGGTCAAAACCATCTGGCTTTGGTGAAGGGTGATGTTTCGGGCAAACCGGGTGCCTTGGTGCGGGTGCATAGCGAGTGCCTCACTGGTGATGTATTCGGCTCCTGTCGTTGTGATTGCGGACCGCAACTGCATCAGGCCATGAGGCAGATCTCGGAAGAGGGGCGTGGCGTGATCGTTTACATGCGGCAGGAAGGCCGTGGTATCGGACTGGGGCCGAAGATCAAGGCTTACAAGCTGCAAGAGCAGGGCTATGACACAGTCGAGGCGAATCTGAAGTTGGGTTACGGCATGGATCTGCGCGAGTATGGTTTAGGGGCACAAATCTTGACGGACCTGGGTTTGAAGAAGATCCGGTTGATGACCAACAATCCTAAGAAAGTGGTGGGACTGGACGGTTATGGGTTGGAGATCCTGGAGCAGGTGCCGATCCGGGTGAAAGCCAATCAGCATAATCAAAAATACCTCCAGACCAAGCGGCTGAAGCTGGGGCATCTTATCTGACAAATATGTTGAAGAAAAATCGCAAAGCGAAGGTGGCGGGCAAAGGGTTCCATGTGGGCATCGTGGCGGCGGAATATAACGCGCGTTATGTGAATGGCATGCTCAAGGCGGCGACTGCATATCTGGAAGAGCAGGGGGCTGAGATTACCGTCGTGCGTGTGCCAGGCGCGTTTGAGATTCCAGTGGTGGCGGCACATTTTTCAGAGGACTATTCGATTGATGCTGTGATTTGCCTGGGATTGATACTGGAAGGGGTTACAGCCCATGCCGACCATATCGGAAAGGCGGTGACGGATGCATTGGTTTTGTTGCAGCTCAATCACAAGAAACCGGTGATCCATGAAGTCTTGGTGGTCAAGGAGTTAAAGCACGCCAAAGTCCGCTGCCTGAGTGTCGATCACAACAAGGGGACGGAAGCGGCGCAGACGGCGCTGAAGATGTGCCAGGTCATGCACCGTTTGCCTTCTGCTGCTCCGTTCTGAATAGGGCATCAAATGGGTTCGTCCAATTTGGCAGAATGAGTCGCATAAAGAGCTTGTGAAAAGTTTCACAAAGGACTTGCGGCACCTATGCAGGGGTGATAACTTGCGCTACTGTTTCGCACTAAAATGAAAATGAAAACATCTCAATGGTTTATCGCATTGACCGCAGTTTTTGCCTCTTTCCAAGTGGCTACTGCGGCTGACGTTGTGGGCAAAGTGACGGTCACGGGTACTCCGAGTCCGGAGAAGCCGCTGCCGATGGATCCGGGTTGCGGCAATCTGCACAAGGGTGCCAAGCCGACTACGACGTTCTTCGTCGTGGGACCGAACAAGGAGCTGGCTGATGTGTTCGTCTATGTGACCAAGGGGTTGGAAGGCAAGACCTTCACACCGCCGGCCAATAATGCAGTGCTCGATCAGGTTGGCTGCGTTTACGTGCCCTACATCGTTGGTGCGCAGACGGGCCAGAAGATTGAAGTGCGTAACTCAGACCCGCTCTTGCATAACGTGCATCCGACGCCGGCAGTAGCTGGTAACAAGGAACATAACAAAGCCCAGTTGCCGAAGGCTGCCCCGCTGATTTTCTCTTGGGACAAGCCGGAAGTGTTCTTGCGCTTCAAGTGCGATGTGCATCCTTGGATGTTCTCCTACGTCGGCTTGGTGGATCACCCGTTCTTCGCGGTGACCGGCAAGGATGGCACTTTCAAGATCGCCAATCTGCCGGATGGCAAATACACGATTGAAGCGTATCATCGCAAGGGCGGCAAAGTCACCAAAGACATCGAAGTCAAGGGTGGCAGTGTGACGGTTAATTTCGAGATTACAGCTATTTAAGGGTAATCTGACTCAAGTCTTTGTGCCGCTGGACTGCAGGGT
>JAEYXS010000034.1 GCA_023431185.1 Verrucomicrobiota bacterium
CATCAGATACCGTCGTCGTCTTCCGGCTGCGTGTACCCACCGTTACATTGCGCCGTTTTTCTTCTGCCAGCAGGTTCAGTCCTTGCACCTTTTCATTCCCCGCCAGCGGTTCCACCCACTGCACGATGCCCGCCTCGTCCACCCACTCGATCACCCGCACGTACTTCATGTCACGATGATGATTCAGCGCATCCAGCCGCCAATAGATCTCCGGCGTCCCCCGCATCACATTCCACCGCGCGGCCATGCGGCGATGCGACCCGTGCGCTTCCGTCAACGTAAAGGCCAGCCGGTCCCGAAACCGCTCCGTCTGCAACACTAGTCCCCGCCGCGCCTCCGCCTTCTCACCGGCGGTCAGGTAGATGGACAGCCCGATAACCATCACCAAGCCCGCCGTCGTCAGCCGCAAGGCGATCCGGAAGGGCAGCAAAGACGGCTTCCACAATCCCACCTCATCATCGCCCGCTTCTTGGGCCCGTCGCAGGAACGTATAGACCGCCAGACACCCCACGCTCGCGCCAATCGTGAAAACCTGCACTTTCAGGATGCTTTGCTCCAGGTGCTTGCCCACCAAGGCCAACGGCGCATCCACTGCCCCCAAGATCAACCAGACCGAGATCACCGCCAGATGAAACGTACACCACCGCAGGTCCATCCACAGCGGACCACCCACCAGCAAGACAAACATCACCAGCGCCGCCAGCAGGGAGATCGCCTCCCCCTCATAGGCGTAAAAACCCGAAAGCGCCGTCAAGATCGCCACTTGGCTCACAAACACCCGCAGATTATATGTATCGAGCAAAGGCCGGGAACTCGCCAACGAGGCCACCAACGGCAGCACGATTATCACACCCCACAAGTCACCACCCCACCAGATGCCCGCAAACTCCAGCCAGTAGAACTCCCCACCCCACACCAGCTTGGTCGAGATGGTTCCCACCAAGGCGCTAATGCTGCACGCCAGTGCCGCCACCCCTAGGAAGCCTAGCAGTTGCCGGGGCGTTTGCGGCAGGAAATGATCCTTGCAGATGCGCCGGATCAGCATCACCCCCACCACAGCACCTGCACCGCTGCCCAAGCCATTGATGGAAGCCGATAAGATGTTCTGGAAAAGCGCGCCACTCCCGCTCTCCGTGAACGCCACCAAGTTCGAGCCCATTGCCCCGAGGAACACCCCGGGCCAGAGCCGCTTGCCAAAGATAAGCAGACAACTGAAAGCGATGCCCGCGGGGAGATAGATTGGACTGGCGTGAGTTTCCGGGGCCGTCAACAGCAATGTAAGCCGGGCCACCGAGAAGTAGATAAGCGAAAACGCAAATATCTTGAGGGCGTCATCCCAACGGCTTGATGGCACACTGTTTTGCTTCACTTGTGCCATTTAGACTACCCGCTGCACTCCCGGGACGCAAACAGCAACCGCCTACGTAATCCTCCTTAATATCCCCTGCCTCCCACATGACCGTTCCGATCCTACTGAGGCGCATCTGCCCCCCCGGCCATCACCACCACCACCGCATTCTCCGTCCCAAAAGGATTCGTATGCCGCTCCTGCGCTTTCGGATCCGTCACCCATTGCCCGTCCACGATGAACCGGTATTCATACAGCCCGCACGGCAGCGAGACCTGCTTATGCCACGTCCCGTCCTTGCCCTTCTTCAACGGCAACGGCTCCTTGTCCCAGTCAGTGAAATCCCCGGCCAATAACACCTCTCTGGCCTCCGGTGATTGCAGCTCGAACATCACTTTCTTCTTCGGAATAGTAGCTTTAGCCATAGTGTATCCTTCGCCTTAGAACTTCGTTACCGCCGCCCCTCACTTGCCCACTAACTACCGTATCTTGCTCACAGCCAAAAACCAAGCGAATTGGCACCTATTCCAAAAACGGCACGCTATTGGATTTGAGGAAATCCAGCGAAAAGCCCACAACTAATTCCGTCCATGGATAATCTGACCAATAGCATCATCTCGACGCCTCTCGTCTTCGAATGCGAATACTGTCACGACGCCGTCGATACCGCCCATTCACCCCCCACCTGCTGTAGTTGCGGCACAAGGTATCGTTTTATTGAACGGAAAAACACCTTTACCACCATCACCTCCCGCGCCCAGATTATTGACCTCCTGTCCCTGCTTTTTGGCATCACCGGCATTGTTCTCCTGGTGGAAACCGGCGCATACCAAAGCTCCGGCTGGTTCTTTGCTTTTCTCGGTTTTGCCCTTCACTATGGAAATGGCCTCCGCAATGGGGTGCTGAGCAGCCGCTTTTTTCTCTTTAAATGCGCTTGGACGGTTTACCGGGTTGAATCCCCCACTACCTTTGGGATCGCCGTCCTTGTCGAAGGCATTTTATGTTTCTTCTTACTGCTGATCTTTCTGTTTTCCCTCTAGCCCCCCCTTTCCGTATATCAGTTTGTTCTGTGGTTTCTCCTCTCTTGTCTTTCCCGGCCTTTCCTGTTGAAAATCACCCACCTTAATGAAAACGAAGAAGTCCACTGCCTCGAAATCAGGCGACAGCCTGCGTCCTTACTCCAGCCTCATGCTTGATGGCCCCGATCGCGCTGCCAGCCGCGCGATGCTCTACCCGGTAGGCTTCAAGCAGGAAGATTTCTCCAAGCCCATCATCGGCATCGCCTCCACTTGGAGCATGGTTACCCCGTGTAACATGCACATCGACAAGCTCGCGCTCGAAGCCGAGAAGGGCGCGAACGCGGCGGGTGGCAAAGCGATCATCTTCAATACCATCACCATCTCCGACGGTATCTCCATGGGTTCCGAGGGCATGAAGTATTCCCTCGTCTCCCGCGAAGTCATCGCCGACTCCGTGGAAACCGTCGTCGGTTGCCAGGGCATGGACGGCTACGTGGCCATCGGCGGTTGCGATAAGAACATGCCCGCCTGTCTCATGACCATGGCCCGCATGAACCGCGCGGCGGTGTTCGTCTATGGCGGCACTATTCTCCCCGGCTGTATCACGGGCGATATCCAGAAGCGCAAGCTCGACGTCGTCTCCGTGTTCGAAGCCATCGGTGCCCATGCGAACAAGCGCATCGATGACAAAGAACTCCAGCAGATCGAGTCCTGCGCCATCCCTGGCCCCGGCTCCTGCGGTGGCATGTATACGGCGAACACCATGGCCAGCGCCATAGAAGCGCTCGGCATGAGCTTGCCGAACAGCTCCGCGCAAAACGCCATTTCCCCGGCCAAGATGGATGATTGCCGTCGCGCCGGTGAAGCCGTCGTGAACATGCTGAAGAAAGGCATCCGCCCGCTCGACATCATGACAAAGAAGGCGTTTGAGAACTCCATCACCGTCGTCATCGCGCTTGGTGGTTCTACGAACGCCGTGTTGCACCTTCTCGCCATCGCGCACTCTGCCGGCGTGAAGCTGACCATTGATGACTTCACCCGCATCGGCAAACGCGTCCCTGTGCTCGCGGACTTGAAGCCCAGCGGCAAGCACCTCATGTCCGAGGTCGTCGCCATCGGCGGCATCCGCCCGCTCATGAAGACCTTGCTCGACGCCGGCCTGCTCCACGGCGATTGCCTCACTGTCACCGGTGAGACGATGGCCGAGACGCTCGCCAACGTGAAACCGTATCCGGCCGGCCAGACCATCTTCCGCCCGCTCGATAACCCGATCAAGAAAGACAGCCATCTCGTCATCCTGCGCGGCAACCTCGCGCCGGAAGGTTCCGTGGCCAAGATCAGCGGCAAGGAAGGTCTGCACTTCGAAGGCAAGGCCCGCGTGTTCAACTCCGAATACGACGCCATGGACGCCATCCTCGCGCTCAAGATCAAGAAGGGCGACGTCGTCGTCATCCGCTACGAAGGACCGAAAGGCGGCCCCGGTATGCGCGAGATGCTTGGACCCACGTCCGCCATCATGGGCCAAGGCCTCGGCAAAGACGTCGCGCTCATCACGGATGGACGCTTCTCCGGCGGCACGCACGGCTTCGTCGTGGGCCATATCACCCCTGAGGCTTACTCCGGCGGACCGCTCGCCCTCGTGAAGAACGGTGACAAGATCATCATCGACGCCGAGACCCGCGAACTGCGCCTCGATGTCAGCGCCAAAGAACTGGCCAAGCGCAAGAAAGCCTGGAAAGGCATCAAGCCGCGCTACAACTACGGCGTCCTCGCCAAGTACGCCGCGCACGTCACCACCGCCTCCGAAGGCGCCGTGACGGATAAGAACCTGAAGCTGTGAAGTAAAATACAGCCTCAACCAATCTAAACGAAAAGCGGGCAGGATATCCTGCCCGCTTTTTCTTTTCCAGGATCACGAAAATTCGGAGTTTGCTCCGGGTATTCCAACTTGCATCCCCACCCATAGCTTGGGATTCTTGGCCGACAACCCAGCAACTCGATACGCGTCCGTGCATTGGCATTTTGCCCATGAAGCATCGCGTTCATCCGACTGGAAAAACTGAGGCTAGAATAAAATGACACGTGTTCTGAACCTTCTCCTCTTTCTGCTGCTCTCCACCATGTCCTCGCTACATGCCGCTGATCTCGTTCTCAGCGAGCCCGGTACAGCTCCTCCCCCCATCGTCGTCTATCAAGGAGCCCCGCCCCGGACGCACGATGCCGCCGTCACCCTTGCCGATTATCTGGAGAAGATCACCGGCACCCGCCCGCAGGTGATCAAAGGTGAACCACAACCCCTTCCTGCAACGGCCATCTGGATCGGATACCAACCCGCCCTCAAACAGCTCTTCCCCAAGACGGATTTCAATTTCCAGCACCCTGAGGAAACGCTCATCACCGCCAACGAGAGCCATCTTGTCATCGCCGGTCGTGACCGCTGGGACCCTGCGCACATGCAGACCAAAGGCCGCCTGTCCATGAAGACAAATATGCAGCAGGAGTACGGCACCGCCAACGCCGTTTACACCTTCATCCAGGAGAAGCTGAATGTGCGCTGGCTCTGGCCCGGCGAAGAAGATATCATCAAGCAGCCACGCCTCGCGCTCGCTCCCTTCGAACTGCGTTACCATCCCAACATCCGGTCCCGTGCCGGCATGTTCGTGAAACTCTCCCTCGGCGACAACAAGGAAGGCGCGGACGAACTCTGGGCCCGCTTCCAACGTGTCCAGTTGGACTCCTTGGAAGTGAGCGGCGGTCATGGCTTCGGCGATTGGTGGGAGAAATATCATGAGACTCATCCGGACTATTTCGCCGCTGCCCCGGATGGCAGCCGTCCACCGGTGGCTTTCAATCCGCGGAACACCAAGCTGTGCGCCTCCAACCCTGCGGTTTGGGATCAATGGCTCAAGAACGTGGAGCAGGAACTCGCCGAGAACCCCACGAAGAATGTGTTCAATGTCTCCCCGAATGACGGCTATACGAGCGGCCACTGCACCTGCGCCAAGTGTCTCGCCTGGGATGATCCCAAAGGGGAAAAGATGACGTGGACCTTCCCCAAAGGGGTGAAATTCGAAGGGGTCGCCCAGTCTGACCGCGACGTCCGCTTTGCGAACACCCTGGCCCGCGTGCTCATGCAACGCTTCCCGGACCGCAAACTCTTTGTCTTGCTCAATGCCTACGGACTCGCGCGCAACCCGCCTATCGGGGTGGTGCCAGACGACAACGTGATCATCTCCAGTGTGGCCAACTTTCACATGCGCTCACCCGAGTCCCGCAAGGAGCCCATGGAACAACACGCCGCGTGGGCCAAGAAAGCGAAACACATCCTTTGGCGGCCAAACCTGGGCAGTCAGGCCGGACTGAGCTGGGGCATGCCGGACGTCGCCATGACTCAGGCGGGCGAGGATTTCCGCTTCGTAGCGGATCATCATTGCGTCGGCCTCTTCTTCGACCTGTTCTGGTTCCACTGGGCCAATCAAGGCCCGCACTACTACGCCCTCGCCCATCTGGCTTGGAATCCTTACACCGATGTTTCCGCCCTCATGGACGATTATTACCAGCGGGCGTTCGGTCCCGCCGCCAGCGATGTGAAGGCCTATTGGGAATTGCTCGAACGCACGCGCATGGAGTTCGTGGCCGAGAATCCCAGTCGCCAGCGCGCCTTTGACCTGCCGAAGAAATACACGCCCGAGCTCCTGGCCAAGGCGCAATCCCATCTGGATTCTGCCGCTAAAAAACTGGCCTCGGCAGATGAAAAATATCGTCGCCGTCTGCATTTCATCCAATGCGGTCTCGATTTCACCAAGCTTGTCGTTGATACCCGTGCATGGATGCAGAAATTCGAAGCCAGCAAGGGCAAGGATACGGCCGCAAAAGCTCACGTACTCGCCAACTGGAAAAAGACGGAAACCATGAAGAAGGATTTCCCCGAGTTTGCCATCAACTGGCAGGCCGTCTTCCGGGAAGGTGGCGAGGGCAAACGCGTCATGGGTTTGCACCCGGATACCCCGCTCAGCGGGCGCACCTTGCGTGAACTCCAGGCGGCAGGATTGGAATAATCCTTACATTTCCCTGTCCTTGCCAGAGCGCGGCAAAGCGGTTTCTATCTGGCCTTCATCGTGACGGCACGGAAACCAGCGCTGGGCTTTATCTTCGTGACGCTCGTTCTCGATATTCTCGGGATCGGGCTGATCATCCCCATTTTGCCCAAGCTGGTCGAAGACCTCGGCGGCGGTGGCATCGAGAAGGCCACCTACATCTACGGACTGCTCGCCGCACTCTACTCGCTGATGCAGTTCATCTTCGCCCCGCTGCTCGGCAGTCTTTCCGATCGCTTCGGCCGCCGCCCGGTCATACTCGCTTCCCTGTTCGGTGCTGGCTTGGATTACTTCCTCCTCGCTTTCGCCCCGAATCTTACATGGTTTTTCATCGGCCGCATCATCGCGGGCATCACGGGAGCGAACTTCGCCGCCGCCACCGCCTACATCGCGGACATCAGTCCGCCGGAAAAGCGCGCGGGTAACTTCGGCCTCATCGGTGCCGCCTTCGGCCTCGGCTTCATTATCGGCCCACTGATGGGCGGGGTGCTTGGCGAATACGGTCTGCGTGTCCCCTTCCTGGTGGCGGGCGGCCTGACCTTGGTCAACTGGTGCTACGGCCTTTTTGTCCTCCCAGAATCGCTTGCTCCCGAGAACCGCCGTCAGTTCTGCTGGAAAGTCTCCAACCCAATCGGTTCCCTATTCGCGCTCAAGAAACATCCGGTCGCGTTCGGGTTGGCCGGCGCCTACTTCCTCTTCAATCTCTCGCACCAGGTTTATCCCAGCATCTGGGTGCTCTATACCAGCTACCGCTATGAATGGACCGCCAAGCAGACTGGCATCTCCCTCGCCATCGTCGGCGTCACCGCCGCCATCGTGCAAGGCGGCCTCACGCGCGTGATCGTAAAACAGTTGGGTGAGGTGAAAACCGTGCTCATGGGCATGGTCATCATGACCCTGGCGTATATCTGCTACGGCCTCGCCACCACGGGCATGGCGACTTACTTCATCATCGTCTTCGCCTCCCTCGCGGGAGTCACCGCACCCACCATCCAAGGCATCATCTCCCGCAGTGTGGGTGCCGACGAGCAAGGCGGCGTGCAAGGCTCCCTCACCAGCCTCGTCAGCATCACCGGCATAATCGGGCCGCCCATCATGACCGGCCTCTTTGGTTATTTCATTGGGAAGAACGCCCCCTTTGTGCTGCCCGGCGTCGCCTTCTTCTTCAGCGCCGCCCTCATCATCGTAGCGCTGTATCTGGCCGTGCTCTCCTTCAGCA
>JAEYXS010000115.1 GCA_023431185.1 Verrucomicrobiota bacterium
CTCTCGTTGTTCGATGTTGGGCGTTCGATGTTTCCCCCTTCTTTCTTCATTCTCAATTTTACATTCTACATTCCTCTAAGATTTTCCCCATTCCCGTGTCATATTAGTAAACCCATGAAACCCATCCTCCTCCGCCTCGTCTGTCTTTTCCTCGCTCTCGGCCTCGCCACCCACGCCTTCGCCCTCGCTGGCGAACTCAAAGACCCCGGCCTCGCCTTCCCGAAAGACTTCCCCGAATCCGCCCGCACCAACCTCACCGCCGCCCTCACCCGCCCCGACTGCACCTTCCTCGGCGGCTTCTTCCTCAACTCCTTCACCTCCTTGAAATATCGCGGCGAGACCATCCCTCTCAACCTCTTCCTCGAAGGCCTCGCCAAATGCCCCGGCGTCACCCTCTCCATCCGTTTCCAGACCGAAAGCGTCCCCGCCGACTGCGACTGGATGCTCGCCCACAACGCCGACGAACCCGGCAAGTTCACCGTCCACATAAATCTGAAATCCACCCGCATCAACCTGGAAAAACTCGTCATCCCCGAAGCCAAAGGCCCAGCCTTACCAGAACCAAAGTGATTTTGCTGGGCCAATTCACCCCGGCATAATTGTCGGGGAGACCCGCAATATTTCAGCCTGGGGTGAAGCCCGCCCAAAGCGGGCGTAGCCCCAGGTAATCCATTGCTATAAGCTCAAGCCCTGCAAGGGCGGGACCATTGGGCATACGCTACGATCAGCTAACGCCCCGTGCCCCAATCGGGGCACCGTACCAAAGCCCAACGTTGTCCCGCACCTTGGCGGGACTACGTTGGGTCATCCGCCCTATCTTCACCAACCACAACGTGGTTGCGTCCGACCACCTGCCCACTATCTCACCCCATTTACATTGTTCCCCGGTGTCGTTACTATTGCCCCACGCTATGGAAGGGCCTCGCACATTCACCGTCTGTCAGGACTGTGGCGCATGGAAAGAAACAGCCCGTGATTTGATGTCGTTTTTCTCTGATTACGACATGCGGTACTTCATTGAGCATCATGCCGCCCGTTGCCCAGCCACCGGAGAACCGGCCCGTTTGGTTTCCGTCAGTGAAGACGACGCCGGCTTCAACCCGCTCTCACCCGCCAAAGAATGGCAACCCGCGAGCTGTCCCGGATATCGTCCGCCGCAAAAACCGACCTGGATCCGCTACGTGGACAACCTCCCCCAGCGTCTTATCGGCATCTGGACTACGAACAATTTCGGCGGCCATAGCGATGAATCTCTTGTCATCTTCCCCGACGGCACCGGTCTCATCGAATTTTGGAACATAACTTTCTGTGGGCACCGCAAGTTCCACTGGAAACTTGAAAAGAACGACCACCTCCGTTTTGGAACTCCGCACGATCAGCCGACTGAACACGGTGACAGCTCAGACGGAGCCGCCAGTTACCTGGGCAGTCATCACACTTATTTCGAACTGCTCCTGTTCACCAATTCATATGGCGAAGAAAACGACCAACTATGCATCTATCCGGACGGGATCGACGGGGAGCCACGTGAGTTCATCCGCTCCCGTCGTTCCCTCGTAAATTACCAGCTTCCCTCAGAAAACGGTTGGAGCTAGCAGATGGGAAATACTTTTAAAAAATAATACCATGGGCGCAGGCATCAACTGCTGGATCGAATACGACGAACACAACACTCCCCCATTCTCGCAACAGCCCAACGTGCTTCCCCTCACAGATTGGCGCGACCTCGATGGGGCGAAAGATTATCCCGTCTACGGAGCTCTTTCAGGCATTCGGAACTCGACCGGCATCCCGCCGCTATTTCCCCTGCGCGGCGTACCCGTCAATCCAAGCTGGCAGTTGACCAAGTATGTTGGCAAATACGGAACATACTTGATCGGCTGGCTGCATCCCTCCGAAGTAAAACTGGCCCTCGCCCATCACCACGTACCAGCAGATTTCATCTCGCTGGAGATGAAGTGCGTGCTTCATACGCTCGATTATTTCGCCGCCACGATCGGAGATGATCGGGTGAGATTTGTGTTCGAAATCGAATGACTCCAAACCAATGCCCAAGAACCCCTGGTGTCACTTCATGTAACAACGGACTATAACGAACCAATAATTACCTTTTATGGAATCCGACTGGAAAAAATTCCGCGCCATGGTCCCCAACCTTCGAGAACGCTACGTGGCCGCCTGCAACGCCCGCCTGCTCACTCTCCTCACCCAGCCGCAAAAGACCCCGACCGAACGCTTCTGGGAAACCCTGGAAGAAATGAAATGCGAGGCCAAGATTCTTGAGACCTGCCTCGACGGCCACTCCCGCTCCAGCATGCAAAGCTATCTCAATCTCATGATCCTCAACGGCATGCTGAAACGCGAAGACGCTGCCGTCTTCAGCCCCGAACTCCAGCAACAACTCGAACCCACCTTCGCTGAAACCGAACGCCTACCAAAACGATAGCACCCGTATTCATCATTCCCCCAATTTCCCATCTGCGCCTATCTGCGCTCATCTGCGGTTTACTGCTCCTTCGGCTCCTTTCCCCATCTATGTTCATCCGTGTCTATCTGTGGTTAGATTCCCTTTCGCTGTTTTCATTTCCCGCCGATTATGTTGAACTTCCTCGCATGAAACACATCCTCCCCCTCCTTCTCATCACGCTGTGTTTCTCACTCACCGCCACCGCCGAAGTCAAAGTCACCACCGACTTCGAAAGCGGCTCCGCCCTCATCGAGAGCATCGACCAAGCCACCAAGACCATCCGCTTCACCCCCGGTGGCGATCCCGCACGCGGCTGGGCCTGCTGGTGGTATCTCCGTGTGGATGGCATCGCCAAGGGCGACACGTGGACCTTCGACCTCGCCGCCAGCCACAAACCCACGCGCAACGACGGCAAGCTCCAACCCAACCCACTCGCCGCCTCCTGGGCCATGCCCGACCGCGCCACCTTCTCCACTGACGAAAAGACTTGGTCCCACACCGCTCCCGGCAAACGCGTGGACAAACGCATCCACTACACCGTCACTGGCACCGGCGGCCCGCTCTGGCTCGCCTGGGGCCCGCCCTTCACTCCTCGCGACACCGATAAACTCCTCGCCGAAGCCAAAGCGAAATTGCCCACCGCCGAAATCTTCACCCTCGCCACCACGCGCGAGAAACGCCCCGTGAAAGCCCTCCGCATCAATGAATCTAAAAACCCAACAGCCCCCGTCATCTGGGCCCATGCCCGACAGCACGCATGGGAAGCCGGTGCCAGTTGGGTCGCCCGCGGCTTCACCGAATGGCTCGTGAGCGGCGATGAAAACGCCCGCTGGCTGCGCGCGAATACTGAGATCATCCTCGTGCCCGTCATGGACGTGGACAACGTCGCCACCGGCAACGGCGGCAAAGAAGCCGACCCGCGCGATCACAATCGCGACTGGGCCGAGCAACCCGTTTATCCCGAAGTCGCCGCCGCGCAAAAACGCCTGCTCGCCTACGTGAAAGAAAATCGCCTCAGCCTCTTCCTCGACCTCCACAATCCCGCGCCCGGAGACAAGCAACCCTTCTTCTTCGTCGGCCCCGAAGAAAACCTCACTCCCCAAGCCAAAGAGAACCGCGCGAAATTCCTCGCTGAAACCGTCACCCACATCAACGGCCCGCTGCCTGTAGAAAAGAAAACGCGCACCACCGGCGCCAGCTACCATCCCCTCGTCAAACAGATCAGCAGCATGTGGGTCACCGCGCACGGCAATCCCCACACCGTCGCCGCCTGCCTCGAAACCTCCTGGAACACGCCCCACAGCACCACCGCAGGCTACCTCACCGTCGGCAAACAACTCGGCGAAGCGGTGGCGGCTTATATGCGCTCGCAGCGGAAATGAATGGAGCGGTGCAGTTTCTCATCGTTCAAGGGTCCGGAATGGTGTCTTAGACACCATTCCGTACCCGTCCCATCTCACTTCACCGCCTCAATCAGCGCCGAAACCACATAATCCCCGGCCTGCTTGCCCGGGAACCACTCGTTAATGAACTGGCGGCTCGCCTCGTTCGGCGTGATGCGGATGGACCGGAACCCCGCGTCCTTCAGCATACGTTCCAGTTCCGTCACGTGTGCAGCACCCGCCACGCATCCGGCATGGACGGCCAGGTCCTGCTGCACTTCCGCCGGTATCGCCGCCGTCGCCACGATATCGGAGAATGAAAGCCGGCCGCCTGCCTTCAACACCCGATGACACTCGCGGATCACCTGCGCCTTGTCCGGCGAGAGATTGATCACGCAATTCGAGATCAGCAGCGTCGCCGTGTTATCCGCCACCGGCAGATGCTCGATCTCGCCCAGGCGAAACTCCACATTCGCATATTTTCCCTTCGCCGCATTCTGCCGTGCCTTGCTGATCATCGCCGGCGTCATATCCACGCCGATGACGCGTCCGCCCGGCCCCACGCGCTTGGCCGCAAGGAAGCAGTCGATTCCGCCGCCACTGCCCAGATCCACCACTGTCTCACCCGGTTGCAACGAAGCCAGCGCCAGCGGATTCCCGCAGCCCAAGCCCATCTCCGCGCCAGCGGGCAGCTCCGCCACCGCCTGCGGATCGTAACCGAGGATGTCCGGGTTCGTCCCGCCGATGGGACCGGCGCAACAACCGCCACCCGTGGGTGGTGGTGCGCAACAGCCCTTTGCATTCGTTTCCGCGATAGCCCCGTACTGCTCGCGCACATAGGACCGCACCTGATCTTTTTCCGTTTCCAGAGACATAGTATTTGTTTTCATCACCCGGTAAGACGCACGGGTTCGAGAAAGGACGCTGAAAATTTATTCCAATTTTTCAGCCGCAATTTTCCGCTCGCTCAACACTGGTCGCAACCGCCCTTGGGCTTCGGCTCGCACTCCACCGCATTGCCGAAGCGGTCGAACTCCCAGCGGCAGCACTGCTCCATCGTCTTGCGCACCTCCGCCCGTGCCCGTTGCACCCGGGACTTCGCCGCCGTGACACTCAGCCCCAGCCGCTCCGCCAGTTCCACCTGGGAAAGCCCTTCGTAAAGCGTCAACGTAAGCGCCTCCCGATGCGGCTCCGCCAGGCTGTGCACTACGCCCTTGATGTAATCATTGAGCTGGCCGCGCAACGTCTCGATCTCCCGCTCATCCTCGGTGGCGGGAATCTCCTCCGGCAGCTCCTCATGCGGCCGGTGACGCCGGTGAAAATCCGTCACCACATTCCGCGCGATCTGATACAGCCACGGCTCCAGCTTCTCCACCTCCCGCAGATCCCCGAGCTTCTTCGCCACCCGCAGCCACACTTCCTGCGTCAGCTCATCCGCCGTCGCATCATCCGGCACGCGATTCCGGATGAACCCGCCCAACTGCCGGCGGAACTGGCCCACCACGGCCTCAAGCTGTCCCTGCTCATTCATCGCGCTCACGCCGCCACGTTCGAGGCTCGCCAAGCGGAAGTCAAGCGGGCTACTTTCACCCCCGTGCAACCGCGTCGGCTCGACCAGATCTTTTCACGCTACGGCTACGGCAGCCGTAGCGAAGCCCGTCATTGGATCAAAGCCGGTCGCCTGACCGTCAAAGGCAAAGTCGCTGAAGAACCCGATCACAAGGCCGACCCGCTCGACATCCTCATCGATGGCAAACCCATCGAAGCCCCGGATGGCCTGCTCGTGCTCTTCCACAAACCCGCCGGCTACGTCTGCTCCCATGAGACGCGCGATGGCGCGAACATCTACGAACTCCTGCCGCCGCAATGGGTCCAGCGCAACCCGCCCGTGACCTCCATCGGCCGCCTGGACAAGGACACCACCGGCGTCCTCCTGCTCACCGACCTCGGCGAACTCGTCCAGCGCTGGACCTCGCCCAAACACAAAGTCTCCAAGATTTACGAAGTGACCGTGGAAGGCGTGTTGAAGCCCGAACTCATCCCGCTCTTCGCCGCCGGTACTTTGCAACTCGAAGACGAGGACAAACCCTGCCTCCCCGCGAAACTCGAAATCCTCTCAGCGAACACCGCGCGCCTCGAACTCATCGAAGGCAAATACCATCAGGTGAAACGCATGTTCGCCAGCCAAGGCAACCCGGTGACCAAACTCCACCGCAGCCGCTTCGGCGATTACACCGTGGATGATCTGCCAGAGGGCCAGTGGCGCTCAATCAGCCTGCCGCAATAGGTAGGGCGCGGTGTCCCACCG
>JAEYXS010000125.1 GCA_023431185.1 Verrucomicrobiota bacterium
TATGGGAGTCCATTGATGGTTAAGGGAAGTGGCTGGCGGGGGTTTGGTGCGGGAGGTGTGGACTGGTGGCTAGAGTGCCGCAGAACAGGATGCTATCGCGGAGGGTCACACGGAACAAACTGGATGGAAGGCCACTTCGGGGAACGTGAAATTGGGGAATAGGTCACATGGGACCGATGGGACTATAGGGAATCGTCCAACGCTGAACATCGAAAAAAGTAGTTAGCGCCGACTAATGTCGACGGCTACTGGTATAGGGTATGGTGAGGTCCGTCTCCTAACCTCGGTGGCTACCTAAGGAGCTTTGTATTTGGCGGGGAAGTCGGGCTCTGGCATCCACACGGGCAGGGACTTGATGCTGTCGCGGGCGGTGGGTGAGGTGGGGATCTTCCAGGCTTCGAAGAAGGGGCCGAGGTTCTTGCCGACGGTCTTGGAGAAGCGGATCATCCATTGGTCGCGTTCCTGGTCGTCGTTCTTGGGACGCTCGTCTTTGGGCAGATTGCGGTATTCGGTGAAGGTCTTCTTAAACGCATCCCAGCCGAAGGCTTCGATGAGCTGGTAATACATGGTGAGGGCGAGGAAGGGGTCGCGCTTCCAGTCGTCAAAGTTGCCGGGGGCGGGACCGAAGTATTTCTTGAGATGTTTCTCGCGGGAATCCGGGCTGATGCCGTTGTGGCCTTGCAGACCGAGGCCGAGGATCTTCTCGTAGGTGTAGAGGGAGAAGAGATTGCAGGTGACTTCGGTGGTGCCGTCGAAGGTCCAATCGGCGGCCTGATGGTTGTGGCCGAGCTCGTGGTAGTGGCCCCAACTGCCCTTGGTGGTGAGGTGCTGGAGGTTCAGGGTTTCATCCACGACATCGAGGTGGGTCATGATGGGGTAGCCGGAGTGCATGTAGCCGGCGGAGATCTGGACATCGGGCACGAAGCGCTCAGGGCGCTTGCGGTCGCGGGAGATGGTGGCAAGATCGGCAACGCCGTCCATGACTTGATCCCAATGCTTCATGAGGGCTTCGGGGTCATCGAGAGTGCGGATGGCGCTGGCGGGAACGCTGAGGATGAGCTTGGCGGTCTCGAGTTCCGCCCAAGGTGCGGGATGCAGGCGAATGGTCTCGCGCCAGTCGGCGAGCTTGGTCTGGCCAAGGACGAAATGCGGAGCCGCGATGCCACCGGCGATGGTGACGTTGATGGTTTTCGCAGCGGCGTTGCCGGGGACTTCGATGTAGATGAGTCCGCCGAAAGCGCTGGCGGCCGTGGTGACGGCCTGCTTGAGGGGTTCGCTGGTGGAGATCTCAGGAGCGCGGGACCAGGTGGGCAGGCTCCAAAGGCGATCGGTGTGGCAGCCAATACGGACGGCGAGACGATCTTTCGTGGCGTCTGCGGGCAGGGTGACACGGATGACTTCGCCGGGAGGGGCGTAGAGGCCAGTGGAGTGCCAGCCGGTTTTCTGAGTGTTGAGAGAAAGGTTCTTCGTGATGCGCGGGGCCTCGGCAGGGACACGGCCGGGGAATTCGGCGGCGGCGGGATGGGCCTTGATCTGGGCGGCGGGGGTGGTCTGCAATGCTTGCAGGTCGAGCGTCATGGTGAGGCGCTCGATGGCATCGCCGGTCTTGAGCGGGGATTTGGCGCTGGGGATCTTGCCTTTGCTGCGCTGGCGGAGAGCGAGGAGTTGCGGTTGCAGGAGCTTGTCGCTTTTCGGCAAAGCTTGCGCGGTCTGGGTGAGCGTCCAAGAGGCCTGCCCGACGAGTTGCTGGGTGATGGGCGTGGAGGCGTTCGTGACGGTGAGCAGGGTGTTCAGTGCATGCGAGGTGTTCACCACGGTGGGCAGGGTGTTCGTGGTGGTGAAGCCGTTGTTCGCGGTACGGCTGAGGGTACCATCGAGCCAGAGAATGCCGGCGTGGGTGAGCACTTGATTGCCGGGATGGTGATCGCTCAGGTTCTTTTCGGGGTTCAATTGCAACCAGCCCCAGCCGAGACCGGCGGTGAGAAGGCCGCCACCGGCGCGGATGAACTTATCGAGGGCGGGATGGCTGGCGTCGGGCTTCCAGTCGCCCGTGTCGGCGACGACGACGTGGAGGCCGGTGAGTTTGGCGTGCCAGTCTTTGGGATCGAGGATGGTGGCGTCGAAGCCTTGAGCTTTCAGGTATTTCTGAAGGCCGTCGTTCTTCAACACGCCGACCTTGAGCTCGGCGGGCTTGGCGGTGGTGCGGCTGGAGATCCAGCGGACGCTGTTCTGGAGGAACTTGCCGGAGTCGCCCTTGTCCGTGGTGCCGAGAAAGCCACCGTGACCGAAGGCGACGATGCGACCGCTGCCAAGCCGGCTGGCGACGACGACGGGTGCGGAGATGTTCCGACCAGCGGAACCGAGCACAACAGGGAAGGCTTGCGGGCCAAAGGCGGCGACCGGACCGGGAGCACCGCTGGACTCGATGACCTTAACGCCGTCCAAGAGGAAGCGGATATCGGCCTGCGGGAACTGGGCGGTCTGGGCGCTGGCGGACAACGTGGCCAATGACGCAAGGGCAATGAACAGGTTCTTAACGGATCGCAAAAGCATACGGTAAAAATGATTCAACAGCTGACACGTGAGGCGTAAAGGTGCCGCCGGTCAACCAACAGGATTGAAGGCATATTGGTGCGGTTAGACGGGACGTCGAGGAGAAAAATCGGATTAGATCATCGGAAACAACTTAGCCGCGATCATCACGAGCACCAGACCGGTGAGGGCCATGACGGTGAGGAGGGTGGAGAAGTAGCGCATCGTTTCGCCTTCAGTCATGCCGCTCATCTTGCAGACGACCCAGAAGCCGCTGTCGTTCATCCAGGCGAAGGGCTTGGAGCCGCAGCCTATGGCGAGCGCGAGATAGACGGGGTGGAAGTCAAGCGTTCCGGGAGCCGCCATGCTCTGCATCATACCGATGGCGGTGATCATGGCGACGGTGGCGGAACCTTGGGCGGTGCGGATGAGTGCGGTGACGAAGAAGGCGAGGGGCAGGATGCCGATTTGGTAGGCTTGGGCGAGGCTGCTGATGCGGTCGCCGATGCCGGTGTGTTGCAAGACATTGCCAAAGGCACCGCCCGCCGCCGTGATGAGGATGATAAGGCCGGCACTGCCCAAGGCGCTCTGGATTGATGCACTGAGTTCCTGATGCGTCTGCTTTTTGTAGCGCATGACGAGGGCCAGCGCGACGGCGGCAGAGATGACGAGAGCGAGATTCTTGTCGCCCAAGGTGCTGAAGAAGGATAGCAGGCCGGACTGGAGGTAAGTGAGTTCTCCGGCTTTCAAATTGCCCCAGAGCTGACTGAACAGGCTGTCGCCGCCAATCAGCAGAATCGGGAGCAGGATGGGCATCAGGGCGAACCAGAAGCCGGGGAGTTCGCGCTCATCACGCTGGTTCATTTTCTCGAGTTCCTTCAGGGAAGTCTCGCCGGATTCGCGCAAGGGGAGAGGCCATTTTTTGTTGGCCCAATATGCATAGGCGATGCCGACGGCAGTGGTGCAGAGGCCCAGCAGGATGCCACCCATCATCATGGTGCCCACGGGCAGGTTCAACTTCTCTGCCACCAGCAGCGGACCGGGCGTGGGTGGCACGAGGGAGTGGGCCATGGTGGTGCCGCATGAGATGGTCATGATGTAGAGCGCGTAGTTGCGCCCGGTACGGTTGGCCAGAGCCTTGCCCAAGGGGATAAGCAGATAAAACACGGTGTCGAAAAAGACCGGGATGCCGAGCGTGAAGCCGCTGCCGGCGAAGGCCAGCGGAGCGTTTTTCTCTCCGACGCTGCGCATGGTGGAGCGAACGATCTTTTCCGCCGCTCCACTTTCCAGCAGACACTTGCCGATGACGGCAGCCATGGCAATGAGGATGCCAAGACTCGCGCAGGTTTTGCCGAATTCGACAGCGACACGTTCCCCGACGGATTGGCTGATGAATTTGCCGGCCTCGGAAGATGACATCTTTTTGGCTGCCGCATGCTGCTCCAGCATTGTTTGCGAGGTGAGCGAGCCCACGACCAGCGCGGCCAGGATCAGCGCGAGGAAGGCGTGGAGACGCAGGGCGAGAATTCCGCCGACCACGACGATGATGCCTATAAGAAGTATGAGCAGCGGGTCCATCAGCAGGGCTATTTCTTCTCTTCCTCAACCCATTTCACACTGTGATCACCGGTGACGGCAATCGTCTCCGGCGGACTATCGATGCGGAAGTAAGACCACGGGCCGGGGATGAACGGATACTTCTCCACAATGCTTTCATCCACCTCGATGCCAAGGCCCGGACCTTTCGGCACCGTGAGGTAACCGTTCTTGATCTCCATCGGCTCAGCGAGAATCTCGTCGGCGGCTGGGAAGGCATACATGCCCTTGCGGCCGCTGTTCGAGTAGCAGGGATACTCCAGCCACTCCACGACGTTCTCACCCCAGCAAATGCCAAGATGTGCCGCTGCGAGGACTTCCAGGGTGGTGCCCCAGCTATGAAAGGCGAACTTCAAATTAGCCTTCGCCACAGCGTCGAAGAGGCGCTTGCCCATCGCCACGCCGCCTTGGCAGCAGACGTCTGCCTGAATGTAGTTCGCCGCTTTCGTGTCGATCAGATCGAGGAAGCCTGCTTCCGTTTGCTCATGCTCGCCCGTGGCCACCGGGATGACCTTGGCCGCCATCAGCTTGCAATAAGCCGCATGGTCATCGGGCGGGATGGGTTCCTCGAGCCAGACCGGTTTGAACTGATTGATGGCCTTGGAGACTTCTACCACGGTGTCGTAGTTGTAACTGTTGCTGCCCATGCGCCACCAAGAATGGGCATCGATCATCAGGCCGAAATCAGGGCCAGTCGCAGCGCGCATCTTCTGAACGGTCTCGATATCTTTATCCGGTCCGAGTGCGGGACGCATCTTGTAAGCGGGGAAGCCCATCGCCTTCACCGCGGCGGCTTCCTCCGCGAACTTGTCCGGCGGCATATACATGCCTGCGCTGCCGTAGAGCTTGATGGTGTCGCGCTTGCGTCCGCCGATGACCTCGGAGAGGGGGCAGCCTTCGAAACGGGCGACGACATCCAGAACCGCGATTTCCACGGCGTAGTAAGTCTTCTTCACTTCGAGATCCGCCTGAAAATTGAAGCTGGCCCATTGGCGGGGATCTTTGCCGATGAGGAAGGGGCCGATGATCTCCTTGATCTCATGCACCGCGCGTTCATGCGCAGGCCCCGGCGCGAAACCTTTTAAGCCCGTGTCCGTCGTCACGCGGATATACATCGCGTCGCGCTTGAGGATGGTGCGCTCGCCCCCGAAGAAAGGCAGCTTGATGGGCTCGGGAAAAGCGTAGGACAACAGGAACGAATCAACCTTGGTGATTTTCAAAACGACTCCTTTCCGTCGGGCGACGACGGTTCAAAATTCAAATGTGCTGGCGGCAAAAAATACATCAGGGACGTCGGGCGTTTTAAGGGGACAGGGCGGGGGTGTCGAGGATGGATTTTTTTAGCAGAGGGATTTATCCATCACGCAACGTAAAATAGGCCTTAGCCAGGCAGACGATGCCGCCTCCGGTCCAAATGGTGTACACCATTGGTCTGACTAAGGAGTCAGCGAAGGATTCCAACGTAGTACTGGGGCGATCAAAGTCAGAGCCGAAAATTAGCCCGAACAAAAATGGGATGAACACGCCAAGGAAGAAGGAAACTGGCGGAGCCAATAGTAGCCATAGGAGACATTTCAGGTATTTGTCCACGGTATATCGCTGATCACATCTAACTTTCTGTTGATGATGCCATCGTGGCCTATCGGCTTGAAAAGATGAAACTTTATAAGCTGTAAATTGGGTATCCACGGGGTTGCCAGATTGACCACGCAAACGGAGCTTGCAAAAGGGGTGTCGAGTATGGATTTGGAAAAAGACCGCCCGGGAAATAAAAAAGCGCTCATGCGGATCGCATGAGCGCTGGTAGAATCAATCCAGATTACTTGGCGGATTCGGTCTTTTCGCCAGCCTGGTTCCAGCCGGAGATGCCGGCGGAGAGGTGCTTCACGTTCTTGTAGCCGAGCTTCTCAGCGGCCGTGGCAGCCTGCTTGTAGGCGTTGCACTTGGGCCCGCCGCAGTAGGCGACGATCAGCGCGTCTTTGTCCTTCGGGAGCACGCTGGCCAGATCACCCTTCTTGGCGGCGTAGTCGATGGCGCCCGGGATGTGGCCCTTGCTGTAGGAAGCAGAACCATTCACGTCGATGACCGTGACCTTCTTGGCTTCGATCTTGGCTTTCAGCTCAGTGATGCTGATGTCTTGGAATTCACCAGCGTAGGCGCTGATGGCGAACACCGCGGCAGCGGCGAGGGCGAGGAACTTCTTCATTGTTTATGCTTTGGTTATGTTTGGTTTAACTTGCCTCAACGGGAGGCAAATCCGGGAACATCATCCGTCAGGCACTCCCGGAGGGCATTACGGCCCGTCCTTGGAGGACGCTGGACGCCTGCTTATTCCCTATGGATTTGATTATTAGATAGCCGAACTTCGGATTTTGTTCAAGTTCAGTTATTTTATGACCGGCCAGGAGGTGATGAGGGCTAAATCTTGACCTTGAATTCGTCATCCTGCTTCAGCGACAGGCAGAAGGCGGACATCAGCTCCGGGATCTGTTCTAAGTCCTTGAGGTTCACCATCTCAACGGGGGAATGCATGTACCGGTTTGGCAGGCTGATGAGGGCACTAGGGATGCCGCCTCGGGTCCAGAAAATGACATCCGTATCCGTGCCGCTGCTGGCAGAGACGGCTTCGTGCTGGACCTTGATCTTTTTGGATTTAGCAATCTTTTCCAATTGGGCGACCACCTCCGGGTGGTTCGGTCCACCGTGGGTGAGGGCGGGGCCTTTGCCCAGCTTGATGTCGCCATGGGTGATCTGGCTTACGGTCGGATAATCCGTGGCATGCGTGACATCGACCACCAGCGCCACATCCGGCTTCAGCGTGTAGGCGATCTGGCGGGCGCCGAGCAGACCGATCTCTTCCATGATGTTGGAGACGGCGAGCACCTCACATTTCAATTTGCTGCGGGAGCCGTGCAGCATGCGCAAGGCTTCGGCCACGGCGAAGGTGCCGATGCGGTTATCGAAGGCGCGGGCGATGGCGAGGTCATTGCGGAGCAGTTCGAATTCATCGTTCAACGTGATCGGGTCGCCGATCTGCACCAGCTTCTCCGCCTCTTTTTTGCTGTCCACGCCGATGTCGATGAACAGGTCATCGATCTTTGGCATCTTGCGTTCACCCTCCATCTTGGTGAGGTGCGGGGCCACGTTGCCGACGACGCCTTTGACCGGGCCTTTGCGTGAATGGATCGTCAGGCGCTGCGCCTTGGTGATGGCGGGGTCCACGCCGCCGATCCGCCGCACGTAAATGAAGCCGTCCTTGCTGATGAAGTTCACCACCATGCCGATCTCATCCGCATGGGCGGCGAGCATCACCCGCGGGCCACCGCCACGGTTCAAGACCGCCACACAATTGCCATACGCATCGGAGAACGTTTCATCCGCGAACTCCTTCACATAATCCAGCCAGACACGCTGTCCCCGGGCTTCATGACCGGACGGGCTGGGGGTGTTCACCAAAGTCTTAAGGAAATCCAATGAGGCATCACGCATGGGGAGACTTTGCGAAGTTTCGGAGCTTTGACGCAATGAAGAAAATACGGACTGCCAGGGTGGTTGCTAGGCTTTGGCGGGGACGTCCAAGGTCTCCCGTATCAGCCGCGCCAGCTTGTGTGGCTGGTAGGGTTTTTGGAGAAACGCGATGTCCGAGCGCAAGGGCCCGTCCTTGATGAACGCGTTCGCGCTGTAACCGCTGGTGTAGATGACTTTCAGCTTGGGTTCGTCCGCCAACAATTTCTCCGCCAAATCCTGTCCGGTCATGCCTTCGGGCATCATCATATCCGTCAGCAGCAGACGGATCTTGTAGCGATGCTGCTTCCAGACTTCCAGCGCCGCCGGACCGTGTTCCGCTTCCAGCACGGAATAGCCGTAATGCTCCAAAATGCTCCGGACGAGCATCCGCACGGAGTTCTCATCTTCCACCAGCAATATGGTCTCCGTGCCCCCAACTGCGGTGCGTTGCAGGATATCGGTATCGCTGGCGGTAGCCGGTTTGATGCCGGTCGGCAGGTAGATGTCGAAGGAGGTGCCTTTGTCCACCACGCTCTTAACCCTGATCCAGCCCTGATGCTGCTGAACGATGCCATACACCGTGGCCAAACCGAGACCCGTGCCAGTGCCGACATCCTTCGTCGTGAAGAATGGCTCGAAGATGCGAACCAGGTTCTCCGGCGGGATGCCGCATCCGGTATCGGTGATGCTGATGCGTATGTATGTGCCTGCTTTGGCCTCCGGATTGTTGCGCACGTAATCATCATCCACCGTTTCTGTGCTGGTGCGGATGGTGAGGCGACCGCCCTTGGGCATCGCATCGCGGGAGTTCACGGTGAGATTTACCAGGACCTGTTCCATCATGCCGGAATCAGCGTTGACCACCGGCATGCTCGGTTGCAGATCGAGCTGCAGACGGATGTGCTCGCCCAGCAGCCGGTGCAGCATGCGGGTGAGGTTGGAGATCACATCGTTCACGTCCAGGTTCTTGAGCTGCATCACCTGCTTGCGGCTGAAGGTGAGCAACTGACGAGTCAATTTGGCCGCGCGCTCGGCGGCCTGGTCGATCTCCTTGGCCGTCTCGATGGTGTGGGCGGGCAGATGCCGGTCGATGAGCAGCATGGAGGCGTGCCCTTGGATGACCGTGAGCAGGTTGTTGAAATCATGCGCCATGCCGCCGGCGAGCTGGCCGATGGATTCCATCTTTTGAGACTGGCGCAACTGCGCTTCCAACAAAAGGCGCTGCGAAATATCCGCCGCGTAACAATGGACGACCTGACCGGACTGGATAGGGAAGAACGACCATGAGATCGTGCGTGGACCGTAGGGGACCTCCAGCCGCCAGCGGGGCAGACCGGTGTCCAGACACTTTTTGACGATGTCCTTCGTCTGCACCGGCAAAATGTTTTCCGGTTGTTCCTGGTTCAATGAGCGGGCCATCTGCCGGGCGGCGTCATTGCAGTAGGTCAAGGTTCCGTCGGGTGAGAATTCGAACACCGGATTCGGATTGTGACGCGGGAAGGCTGCCAGCTTATGGATGGATAACTCCGCTTCCTTTTGCGTGGTGATGTCCCGGATGACGCCGAGCATCCGCAAGGCGTGGCCCTTTTCATCACGATCCACATCGCCTTGCTGGTGAACCCAGCGCACCGCGCCATCGCTTCGTATGATACGGTGCACGATGTCATACGGCAGGCCGTGATTAAGTGAGGCTTGGGCGGCGGCTTGCACAGCGGCTTGATCCTCCGGATGCAAGTGCTTGAAGAACGTGCTCACGCGCCCATCGAACTCTTTCGGGTTCAATCCAAAGATGCGGCAGGCTTCATCCGACCAGATCAGGTTGCCGTCAGGATTGGGGTCCGACATCCAACTGCCTACCTGGCCTACGGCCTGGGCTTTCTGCAGAAAATATTGGCTCTCGCGTAACGCCTGCTCTGCGCGCTTGCGCTCAGAGCTGTCGGTGAACAGGCCGAGGAGATGTTGCTGGCCTTCGTAGGTGAAGGGAACGAAGCGGCACGAGATCCATAGCTCCGAGCCGAAGGAAGTCTTCAGGTAAGTCTCTACCTGCTGCTCCTGTCCGGTGGCGAGCGCTTGCTCGGCGGCGGCGAGCATCCCGCTTTCTTTCCACGAGGCAAGCTGGCGAAAGTTCTGGCCGGACAATTGTTCGATCGTGCCACCGGTCATTTCGGCGATGGCACGATTGGCGGAGATGGCTTCACCGGTGGCGCGGTAAGTGACGATGCCGACCGGCGACGCTTGCAACATGGTCTCATTGAAACGTAACGCTGCTTCGGCCCGCTCGCGGTCACTTAGAGCGGGTCCGGTTGGCATGGCACTGCTGCCCGGAGATGAAGGGTGAGAACTCATCTGGTGGACCGGCTGGGGGAAATTGGCCGTGTCCAATGCCCTTACAGTAGGCCGATGGGGCAGAAGCTCAATACGAAAGATTCGCTGTGCGGACTGGGAACAAGATTCGCACGACAGCTACTTCAATTTTTTCAACGCCCGCATGGCCGTCCGCGCTTCCTCATCCTCATCGAAAGCCAGATAAGCGACGAATTTTTTGCCGATGGTCGCGGCGGAGAAACCGCGCAGATTGAGATTCGCAGCCGCCAGCGCTTCCGAAAGGCGCTGACCTACGCCTGATTTATCCGTGCCTTCCACCCGCAAGGCATGGAGTGCCTCGGTGGGAAAGAAACCCGCTTTGTCGGCGGCCCGCAATTGCTTGGTGCCTTTGAGCGGGGCGATGAACACCACGCCATGACCAGGCATCTCCGGCGCACGCCGGGCGAGGATGAATTCCAAGTGGGCACCGCTGCCATTCAAGGCGGCGAGCTTTTCGGCCAGGCCAGCGGGACGGTCCTCTATGCTGGCGGCCCATACCGAAGTTCTTTGAACATTTAGACTCATAAGACGGCTCCGGGTCTGGTGGTGAGATTGACGGTAATTTACCGCAGTCTGCGACCGCCTGCACGAAATAATTTCAGCGGGCCATAAGGCCAAATTTCCATGGAGGTTTTTCCAGCCTTCCCTTTACACCCATAGGCCGGGCCACTAGGCTGTCGCCGTCGTTCACACTGGGAATGGAACAGACGATGCTGTGTCATAGACGGGCATGAAAGACTTTCTGGAAATAGCGCTGCAGGGGAAGGAAGCGGGGAGTTCCTATACTTCGCTCATCGCTACGGCGTTGCTGCTCGTGCTCGTTGGCTGGGGCGTGGCCACCATCGCGTTCTTCGTCGTCCGCCGTCTGGTGCAGGGGTTGAATGATTTCATCGTGGCACGGTTCGGGTCGCAAGGTTCCGGCGGGCGCAAGTTGCAGAATACCGCGCTGAAGGTCATTCCCCGCATCGTTTATTGGTTCCTTATCATCTTCTTCGTCGCTTTGGCCACGGAACTTCTGGGACTGCCGGTCTTCAGTTCGTGGTTGTCGCGGGTGATGAGTTTCCTGCCACAATTCCTCACGTCGGTCATCATCCTGTTCGGCGGTTTGTGGTGCGGCATCTTCCTGCGGGACATGGTCACGCGTATGGCGGCCACGGCCAAGATGCCTTATGCGGAAGTGCTCGGGCGCATCTGCCAGTTCAGCGTGGTCATCGTTTCTGTAGTAGTTGCTGTCGGTCAGCTTGGCATCAATCTCTCCTTCCTTACGACGATCAGCGCGGTTTTGTTGGCCGGACCTTTACTGGCCGGGGCCTTGGCGTTCGGCTTGGGAGCGCAGACGATGGTACGGAACATCCTGGCCTGTCATTACACGCAGAAGCTGTATCGGGTGGGCAACGTCATCGAGATCGACGGCGTGCGCGGAACCATCGTGAAGATCACGGGGACGTTCATCGTCATCGAGACACATGATGGTCAGGTGGCGATACCAGCGCAGGAATTCACGGAGAAGCGCTCCATGCTGGTGAACCGGACGAACGGAAGTAAATGAGCAGCCTGGAAGACATCGGCCAGATATTTGCGCGGCGGCATCCGCAGGATGCCGCGCGTCTGCTGGAATCACTGGAGCCGGCGAGCGCAGCGGGCTGGATGGGGCAGGTGCCGCCAGCAGTGGCGGCGCGGGTGGCGAGAAGGTTGTCTCCGCTGGCCGGACGCGAGTGCTTCAAGTCCCTCACTGCCGAGCAACGGGCCAAGGTGCTCGCTGAGTTTTTACCGCATCTCGGAGCCGCTGTGCTTCGTCGCTTGCCGGAAGCCGAGCGGGTAAAATCGCTACAATCGATGCCGCCGGAGAAACGGCGTGGGTTGGAGCTGGTCTTGCATTATCCCGAAGGCACCGTGGGGGCGTTGATGGACCCCAGCTATCTTGCCTTGCCGGAGGACATGAGCATCGGCGAGGCGATCAAGCGCATCCAGCGGGATACGGATGATTACTCTTTCTATGTGTTCGTGGTGAATCGCAACCAGGTGCTTGTCGGCGTGGTCAGCATCCGTGATCTTCTCTCGCAACCCATCGACAAGCCGCTCTCGGCGGTGATGCGGGATCTGAGTTTTCGTCTGTCCGCGCTCACGGATTATCGCTCCGTGCTCAGCAATCCGGATCTGCGCCGTTACAATGCCCTGGCCGTGACGAGTGAGGACGGGCATTACCTCGGCGCAGTGACGGAGGAGACACTCACCGAGCTCGCGGATGAAGAGGCGGCCGCTGGCCGGGAGACGGGTGGCTCAGCCGGTGCGGCTTTGGGTGAATTGTATCGCGTCGGGTTGTTCGGCCTGTTGCACAGCATCGAACCGCCGGTTGAGAGAAAAACGGCGGTGGGCGATAAAACGGAGGAGGGCGTATGAGTCAACTAGCTTCCTCCCAAGTCAGCAGCCAGTTAGTGCAGCGGTATGTGCAGCTTTTCCCGGAAGAGGCGGCGCGTGAGGTGGAGCGACTGCAAGTGGAAGAGGCGTTGGACATCGTGGTGCAACTGGAAGTCACCGCGGCGGCCAATCTGCTGGAAGCGTTGCTGCCGGAGTTCGCCTCGAAGGTGCTGGATGCCCTGCCCATCGATGCCGTGGCGAAGCTCGTGTTGCGCATGGACCCGGTGCGCGCGGCGATGGCGCTGCTGCGATTGGACAAGAGCAAGCAGGAGGAAATCTTGCAAGCGCTTCCGCCAATGGTGACGGAAGAGATGCGCGAGTTGATGGTGTATCCGGCGGATTCCGCCGGTGGCCTGATGGACCCGCGCGTGATGAGCTTCCGCAAGACCACGCTCGCAGGCGAGGCTCTGGACGCCATCCGGGCCTCGCGCCTGACGAAGGTCTATGATGTCTATCTGGTTGATGAAAAGGGGATCTTGAACGGCTGTGCGGCCTTGCAAGACATCGCCCTGGCGAATCCGAAGACGCCGTTGGGCGAACTGGCGCGCAAGGTGCCTGGCAGTGTGCCTGCCGTGGAACCGGCAGCGGAAGTGGTGCTGCTGTTTGAAGAAAAGAAACTCTCGAGCGTGCCGATCGTGGACTTTGAAGGAAAGCTGCTGGGCGTGGTGCGTTACGATGTGTTGCTCAGCGCGGCCCAAGAAGAAGCGGTGGAAGACCTGCAATCCATGGTGGGTGTGAGCCCGGATGAGCGTGCGCTTTCCTCGCCGATGTTCGCCGTGAAGAAACGGTTGCCGTGGTTGCAGATCAATCTGGCGACGGCCTTTCTGGCGGCGGCGGTGGTCGGCCTGTTTGAGGAAACCATCGCGCAAGTCACGGCATTGGCGGTGCTGTTGCCGGTGGTGGCCGGTCAATCGGGCAACACCGGTGCACAAGCGCTGGCCGTGGCGATCCGCGGTCTGACTTTGAAAGAGATCCGCATCAGCCAATGGATGCTGCTGGTGCGGAAGGAGATGTTCGCCGGTTTCGTCAACGGCATCGCCGTGGGCCTGGTGACTGGCTTGGGCGTCTGGGTGTGGAGCAAGTCGTTCGGCCTCGTGGCAGTGATCACCTGTGCGATGGTGATGTCCATGACCATCGCGAGTGTGTCCGGTGCCTTGGTGCCGCTGATCTTGAAAGCGTGCAAGCAAGACCCCGCGCAATCTTCCTCCATCATTCTGACGACGGTGACTGATGTGATGGGTTTCTTCAGCTTCCTTGGCCTGGCCAAGCTGTTCATGCACATGTTGCCTAAAGACCCGCCGAAGCCGGAAGTTGCGCCAGAGGTGGTCTCGGAAGTAGTACGTTGGCTGGTGGGGTGAGCAGAGCTGAGGTTTGGAGCACGGGTTGTCGCAACCCGCAGCAACTTCCATAAGCAAATCCAGCGCTCGCTCTTTTACCAAACCTCGCCCGAATAAAACCAGATGGCTAAGTCCTCCGAAAATTTTACACCACTGGATTTAGGATATTGCTGCGGGCGAGGATTCCGACCTCTGGCACGGGGCTGGCGCACCGCGCTCCACAGGAAATGGGGGAAAACAAAATCACCGGCCAGTGGTTAAACTGGGGCGGTGATGAAAAATGGTTGTCAGCGGGTGAGTGTTTCTGGCGGTGAACCTATTGCGTGCGTCGGCGATGTGCGAAGCTGGGCCAGTCTTGCCTATGGGAGTTGCTGCGGGCGAGACGCCCGCGCTCCACTGGCAGCATCGCTGCCAAAATCACTTCACGGCACCGAAGAAACGGAAGGTGTAGTAGATCACCATGACTTCCAGTGCGATGAAAAGCGCAAAGCAGGTCCATTCCACCACACCGGCCTTAAGTTCGTTCAATTTTGCCTTCATACTACCTGTAAGAATTAGCAAAGGGCGTGCCAATCTCGGTTTGAAAAGTGTCTTAGCATTTATTGGTGTTTCTGTAACTTGCCTAAATTCAGTTGTTTGTAATCTGGATAACGTGTCCTGTCGCGGGACAGTTTGAGGTCGAGCTTGCCAAATCCCGCCTTTTCACAGCCAATTAAAGTCATGTCGGGAACGCACCGTTGCTGGGCCGAGATCGATTTATCAGCTTTGCGAGAAAACCTCGCCTGGCTGCGCCATGCCGCCGGACCGGGGCAACGGGTCATCACGGTGGTGAAGGCGGACGCCTATGGGCATGGCCTGAAGCAGATCGCCGCGCTGCTGATGCAGAGCGGCACGGATGTCTTTGGGGTGGCGAATCTTAACGAAGCCCGGGCCATCCGCAGTGTGGGGAAGGGCTGGCCAATCCTGATGCTGGGGGCGTGTCTGCCGGATGAGGTGGAGGCGGCGGTGAAGGACCAAGTTATGCCGACCATCTCTTCGCTGGAAGAGGCGCGGCGTTTCTCCGAGTGCGCGGCCAGGCATCGCCGGACAGTGGACATCCATCTGAAGGTGGATACGGGCATGGGGCGCTTGGGGGCCAAACCGGCGGAAGCGGTCGCCTTGGCTCAAGCCATTGGTCAGTTGCCGCACCTGAACCTGCGCGGCGTCTATTCCCACTACGCCTCGGTGGAGGATGATGCCCGGTATTCTAAACGGCAGCGGGAGTTGTTTTTGCAGGTGGTTGCGGAATTGCGCGCAGCGGGGATCACACCGGATTTCATCCATCTACGGAACAGCGGCGGCGTGCTCTTTGAACCGGATGGTATCTCGAACACGATCCGGCCGGGGTTATTGGTGTATGGCATCGTGCCCGCAGGCAAGCGGCGGTTGCCGGGCGATCTGCAGAGCAAGCTGTGCCCGGCGCTGACGTGGAAGTGCCGTGTGAGTTTCGTGAAGTCCGTGGCGGCGGGACAAAAGCTGAGTTATGGCGGGACGTTCACAGCGACGAAGCCGATGAAGGTGGCGACGATCACGGCGGGTTATGGGGATGGCTATCTGCGTTCAGGGAGCGGTCGCGCGAAGGTGTTGATCGGGGGAAAACTTTGTCCGGTGCTGGGGCGCATCACCATGGATCAGATGTTGGTGGATGTCTCTCTCGTCAAGAATGTGGCGGCGGGCGATGAGGTCGTTCTGCTCGGGCGACAAGGAAAGAAGGAGATTGCGGCGGGGCAACTGGCGACATGGCTGGGGACGATTCCGTGGGAGGTGCTGACGAGTATCACGTATCGGGTGGGGCGGGTGTATCGGGGTGGGGTTGCTTCGTGACGTGCCAGCGCAGTACAGAGTTAGTCCGCCTGCTAATCTTCTGAGAGCTTCTGGACGCTATCCCAATTGATAACCCTCATGGCAAAAGGCCAGACATTTCTTTGTGCGCGAAACCAGCGAAGGTAAACGCACAGCATGCCGACCATAAAAGAGACCACGCAACCAAAGGCAGACCACAAACTATAGAAAGCAAGCACCACGAGAAGAACGGCAAAAATCATAGAGTAAGCAGTATAACGCAGGGCGTTGACGCGCAGAAAGGGGACAATCCTGAACTTGTGCTCCCTCGCGGCGAGCAAGCGTTTCGAACGTATCCGGTCGTTAATGGCTTTCATACTCAGCTTACGGATAATACTCGGCGACACGGCTGCCAAGTGGAAAGGGTGTGATAAACGACTCTGTAGCGTGGATGTACGTGGCGAGCTATCGCTATGTGTTGCGAAATCTCATCTCTACAAGGCGTTCTTGTTCGTAGCGGACTTCGAAGACGTCGTGGTCCAGAGCGAATGGATCCCAGCGAGGGTGGCCGACATCGTATGTTTGCCAATCGGCATGCACCTGGTAGGAGGCAGGGCCAAGCAGCGTCTCGACTTGTTGGCGGGTCATGCCGGGTGTCAGGTGGCGCATGAGGGATTTGACCATGGGGCGGCGGGGCGAGTGTCTCCCCTCGGTTTTGTTTTCGAGCCAGACGGATTGGTCAAATC
>JAEYXS010000074.1 GCA_023431185.1 Verrucomicrobiota bacterium
GCATACGAAGAGGAAACGCTCGCCGAAACAGATGAACCGAGAAAAGAAAAAGACGCTTTTTAAGAAAAACCAATATCATGCCGCCTTGACATACCTCATAGCAGCCTGGGGCAACGCCCCAGGTATACGTTTTCAATGAAACACTAGGGCTGTAAGCCCGCCTCATCTCTGCTGTGTATTAATCGCGCCGCTGACGTTGCGGATGACCACTATACTCACCCCACCTTCTCCACATACACCGCCAAACTATCCACCGCATTGCCCCAGCCACCCGCGTGACTGTCCCGGCTTTCCACCGTCGCAAACCGCGTATGCGTCATCACAAACTCCGTCTGCTTCTCACCCTTCTTGATGAACTCCACCGTGATCAGCGATGTCTTCCCCTCCACCTCACCGAACTCATCGCCGCCCCCGTCCTTCTCCCAATCCCACGTATACACCAGCTTCTCCGGCGCCTTCACCTCGCGGAACTCGCCCGCTGCCGTGAAATATTCCCCCTTCGGATCCTGCATCTGGATGCGCAATTTCCCGCCCACCCGCAGATCCATCTTCGCCGAAGGCACGATCATCCCCGGGTCCGGCCGCATCCACTTCTTGATATGCTCCGGTTCCGTCCACGCGCGAAACGCCAGCTCCTGCGGTGCATTCAGCAACCGCGTGATGACCAACGTCGCATTATCCGGCTTCTCCACTTTATTCTTTATCTGTGACATTTTCTGGGTCTTTCTTTTGTAAATCTTCTAAGTACTTCTCGAACTGATCCAAATTCCCCTCCCAGAACTTCCGGTAACGGTCGATCCACGCCTGCGCCTCCTTCATCGGCTTCGCCTGCAGCTTCAGCGAATGCACCCGCCCCTGCTTCCGCCGCTTCACCAGTCCCGCCTTCTCCAGCACGATGAGATGCTTCGACACCGCCGCCAGCGACATCGCATGCCGCTTCGCCAGATCCGTCACACACTCATCCCCCTCCGCCAACTGCGCCAGCAACCGCCGCCGCGTCGGGTCCGCCAGCGCCCCAAAAGTCCGGTCCAGCAATTTGGAATTATATTCAACCATCTGGTTGAATATTGCTCACGTTTGAAATGAATGCAAATGAAATTTTGGAGCATTCGTAACACCCAACTAACTTCGTGCTATTAACGCGATCGCTGAAGCGCGAATCACCCTGAGCTTCTGCCCCGGCGGGGCATGTGAAAGTAGCCACGGGTGACCGCAGGGAACCCGTGGTTAGTTCGCAGTTGCATCACCGCCCCGGATGGGGCGGATGAGCCATTTTTCCTCATTTGACGAAACATGATTCCGCCACTTATCCTGTTTCCATGTCCAAGGCCGCACCATCACCGCTGCGCAGCTTGGCATCCCTTTACCTTTCGCTCATACTGTTGACTGGCTGCGGTCAGAACGGCTGCACTTCCACCTCGACATACACCGTGGATGTCTTGGGCGTAAAAAAGAGCTGGAAGACTATCAGCCGCACCGAGAACGGCGTGACACGCACACTGGAAACAAGACCAGAAGTACAACTCAAAAACGGCCAAGTCACCAACTTCCCTCCGCACACTGTGATCAAGCTCGAAGAAACCGGCGGCAAGCAACCACGCGTCGCCGAGTTGCGCGAGAATGGCGGAAAACTGGAACTCTGGATCAGCGACAACGGAAACTTTCGCTACAGCACCGCGGAAGAAGACGCCTGGCTGGACACCTTCCTGCTCGAACTCTCCAAATAAAATTATACACACTTCCCCGCATCTGTGTGATTCCGTGTTCCATCCGTGGCTAAAAACTCCGAACCCTCCGCGTCGCCGTGGTAAATCTGCCCGGCCATTTCGTCATTGGACATTCCCGCCTGCTCTCGTTAGCTTTCCGCCCTGAATTTTATGCGGAGCGAATTGCTCAAGCACATGGATCGGATCGTGGTCAAGGTCGGCACCGGCGTGCTGACCGATGCCCAGAAGCGCCTCGACGGCAACCGCATGCAGGCGCTCGTCGCCCAGCTTGCCCGCCTCCAAAAGGCCGGCAAACAGGTCGTGCTCGTAACCTCGGGTGCCGTCGGCGCCGGCATGGGCGTGCTGGGTTTTGACAAGCGCCCCACGGAAGTCGCCGAGCAGCAGGCCTGCGCCGCCGTCGGCCAGTCCCGCCTCATGGCGATGTATGAATCCCTCTTCGCCCCCTTCGGCATCCACGTCGCCCAGGTGCTCCTCACCCATGAGGACCTGGAGCATAAGGAACGCCACCTGAACGCCCGCAACACGCTCGTCACCCTGCTCAGCCGTGGCGTCATCCCCATCATCAACGAGAACGATGCGGTCTCCTTCACCGAGCTGAAATTCGGCGACAACGACAAGCTCTCCGCCCTCGTCGCTTCTTTGTTGCCCGCCGACCTCCTCGTCATCCTCACCACCGTGGATGGCGTCATCGAGAATTTCGGTAAAGCCACCGCCCGCCTCCTCTCCACCGTGGCCAAGATCGATGCCTCCGTGGAAGCGGAAGCCAGCGGCACCACCAGCGTCACCGCCGTCGGCGGCATGCTCTCGAAGATGCAGGCCGCCAAGATCGCCACCCGCTCCGGCATCCCCCTCATCATCGCCTCCGGGCTCGCCGGTGATTCGCTCGACCGCATCCTCATGCACGAGGAAGTCGGCACGCTCTTTGTCCCCGAGGCCCGCAAGCTCCGCAGCCGCAAACGCTGGATCGCCTTCTTCCACAAACCCAAAGGCACCTTGGTGGTGGATGACGGTGCCAAGAAAGCCATCCGCGAATCCGGCAAGAGCCTGCTGCCTCCCGGCATTGCGCGTTGCGAAGGTGAGTTCGACGCCGGTGAAGTAGTCCGGCTCTGCGACCTGAACGGCACCGAGTTCGCCCGCGGCATCGCCGCCTACGACTCCGATTTCATCCGCGCCGGCGATGCCAAACGCGTCGAGATCGTCCACCGCGACAACCTGGTAATTTTATAGCATGCACTAGGTAGGGCTCGCTGTCCCAGCGAGCCGCCGCCGAAGCAACTGGTCAACCAAATGCCAGCAGCACCTAACAATGTTTGCGGCCCTCATTCTTCCTTCTCCCCTTGGGGGAAGCCGAACTTCGGCAGGGGAGAAGGATTGAGGATGAGGGGTGCCCGCCTCTCGATATTCGATGTTGGGCGTTCGATGTTCGATGTTTTCTCCACCCACTAAAATTTTATGCCCCGCAAGAAAACCCAATCCGGCATTGACCGCCTCACCGAAATCGCCGCCCGCCTCCGCGCCCCGGATGGCTGCCCGTGGGACCGCGAGCAGGACCACATGACCTTGCGCGAGCACGCCATCGAGGAGGTTTACGAACTCATCGACGCCATCGAGGCCGGTGACGAACCCGAGATGATCGAGGAACTCGGCGACATGCTCTTCCAAGTCGTTTTCCACTGCCAACTCGGTCACGAACGCGGCGCGTTTGATTTCGACCAGATCGCCCACCGCATCTCCGACAAATTGGTCAACCGCCACCCCCACGTCTTCGGTGACACGAAGGTGAACACCGTCGCGGACGTCCTGACCAATTGGGAAGCCATCAAGCGCGCCGAAAAAGTCGGCACCCAACACGAGCGCCCCTCCGCCCTCGACGGCATCCCCAAGCACCTCCCCGCCCTCCAACGCGCCGAGAAGCTCGTGAAGAAAGCCCGCAAAGCCAAGCTCCTCGACGGCAAGGTCAGCACCAAAAGAGCGCCCTCCAAAAAGGAACTCGCCGAACACCTCTTCTCCCTGGCCGCCTACGCCCAGCAACAAGGCTGGTCCGCCGAAACCCTCTTGCGCGAAGAAGTGAAACGCAAAGAGAAGACCCTGCGTAAGCTGGAGTTGAAAGCAGTCAAAAAGACCAGTTAGCGCCAGCTGACGTCGGAGGCTGCCTCCGAGCCGTAGCCGCGGTCGTCAGACCGCGCTAACTCTTCCTTTCGATGTTCAGAGTTCGATGTTGGATGTTCGATGTTTCCCATAGCTCTGAAAACTGGACTTTCCCCCAACTCAGTCTAGTCTGGTCATCAGCAACTATGACCGACCCACGTTACCCCAAACTGGCCAAGCTTCTCATCGAATATTCCACCGCCCTCAAAAAAGGCGAACGCGTCCTCCTCGACATGATCGATGTCCCCGACGAGTTCACCGTGGAACTCATGCGCGCCGCGCGCAAGGTCGGCGCCCTGCCTTTTGTTGAGGCCCGTCATACCCGCCTCGTCCGTGAAGTCGTCCGCGAGACGAATCCCGAACACGCCGCCATCATCCGCGATATCGAGATGTTCCGGATGAAAAAGATGCAGGCCTACATCGCCATCCGCGGCAGCGCGAACGCGAACGAATCCGCCGACGTTCCCAGCGAGCGCATGTCGATCTATTCTAAGACCATTCGCCCGGTACAGAACTATCGCGTGAACCAGACCAAGTGGTGCGTCCTCCGCTGGCCCTCGCCCAGCATGGCCCAGGCCGCGGGCATGAGCACGGAAGCCTTCGAGAATTTCTACTTCGACGTCTGCACCATGGACTACGCGCGCATGGCCAGGGCCATGGTCCCGCTCGAGAAACGCATGAAGAAGGCCGATAAGGTGCGCCTCGTCTCCCCCGGCACCGACCTCTCCTTCAGCATCAAGAAGATCGGCGCGAAGATGTGCAAAGGCGACCGCAACATCCCCGATGGCGAAGTCTTCAGTTGCCCCGTGAAAGACTCCGTTAACGGCGTCATCCAGTTCAATACGCCCACGCTTTACTCCGGCACGAAGTTCGAGGGTATCCGCCTCGCCTTCAAGGATGGCAAAATCGTCGAAGCCACCGCCAGCACCGCCGCCACCACCAAGCGCCTGAACGAGATCCTCGATACCGACGCGGGCGCGCGTTACATCGGCGAGTTCTCCCTCGGTTTCAATCCTTACATCATGTCGCCCATGTGCGACATCCTGTTCGATGAGAAGATCGCCGGCTCCCTGCACTTCACTCCCGGCCAGGCGTATGAGGAATGCGACAACGGCAACCGTTCCGCTGTCCACTGGGACATGGTCCTCATCCAACGCCCCGAATGGGGTGGCGGTGAAGTGTGGTTCGACGGCGAGCTCATCCGCAAAAACGGCCTCTTCCTGCCCAAGGATCTGCAGCCGCTAAATCCGAAAAATTTGAAGTAAGTCTTTCTGAAAAAAGAAAAGGGGCCCGGCCTCACCCCGGGCGCCGGTTGCAATTATAAAAAA
>JAEYXS010000083.1 GCA_023431185.1 Verrucomicrobiota bacterium
CACCACGCGATAACTGTCCGCGTGTACATCGATTCCCAGTTTCAGGCGCTTGGCCTTAACGGGCGTTTGTGGTGTAGTTGGCTTGGCATGGGTGTTGGTGTTTTTGGGTTTCATACATCCAGCGGTGAAGCGCTGTTTCGCTCACCTGCCAATACCCATGCCATCTGGTATGAGGTCGCGCCGTTGGCGCTGAAGCAGACAGCATAGCAACAACACAGAAATAACATATGTCCAAGATCACTGTTCCTTTTTCGGGTGGGTGCGCGTGTGGTGCGGTGCGGTATGAAGCTTCTGCAGAGCCGGTGGTGATGTTGAATTGTCATTGCCGGGATTGCCAGCGGTCGAGTGGCGGGCCGTTCTCGTCGTTCGTGGTGGTGCCGACGGAGGCGTTCAAGCTGGTGAAGGGGGAGCTGAGGTTTCATGCATCGCCAAGTGAGATGGGCGGGATGACGCGGCGGGGTTTTTGCGCGGAGTGCGGTTCGCCGATCTCGGGCAAGCCGGACAAGCTGGGGCACATCGTCGCGATCCGGGTAGCGAGCCTGGATGATCCGAGCGGGTTCGCGCCGCAGATGGAGGTGTGGACATCGGATGCGCAGCCGTGGGACAGGATGGATGCGGGGTTGGGGAAGTTTGAGAAGTATCCGGGGTGAGGAATCGATATATTTAGCCACAGATAAAACACGGATCACACGGATTGAAACCGCGGGTGGAGAAACTTTAACGCGTCAGGTGTTTTCGTGCGGTCTGCCGACTTGCGCTACGGATGATGGGCGGTTGCAATACTTGTGGTGTTTGCAGGTAATGCTTTCATATGCGTTCTACCCGGACAGCATGCAGCAATAGGCCGATGATCAGGGCGACCAGGGCGCAGCCAATGCCGCTACCCCATACCCACATAAAGTTGTGGCTGGCACCAGCGATGTTGCCACCTACGTCATTGCCGAAATTGGGCCGCCGCGACATGGCGTCGAGCCAGAGGACAATCGCGATGAGCGTGGCGAGACGAAGTGACCAGCGCAGACCGCGCCACTCCGGTACTGGGGCCGCGAAGCTGATAAAGAACGGCAGATAAAGAGGAGTGTAAAAAATTACGAGTATGGGAATGACTATAATCAATGCGGGAGTTTTTACGATGGCGGCGATGAAGAGTGCCAGGGCAATGAATCTCGTCATAGTATGGGCACGACGGAGGAACGTGGAACTTTGGGATGCGGGTGTGCAGATAAGTGAGGCAGTGCCGCATTTCGGGCATATTTCCTGGGTTTCCTCGTTGTCTCTATCGCAACCGGTGCAGGTTTTCGCGAAGTATCTGAACATCAAGAAGGCGAGGCCGATCAAAAAGAGGGCGAGGGAGGTCTCGACGCGAGTGCGGGACAGGAGGGCGGCGCTGCTGAGGAGGAAGAAGGTGGTGGATAAGGCTGGGGTGAGGCGGATGAAGGTTTTCATGGGGACAGGAACTGTATGAAGGACGCATGCGATGGTCATCGTTCATCTCTTCAGCGCCCATCCCGCTACCAAAAGAGTCAGGACGAAAGGTGAACCGTATAGGGTGAAGAGCAGTTGTCGGCAGCTGAATGGATGCCGCAATTCTTGGCGACGGTTTGCGAGGAGGGATGTGACTGTGGCGAGGCCGGCCAACATGAGATAGAGCAACCAAAACACGCCGAAGCCTTGCGGGTAGAGTCCCAGCACGAGGGTCCAGATGAACGGAATGGTGAAGGAAATCAGCGCCAATACGGTCAGGGCAACGGCTTTCTGAGCCATCGGGCCGGATGTTTTAAAAGTGGGGGCTGTCCTAGATAACTGGTGTTAGAAGTGGTTTAGACCATTGATTTAATTGGCGCAATTGCGTTTTTGGATTGGGACAGTTGAAACGCCACTGACATTCGGCCAGATAGAGGTGGAAATGCTGCTTGGGAACGCCGTTGAATTTGCGCAGATGACGTTTGGCTTGGTTCCAAAAGTTTTCGATGCCGTTGATGTGGTTGTGGGCGTCGGCGAACCGGGTGGAGTGATTGATGCGGTAGTGTTTGAAGGCGGCCACATCCAAGACATTGTAAGAGCTGTAGGTGTCCGTATAGACGATGCTGTCGGGCACGATCTTCTGCTCCAGGATGGCCTTGAGGGTCTTGCCCTTAGTGTCCGGGATCACCCGCGCATACACCTTGCCGCCCCGTTTTAACAGGCCGAAAACAGGCACCTTGCCTGCCGCTCCCCGCCCACGTTTGCCTTTGCGTCGTCCGCCAAAGTAACTCTCATCCACTTCGATCTGGCCCTGAAAAGGAGTCTCGTCCTCAGTAGCCACAAAGATGAGCTGCCGCAGCCGATGAAAGTAAAACGCCGCCGTGGTTTTGTTGACACCCACCAGCGCCGCCGCTGTTCGGGCGGTTGCTCCAGCCACAAAATGACGAATCAATTCCCGCTGCTTGGCCCGGCTTATCCGGCTCTTTCTCATCCTCGCTATCCTTTCCTTAACCAGCTGCTTTTGGCCAGTTATCTAGGACAGCCCCTAAAAGTGTTTGTCATGGATTATCTGCCATCAGTTTTAGGAAACCACTTTTCGGCGACGAGCCAGAGGAAGGGGCCCGCGAAGAAGGCGATGCCCAGCAGGAAGAAGCCGAGCGCAGTGGGGATGATGTATTCGCTATCTATGCGGAAACCGGATCTGGCCAAGAGGAGGGCTCCGCTGAGGAAGAAGAGGGCGGAGGATAAGCCGGCGGCGGTGCGGATGAGTTTCTTCATGGGGTTTCCTTTGATATTGGATTAACTTTGTGATACAAAGTTAATTGTGTCAAGTCACTGAGTTTCAAGTTTTCAGTGTTCAGTTTTCAGAAGGGGAAAGGCTTGGAAGATAGGTCCGATAGGACAAATGGGGCTTATGGGGGATGAAATTTTCAGTCGTGTTTGCCGGTGAGGATGGCGAAGAGGTCGCGGAAGGAGAAGAGGCGGCGGCCGGATTGGCTTAGGCGATCGTAGGCGGCGGAGTCGGGCCATTTGTAGTAGTTGCCAGTGAGTGGGGCTTGGGGAGTGGGGGTGAGGGTGCCATCGGCCAGGCCTTGAACGGTGGCGGGCAAAATGGCGGCGGCGGCGCGGGCGGTGAGGTAGTAGTTCAGGTGTACGGATCTGACACCGGCGGTGGGATAGGATTTTTGAGCGAGGATGCGGCCGGTGTCGATGCCAGCGTCTTCGATGAGGTGCAGGGTGGGGCCAGCTTCCGGGCTGCCTTCCGATAGTTCCCAGAAGTAGGGCTGGATGCCTTTGAACTGGGGGAGCAGGCCGGGATGGATGTTGATGATGCCGAGACGGGGAAGGCTGATGAGCGGTTCTTTGATGATCTGGTGGACGAGAGTGATGATGAGGTCGGGTTTTTGATGGCGGATGAAAGCGATGGTTTCTGCGGAGAGGACATTGCTGGTGGTGTGAAAGGGGAGCTGGTGCTTTTTGGCGATCTGACGGAGGCGGCGGAAGATGGCACCGCGATGGTAGAGTTTCGGGATGAAGGTGACGGCGAGGAGGACGAAGGCTTCCAGTATTTTGCCGGTGAGGAAGCGGCGGGATAATTGCGGGAGGATCTTGCCAGCGGTCTCGAAGCGGCTCTTGCCTTTGAGGGTCAGCTTCACTTTCACGAGGGAGACGGTGTCGTGCGGGCGTGCGGCGAGGAAGGTCTCGATGATGCCGTTGTGCAGGCTGTATTCGTTGAAGATGAAGAGGATGTTCACGGGGTAGTGGATCAGAAGGCGGGGCTGGTGGGGGAACTGAAGCGGGGGAGGCGGGAAATCAGCCAGCCGATGATGAGTCCGATGCCGAGGGTGGCGAGGCAGTAGAAGGGGATAAATACGAAGGCGATGACGGCGGTGGAGGATAGGTGGCCGCCGCCATAGAGCGGATACCAGACGGCGACATGGGCGGGAATCATGAGGAGGAGGATGCCGAGCAGGCCACCGCCCGCGACGCAGGTGAGGCGGGAGGGGCTGAGCCAGCGGGACGCGATGAAGCAGACCAGTGACAAAGCAGCGAAGGGGATGAGGCCGAAGGCGGCGAGGAGAAAGAGGTTGTGGCCTGCGGCAAACTGGCGGCGAAGGATGTCTGCCAGTGAGGTGAGCGGGGGGATGTGGCCGACGAAGATCTCAAGGCAGAAGATGATGAGGGAGGGGAGGACGAGTCCAATGGCGCAGGCGGCCAGGGACCAGTGGAGGGCGTGTTTGATGGGCGGTTTCACAGGGAGAAGTTTAGCGGGGCAACAGGGGGAGGTGTGCATTGATATTTTTGACGGGGACATTGAGGGAAGCGATGTTCGGGCGGTCCGATCCGGTTGGGTTTTACGGCCGATCCGCTGGAAGCCGGGGTGAAGAGGATGGGGCCGGGTGAATCAGCACTTGGGAGGCCAGGCGCAGCCCTCCAAAGCGTGGCGGCTCCCGGAGAATCGGTAGAATACCTCGGCACTTGTGTACATGTGCCGAGGTGGGGTTGGGGCTTGGAGGGGCTGATTGATGGTGGGGGAAACAGATAGCCAATCGCAAATCGCCGTTAGCCGAAAAGGGGTGGCCCCGAGATACAGATGGTGGAGCAAGCACAAGCAGTCCGCGCTCCACTGGGAGGCGGAAACGCAGCAGTGCCCCGACATCGGATGCGCAGAGTAAACCCCGACTGAAGCCGGGGCAGGAAGCGTGCGTTATGAAGAATCTTCGGTTTTAAGTTCTTGCAGGGTATTAACTTGCGTATAAGGTGATTTTTGTTTGAAAATTATTGTTGCGGATTGATGGGAGACTGCTATTCTTTTCATAGCTGGCCATCGGGTTAGCGAAATTGACGTAGGAGGGTGGAGTGAGCGGTGTAATCAACCGAGTGCTCGAATTCTCAAAGGAATGAAGGAAGAGAGGATAGATTGCATGGGGCTTAGGGGACGAATAGGTGAGGGAGGGCGTGGGTGTGGTGATTTAGTCGAGCTTAAGCCCATCCAGCACAGAGGCGAGGCTGTTGAGGTCGCCGCTGGCCGCCGCTTTGGGCTGGGGGGCGGGGTTGAGCATCTTCTTCATGTAGATGACGGCGTCCGGGATGGTATTGACGGACTTGGGGAGGGTGGCTCCGGCAGCGTTCGGGTGACCGCCACCTTGGAAGAGCTGGGCCATGGCGAGGGCTTCGCCGTTCTTGCTACGGAAGCTGACCATGACGATGCCGCTGGAGCGGCGGAAGATGGTGGCGAGGACGGGATAGGGCGTGGCCTGCTCGTCGAGGAGACGGTGGACGATGAGGTTCACATTGCCGACGACGGTGTTGACCCAGCCGACCTTGTCGCTGAGGGGGACGACGTTATTACGGCTCCAGTCGAAGCCGAGGGGGTCTTCGACGCGGCGTTTGACGGCCATGACTTCGAGCAGGGGGTGGTCGAGGAGTTTCTCGAGTTCGCCACCGATGATCTCGTAGAGATTCCAGAAGCCGTAGGTCTTGACGAGGTTGGCGTAGTCTTGGGCGAGGACGAAGTCGGGGGCGTCTTCCAGGAAGAGGTCGGCGATGTTGTTCAGGTAAACGAGCCGCTCAAGGGCAGGGGAGGCGAGGCCGTGCTGGCAGGCGAGTTCGTAGCAGAGGAGGCCGGCGGATTTGTTCTTATCGTGGATAAAGCGGGCATGCCGGGGGGTGACGTCGGTGACGTGGTGATCGAGGATGAGCCAGTTGGGTTTGTCGAAGCGGGCTTCGAGGGTAAAGTCGCTGACCCAGGCGGCTTTGTCGGACATGCTGCGCTGTTTCCAGAAGTTATTGTGATGGGCCTCGAGCTTGATCTTCTCGCCGAAGAGTTTTTCGGCGAGGCGGCGGAGGATCAGGCCGGAGGTGAATCCGTCGAGGTCGCTTTCGTGGGTCAGAATAACGTCGGGTTTGGGCAGCTCAATGGCCATCGGGAGGGGTTTAGCGGGTGGCGGGGGCTTTGGCGAGGAAAGACAGCGGGCCGCAGGATGATTTTTTGCTTTCCGGTTTCGGCAGGGCACGCAGTATGGGGCGGACCGATGGCTTATCGCGCAGGGAAAGTCCCATGCCTAGGCCTGGCGGCATAACGAGATACAGCAATGGCAAACAATCTTTTCGATCTTTCGGGTGATGTGGCAGTGGTCATCGGTGCTACCGGTGTCTTGGGCGGTTCTCTGGCCGAAGGCTTGGCCGCAGCGGGGGCCAAGGTGGCCGTGCTGGGGCGTAACCAAGAACGTGGCGAAGCGCGGGTGAAATCCATCCAGGCGAATGGTGGTCAGGCGGCGTTCTTCACGGCGGATGCCATCAGCCGTTGCAGTCTTGGGGAAGCGCATGAACAGATCGAAGCGAAGCTGGGTGCGCCGACAATCCTCATCAATGCCGCGGGCGGCAATGATCCCAAAGTGACGGTGACGGCGGATCATCCGTTCGAGTCCATCAAGCTGGAGGATTGGCAGGCGAATTTTGACATGAACCTGGTGGGCGGCGTGTTGCTCCCGTGCCAGGAGTTCGGTCCGGCGATGGGCAAGCGCGGCAAGGGCAGTATCATCAACATCGCGAGTGTCTCGGCGCATCTGCCGCTCTCGCGCGTGGTGTCTTACTCGGCGTCCAAGGCGGCGGTGATCAGCCTCACGAAATTCCTCGCGCGTGAATGGGCGACGAAGGGTGTGCGCGTGAACACGTTGACGCCCGGCTTCTTCCCGGCGGAACAGAATCGCAAGCTGCTCTTCAATGACGACGGCACGCCCACGGCCCGCACGAAGTCTATCTGGGGCCACACCCCGATGAACCGTTTCGGTGAATCGCACGAGTTGATCGGGGCCACGGTCTTCCTGGCGTCGCACAAGGCGAGCAGCTTTGTGACGGGCACGGACATCTGTGTAGACGGTGGCTTTTTGGCACAAACGATCTAAATTAAACCTATGCAAGCCATCGGCCAATCGGTGCCCGCAGGTTCCAGCATCTCGCCGCAGCAAGTGGCGGAGATCGTCGCACAAGCCTGTCCGGCGAAAGAGTATCGCGACAAGAAAGTCCTGCTCATCGTGCCGGATGCCACGCGCACGGCTCCGGTGGGATTGCTCTTCAAGACGATCTTCGAGCAGATCGGGGAGGCGACCAAGTCTTTGGATATTCTCACGGCATTGGGCACGCATCAGCCGATGAGCGAGGCGGCCATCTGCGAACGTCTCGACATCACGGAGGCGGAGCATCAGGGCAAGTATCGCAAGGTGAAGTTCTTCAACCACGAGTGGGATAATCCGGCGGCGTTGCGGCGCGTGGGTGTCATCAGCAAGGAAGACATCCGCGAACTGTCCAGCGGCCTCTTCGAGATGGAAGTGGGCGTGGACGTGAACAAGCTCGTGTTCGAATACGACCAGATCATCATTGTGGGACCCGTGTTCCCGCATGAAGTGGTCGGTTTCTCGGGCGGTAACAAGTACCTGTTCCCGGGCGTCGGTGGGCCGGAGATCTTGAACTTCTTCCATTGGCTGGGCGCGGTGGTCACGAACCCGATGATCATCGGCAACAAGTGGACGCCGGTGCGCAAGGTAGTGGATCGCGCAGGTGCGTTGGTCACAGTGCCGAAGAAATGCTTCTGCATGGTCGTGGCGCCGAACAAGGATCTGGTGGGGCTGTATGCCGGCACACCGGAGACGGCTTGGGATGCGGCGAGCGAAGTCTCGAAGCTGCATCACATCTGCTACAAGGATAAGCCGTTTCACACGGTGCTGTCCTGCGCTCCGGCGATGTATGACGAGCTGTGGACGGGCGGCAAGTGCATGTACAAGCTGGAACCCGTTGTCGCAGATGGTGGCGAGCTGATCATCTACGCGCCGCATATCACCGAGGTCTGCATCGCGCATGGCAAGACGATCATCGAGATCGGCTATCACTGCCGCGATTACTTCCTGAAGCAGTGGGACAAGTTCAAGGATTATCCGTGGGGTGTCATCGCGCATTCCACGCACGTGCGCGGAATCGGCAAGTTCGAGAACGGGGTGGAGCAGTGCCGTGTGAAGGTGACGCTGGCGACGGGCATCCCGGAAGAGATCTGTAAGAAGATCAACATGGGCTATCGCGATCCGAAGACGATCAAAAAGGAAGACTTCGCGAATCGTGAGGACGAAGGCATCCTGCTCGTGCCGAAGGCGGGGGAGATGCTCTATCACTTGAAGAAGCAGCCAAAGTGGGCGGGCGGGGAATACTGATTTACGATTTTGGAAGTGCGTTTTACGGGCGCCGCTCTGAGGTTTCAGGGCGGCGTTTTTGTTTTTAGGAGCGCGGCTTTTAAGCCGCTTCAGTGTAATCTGCTCAAGAGGTGCCAGAATCAATTGCGTACAAAATCAACAGGCTTTTTCTCAGCGACTGGCTGGCGAATGTTGAAGCGGCTTAAAAGCCGCGCTCCACGCTGACGCTAGTGCGATTACGTCAGATTATTTCACGGGCTTGCCGTATTTCTTGATCCACGGTTCGGGCTTTTGGCCGAGGTCGTCGCGGGTGCGGGTGCGGAGGATGGCGATGATCTCCTGCTGGGCGCGTTCACGTTGGCGTTCGACGAGGTCGTCCAGGGCGGAGCCGCGGGTTTGTTTGGTGCCGGAGGGGTAATAGTTCACCACGTGGGCGAGACATTCGGCGGCTTGGGCAGGAGTGCCAGCCATGGAGCGGTTGCTCATCTCGGTGAAATAGGTGATCTGATCACGGGCGGATGCGGTCTGTGATTTCAGGGTGAGGTGAGACCAAAGGAGGCAGCACGTGGCAACGAAGAGGACGAGGCAAGAGGAGAGCAGGAGTTTTTCGCGCGAAGTGAGGTTGAGCGGGCGCATGCAGTGAGCTTCGTGAAATGTTATGCAACGAAGAGAGAGAAGTCGATGCTGAGCCTATTTCTGAAATTTTGTGTCCATGGAGCGCACTGGGCGCACCGAAGGCTAACGGTGGTGCAAAGAAGGTGGCAGGATGCAGGGCATGAAATCGAAATTTTGTGTAGCTGGAGTGAGTTGCAGCGAGCGGAAGGATAACGGACGCCGGGATGCTCTGGCAGATTGGCGGCGTATGAAAGAGACAGGGACATCCGAAGCGGCGGGCAAAGTGAAAGGCATTCTTGGTGAGGCTGCTGTTGAAAGTGCCGGACGGCGGGCACCTCTCAGCCCAGCCCTCTCCCCTCCGAGGGGCGAGGGAGACGAAGCGTTGCCGTGTTTTCCACAGCATCTGGCAATCGAGGCAGTGTACGGCCAGGTCTTATTGAGATTTAGAATTATTCTAAATATTGACAGGACGCGTAATTGGAGTAGCAATGAGTATATGAGTTTGGACGCAAAAGCAAGCACGAGCGGTGAGCTGATCGAGAAGCTCGCCCATAGCGGCCTGCGCCAGACGCCGCAGCGCCAACTGGTGTATCAGGTGCTCGTGGAGCACCGGGACCACCCGACCGCCGAAGAGGTGTTCATCCGTACGAAGCAGAAGACGCCGGATATCTCGATGGCGACGGTCTATAACTGCCTGGATGCGTTGGTGAAGTGCAGTGTGGTGAAGCAGGTGAACTTGGATCGTGGCGCGACACGTTATTGCCCTAACATGATGGACCACAGCCACTTCCATTGCGAGCAATGTGGTGGCGTTTTTGATATTGAGCTGGCGAATCCGCTGGAGACGGCGGGCGCGCGGATGCCCCATGGTTTCCAAGTGAAACATCTGGACCTGACTTTGCGGGGCGTTTGCCCGGCGTGCGCCCAGAAGCGCAATTAATTTTTAAAGATTTTCGACACGATGAGCACAGCGACCGAGACAATCGAGGGATTCGTAAAGAGCGAGTATAAGTACGGCTTCGTGACGGACGTGGAGGCGGATTCCGCCCCTCCCGGCCTGAGCGAGGAGATCGTGCGTTTCATCTCCGCCAAGAAGAACGAGCCGGAATGGCTCCTCGAATGGCGCCTGAAGGCGTATCGCTACTGGGTGACCATGCAGGAGCCGAAGTGGCCGCATGTGCATTATCCGAAAGTGGATTTCCAGGACATCATCTACTACTCCTCGCCGAAGCAGCAGGGCAAGAATGCCCCGAAGAGTTTGGATGAAGTCGACCCGAAGCTGCTGGAGATGTATGCGAAGCTGGGCATCCCCTTGCGCGAGCGTGAACGGCTGGCGGGTGTGGCGGTGGACGTCGTCATGGACAGCGTCTCCGTGGGCACGACCTACAAGGAAACGCTGGCGGAAAAGGGCATCATCTTCTGCTCGTTCTCGGAAGCGGTGAAGGAACATCCGGAACTGGTGAAGAAGTATCTCGGGTCGGTCGTTCCCTACACGGATAATTTTTATGCGGCGCTGAACTCGGCGGTCTTCAGTGACGGCTCGTTCTGCTACATTCCGAAGGGTGTGCGTTGCCCGATGGAGCTCTCCACGTATTTCCGCATCAACGCGGCGAAGACGGGTCAGTTCGAGCGCACCTTGCTCATCGCGGATGAAGGCTCGCACGTGAGTTACTTGGAAGGTTGCACCGCACCGATGCGGGATGAGAATCAGCTTCACGCGGCCGTCGTGGAATTGATCACGCATGACAATGCGGAAATCAAGTATTCCACGGTGCAGAACTGGTATCCGGGCGATGCGGAAGGTCGCGGCGGTATCTATAACTTCGTGACGAAGCGCGGCATGTGCAAGGGCCGCAACTCGAAGATTTCCTGGACGCAGGTGGAGACGGGGTCCGCCATCACTTGGAAGTATCCGAGCTGCATTCTCTTGGGCGATAATTCCGTGGGCGAGTTCTACTCCGTGGCGTTGACGAATCAGAAGCAGCAGGCCGATACGGGCACGAAGATGGTGCACATCGGCAAGAACACGCGCAGCACGATCATCTCGAAGGGCATCTCGGCGGGTCGCGGCCAGAACAGCTATCGCGGCCTGGTGGAGATCCGCAAGAGCGCGGAGAACGCGCGTAATTTCTCCCAGTGCGATTCCTTGTTGATCGGTGACAAGTGCGGGGCGCATACGTTCCCGTATATCGAAGTGAAGAACACCACGGGCAGCGTGGAACACGAAGCGACGACCTCGAAGATCGGTGAGGACCAGATCTTTTACTGCAACCAGCGCGGCATCTCCACGCAGGACGCGGTGAACATGATCGTGAACGGCTTCTGCAAGGAAGTGTTCAAGGAACTGCCGATGGAGTTCGCCGTGGAAGCGCAGAAGCTGCTGGGCGTGAGCCTGGAGGGAAGTGTGGGGTGATTTTATTTGGCCACGGATGAAACTCGGAAGAAACACTGATAAATGCAGGCCCAGTTGCTACATGCAGACGTGACGGAGAAGATCATTGGTGCTGCGTTTGAGGTGTATCGGGTGTTGGGTTATGGGTTTTTAGAAAGTGTTTATCAGAAGGCTTTGCAGGCTGAGTTGGTGAAAACCGGGCTTAAAGCGGAGACGGAATGTCCGATAAGGGTAAATTACAAAGGGACCGTAGTTGGTGACTTTCGGGCAGATTTGCTGGTGAACGATGTGGTGCTGGTGGAATTGAAAGTGGCGAAAAACTATAATGCTGAAGACGAGCCTCAATTGCTAAACGAACTGAAGGCTTCGGGAATCAAAGTCGGGATATTGATCAACTTCGGCAGAACAAAAGTAGAATTTAAACGAATGGTGTTTTGAGCAACGGCCAAAATGAAGGACACAATCTGTGTTTATTCTGTGTTCCATCTGTGGCTAAGAAAAATTTATCGAATAATAAGAGTAAAATGAGCGAAACGATTCTTGAGATCAAAGACCTCCAGGCGGGGGTGGAGACGAAACAGATTTTGAAGGGCTTGAACCTGACCATCAAGGCGGGTGAAGTCCATGCGATCATGGGACCGAACGGCAGCGGCAAGAGCACGCTGGCCTCGGTGTTGGCCGGTCGCGATGGCTACGATGTCACAGGCGGTTCCGCCACGTATCTCGGCAAGGACCTCTTAGAAATGGACCCGGAAGAGCGCGCCCGCGAAGGCGTGTTCCTCGCGTTCCAATATCCCATCGAGATCCCCGGTGTGAACACCACCTACTTCCTGAAGGCCGCGGTGAACGAAGTGCGCAAGCACAAGGGCCTGCCGGAGCTGGACGCGATGGAGTTCCTGAAGTTCGTGAAGCAAAAGGCCAAGGTGCTTGAGCTGCGCGAGGACTTCCTGAAACGCGCGGTGAACGAAGGCTTCTCCGGTGGTGAGAAGAAGCGCAACGAGATCTTCCAGATGGCGTGCCTCGAACCGCGTTTGGCGATCCTCGATGAAACGGATTCCGGCCTCGACATCGATGCCTTGAAGGTTGTTTCCGAAGGCGTGAACAAGCTCAAGAATGAGAACAATGCGCAGCTCGTCATCACGCATTATCAGCGGTTGCTGGATTACATCGTGCCGGACTTCGTGCACGTGCTCTACAATGGCCGTATCGTGAAATCCGGCGGCAAGGACCTGGCGCTGGAACTCGAGGCCAAGGGCTACGACTGGGTCACCAAGGGCGACCTCCAACCCGCGTAATATTTAAGCGGCACTGACATGACCCAGACCCTTAACAAACCTGTCGCCGCCGAAGCGGATACCCGCCTCGCTGCCTTTGACCGGCTGGAAGGCTCGTTCGCGAAGCAGCAGCCTGCGTGGCTTTTCCCGTTGCGCAAGGCCGGCATCTCGCAGTTCGCCGAGCTGGGCTATCCCACGCTGCACGACGAAGACTGGCGCTTCACGAATGTGGCGCACGCGGCCAAGCTACCCTTCCTGCCCGCCACGGAACCGGCTTCGGCCAGTGTGACGTTGGCGGACTTGAAGCAATTCCCTTTCGCGGATCAACCGGGCTCACGCTTGGTGTTCGTGGATGGTCATTACGCAGCGGCGTTGTCGAACATCACCACCTTGCCCGAAGGTGTGAAGGTCACGAATCTTAAGCAGGCGCTCACGACGGATGCCGCGCTTATCGAGAAGCATCTCGCGCGTTATTCCGGTAACGAAGCGAATGCGTTTGCGGCCTTGAACATCGCGTTCTTCACGGACGGTCTCTTGGTGCATGTGCCGAAGAACGCCGTGGTGGAACAGCCAGTGCAGGTCATCTATCTCAGCACCGCCACGGAGACAGGCACGGCGGCGCATGTGCGCAACCTCGTGATCGTGGATGCGAATGCAAAGCTGACCTTGCTGGAAAGCTACGTGAGTCTGGCGAAAGCGCCTTACGTCACGAACGCCATCACGGAACTCGTGGTGGGCGATAACGCGTGGGTGGAGCATGTGAAGTTTCAGGATGAATCGGCGGATGCGTATCACTTCGCAGCGTTGCATGGCGTGTTCGGTCGCACCTCCAAGGCATGGACGCACTCCATCGCACTCGGCGGCAAGCTGGCGCGATACAACCTGCGCACGAAGCTCGACGGCGAAGGTCTCGAAGCGATCCTCAACGGCCTTTACCTCACGCGCAACGAACAGGTCATCGATCATCACATGATCGTGGAGCATGCGAAGGCGCATTGCGCGAGCCATGAGTATTTCAATGGCATCCTCGATGACAAATCGAAGGGTGTCTTTCACGGCCGCATTTTGGTGCAGCCGGATGCGCAGAAGACGGATGCGAAGCAGACGAATCGCAACCTGCTCCTGAGCGACGACGCCACGGCGGATGCGAAGCCGCAGTTGGAGATCTACGCGGACGATGTGAAGTGCACGCACGGGGCGACAATCGGGCAGATGAACGAAGAGCAGATCTTCTATCTCCGCGCCCGTGGCATCGGTGAAAAGACCGCGCGCCGCATGTTGATGCATGCGTTTGCCGGCGAGATCATTGATCGCGTGCAGACGGAGTCTGTGCGCGAGGAACTGGATAAGATCGTGTGGGATCGGTTGGAAATGAACCCGCATCTGCACGAGAGCTAAGCTGCATGTCCATCACGATTGAAGAACTGATCGAGAACTTCGAGCTGCTGGGCGATTGGGAAGAGCGTTACGGCTACCTGATCGAGCTGGGCAAGAAATTGCCCGGTCTGCCCGACGCGGAAAAGGTGGAGGCGAACCGCGTCCACGGCTGTCAGGCGATGGTGTGGATGAAGATGGTACCGAGCGCGACGAAGCCGGGCACGTTCACGGTGCTGGCGGATAGCGATGCGTTCATCGTGCGCGGCCTGATCGCGGTCTTGCAGTTGATCTTCAATGATCGCACGCCGGAAGAGATTTTGAAGGCGGATGCCAAGGCGCATCTGTTGAAGCTGGGGCTGGACCGGCACTTGAGCCCAACGCGGAAGAACGGCCTGTTCGCCATGGTGGAACGGATCAAGAGCTTGGCGCAGGAGAAGCTGGTGGCGGCGAATTGATTTTTTGACGAAACGAAGCGGTTGAACTTTGCCTTGAAGTTGTAGCTGCGAACTGAGGAAAGAGCATATGAGTTACGGAGCGCAAGAGACAGTGACGTTGACGCGGGATGTGGATGCCGCCGTGGTGCCCGTGGGCACGAAGGTGACGTTGCAGCAGGGCGAGCAGGCTTACATCACGCAGGAACTCGGCGGAAGCTACACCGTGGTGGTGAATGGCAATATGTTCCGCATCGACGGCAAGAATGCCGATGCTTTGGGCAAGGAAGTGAAGGAGACGACCATCCGCTCAACCACGGGCCAGCCGGTGACGAAAGAGCAGCTCGAGAAGCATATCTGGGATCAGCTCCGCACGTGCTACGATCCGGAAATCCCGGTGAACATCGTGGACCTCGGACTGATCTACGATTGCCACATCGACACGCTGGCGGATGGTGGAGCCGGCTACAAAGTGGATGTAAAGATGACGCTCACAGCGCCCGGATGCGGCATGGGACCGGTGCTGCAACAGGATGTGCAGAACAAGATCCTGAGCATCGAGGATGTGCAGGAAGTGAATGTGGAACTCGTGTGGGAGCCGCAATGGAACCAGGGGATGATGACGGAAGCGGCGCGTTTGCAATTGGGTCTAATGTGATTTGGTCGTTGATGGTATATTGATGAGATGAGCGCTACTGCGACATTGTCCGCCTCGCCGAAACCAGTCGCCCCTGACTGGGCCGCGCTTCGTGCTGACTTTCCCATCTTGAACGAGGTGGTTAATGGCCAGCCGCTCATTTATTTCGACAACGGCGCGACGAGCCAGAAGCCCAAGCAGGTGCTCGCCGCCATCCAGCGCTACTACGAACATGAAAATGCCAATGTGCATCGGGGCATTCATGAACTGAGCAATCGCGCGACGGAGGCTTACGAAAATGCGCGCCAACGGACGGCGCAGTTCCTCAATGCGCGGGATAAATCGGAGATCATCTTTACCCGCGGCACCACGGAAGGCATCAACCTTGTGGCGGCGACTTGGGCGCTCGATCATCTCAAGGCGGGCGACACGATTCTGATCAGCGAGCTGGAGCATCACAGCAATCTGGTGCCGTGGCAGATGGTCGCCAAGCGCACGGGCGCAAAGCTCGCCTACATCCCGGTCACCGGTGATGAAGGCATCTTGGATTTCAGCCGCTTGGGTCGTATGGCGGCGGATGGGGTGAAGATTCTCTCGATCACACACATCTCGAACTCAATGGGTGTAGTGAATCCCGTCGCGGAGATTTGTGCAAAGGCACGCGCTCAAGGCGTAGTGACGGTGATCGATGCGGCGCAAAGTGCGGGACATCTGCCGATCGATGTGCAGGCGATCGGGTGCGATTTCCTCGCGTTCTCCAGTCACAAGATTTGCGGTCCTACCGGGATGGGTGTGCTGTATGGTCGCAAGGAAATCTTGAAGGACCTTTCGCCATATCAGGGCGGGGGCGAGATGATTTCGAAGGTCGAATACTTTGATACGGTTTACAATGTGCCGCCGCATCGGTTTGAGGCTGGGACACCGCATATCGCGGGTGCGGTGGGACTGCACGCGGCGCTGGACTATCTGGATGCCATCGGGCGTGATCGCATCTTTGCGCACGATCAAGAGCTGGCAGAGTATGCGGTGGGGAAGCTTAGCGAGTTCAAGGGCATCCGTATCTTTGGGCCGAAGCAAGGTCGAGCGGGTTTGGTGAGCTTTGTGTTCCCGAATGCCCATGCGTTGGATATCGCGACGATGGTGGACCAGAAGGGTGTTGCCCTGCGCGCCGGACACCACTGCAACCAGCCGTTGATGGCAAAGCTGGGCGTGCCAGCCACGTTGCGGGCGAGTTTTTACTTTTACAACACCAAGGCCGAAGTGGATCGCTTCATCGAGATCCTGCACAAGGTGCAAAAGCTTTTTTGCTTAACCACAGCCCCGACTTAAGCCGGGGTAAAATGGACACAGATAAACACAGATGATGGAGATGCATGCAGCCGATATCGCTATCTGTGTGCATCTGTGTTAATCTGTGGTTGAAATAAATTTTTTTATGTCTGCAGTAGCTGAACAAGTTGGAGCCAACTCGCCGATGAGCGAGGTGCTGGAAGCGTATCCTGGTGCCCAGCGTGCGCTCTTCCGCAAATATCACATCGGCGGTTGCTCCAGTTGCGGATTCCAGCCGACGGAAACGCTTGGTCAGGTTTGCGCCCGGAACAACAATCTGAACGTGAGCGAGGTGCTTGCGCACATCCGCACCAGTCACGATGAGGACGCAAAGGTGTTGATCTCGCCGAAAGAACTGGCGGAGCAGTTGAAGCAGAACACAGGCATTCGCCTCCTTGATATCCGTTCGCGCGAGGAATATGAGGCGGTGAAGATCGAAGGCTCATTGCTGCTCTCCCAGCCGTTGATGCAGGAGATTCTCGGCAAGTGGGGGCAGGATGCTTCGTTTGTGGTCATTGATCATCAGGGCAAGACGGCTTTGGATGGCGCGGCTTACTTCCTGGGACACGGTTACAAGAATGTGCGGGCCTTGCGCGGGGGTATCGATGCGTGGTCGCAAGAAGTGGACGCAAGTTTGCCGCGGTATCAATTGGGTTAAGGAATTTTTTGATGAACGCTGAATTGGAAAAGAAGATTCGCGAGGCGCTGGCCAATCCCAAGAACGTGGGCGAAATGGCGGATGCTGACAGCATCGGCACCGTCGGCAATGCCGGTTGCGGGGAGATGCTGCGCCTGTGGGTGAAGTTCAAGGACGACAAGGGCCGTCGCGTCATCGACAAAGCCACGTTCCAATCTTTCGGCTGCGAAACGGCCATCGCCGTCGCCAGCATGGCCACGGAACTTATCAAGGGTAAGACGGCGGAAGAGGCGCTCGCCTTGAAGTCGGAGGATTTGTCTGGTGGTCTGGGACCGTTGCCGCCGATGAAGATCCATTGCGCGGAACTGGTGGAGGGTGCGTTGCGCTCGGCATTGGAACCGGCAGCGAAGGATTGTCAGCCGGCTGTGCCTACCGCGCCTGTTTCAACTGGAGCGAATCTCATCGACAGCCTGAGCCAGGAGAAGAAGTCCGGCATGAAGATCACCTTCCTGCCGCCGGCAGCGAAGTAAATGCTTCGGCTGGCATTTTGCCTTTTCGAGTCTCGCAGTTCAGGTTAACAATGGGGCATGCACTCCATCATGTCCGGTGTGAACCGTCGTTTTACTTTGTCTGCGAGCCTGTTAGTCGCAGCCGTTTCTTTCTCCGCTTTGTCCAGTGCCATGGCGGCACAATGGGCGGTGACGGAGGAGAAGAATCCGCATGGACCGGGCAAAGTCGCGATGGTCAAGCGCGATGGCAAGCTGGTGGCCGCGCTGGTCTTCGGCGAAGGCCAGTTCAAGCCGTATCTGCACGTCTATGGGACGGAGGGACAGTTGCTGACGAACAGCGGTCTCGACGCTGAGGGCAAGACGGCGGGCAAGTTTCCGCATCATCGCGGCATCTACATCGGCTGGAACAAGATCACCTCAGATCTCGGCAGCGCGGATTGCTGGCACATGAAGGGCGGCAGCATGGAGATCATCACGCTGGAACCCGCCAAGATCACGGCGGATTCGGCCACGCTCGTGGCGAAAATCGCCTGGCGCGCGGAAAAGAAAGATGCGAACGACAGCAATCTGCTCGTGAGCGAAACACGCACACTCATCATCAGCCAGCCCGACGGCAAGACCACGCAGGTGGATGCGAAGTTCGAGCTGCAAGCTGCTCGCGATCTGAACCTCGGCGGCGATCTCCAACACGCAGGCATCCATTTTCGCGCGGCGGGTGAAGTGGCGGACCGCGTGAAGGAGACAAGCTACCTCTGGGAGCCGGACTTGCCGGCGGGTAACGGCAAGATCGTGAGCGACCAGTTCAAATGGTGCCGGCTGCTCTTTCCGGTCGGACAGAACTGGTACACCAGCACGGAACTGAACGCGCCGACGAATCCGATCAAAGAGCTTTCCTGGCGCGATTACGGACGGTTCGGTTTCTTTTTCGACAAGGCGCTGAAGAAGGATGAAAGCCTCACGGTGAATTATCGTTTTCTCATCGCACCGGCATCTGCGCCGGAAGCTCCGGGCAAGGAATCGGCCGAGCAGAAGGCCAAATCTCGCGCTGCGAGCGATGCCGCGTATGCGGCATACGTGAAATCATTGAAAAAGTAAGCGACGGCCGCAGCGAATACTTGAAGCATCGGCATGGCACAGGCACATTGGCATCCCATGAGACAGCTATGGCTTCTGTGCTGGTGCCTGGTCCTGTTGCTGCCGGGTGCGACCCGTGCCCAAGAGGGCAAGCTGTCCACCTTTTCCCTGAACGGGTTCCGCTATATCCAGTTGGATGACTGGGCGAAGAATTACAACTTTACATACACTTGGACCAAAGCCTCGAAAGCAGCCCAGATCACCAGCAAGTGGTCGAAACTTGAGTTCGAGGTGGACAGCAAACGCATGGTCCTGAATGGGGTCGTGGTCTGGTTGTCCGCGCCAGTGGTCCTCCGTAGCGGCTCGGCCTGTGTCTCCACCTTGGATCTGGACAATGCCATCCACGCGGTGATGTTCCCGCCCAAGATCAAGTCCGGGGAAAAGATCCGCACCATTTGCATCGATCCCGGCCATGGCGGCAAAGATCCGGGCAATCAGAACAGCGGCGGACAGGAGAAAGGCTACACGCTGCTGCTGGCGAAGGAGTTGAAGTATCAGTTGGAAACGGCGGGGTTCAAGGTCGTGCTGACGCGCACCTCGGACAAGTTTGTGGAACTGGAATCACGGCCCTTCGTGGCGCAGAAGTTCAAGGCGGACCTGTTCATCAGCCTGCATTTCAACGGGGTGGCCGGGGGCGGAGCGAAAGGGGCCGAGGTGTTCGCGCTAACCCCGCCGGGAGCCAGTTCCACCAACGCCCGGGGTGAAGGGGCCACGGCGGTGCGTTTTCCGGGCAACAAGAATGATGAACACAACAGCCTGTTGAGCTTTTACATCCAGCGCGGACTGCTGAAGAATACGGGGGCGGATGACCGCGGCGTGCGCCGGGCACGGTTTGCGGTTTTGCGCTATGCGGATATGCCCGCAGTGCTGGTCGAGGCGGGCTTCATGTCCGATCCAGGTGAGGCGAGCAAGATTCGCAGCTCCTCGCATCGCCGCCTGATGGCGAAGGGCATCGCCGAGGGCATCAAGGAATACAAGCGCATCGTCGAGCGGCAGTAAGCGGCACAGGCCGCCTCAACTTCTGTGAAGCAGGACAGCAATCTTCCCATCGGCGTATTTGATTCCGGCATCGGCGGGCTTACCGTGGTGCGGCAGTTGCGGCGGGTGATGCCGCGCGAGGACTTCGTCTATCTTGGGGACACGGCGCGGGTGCCTTACGGCACCAAATCGCCGGAGACCGTCATCCGGTTCGCCTGTGAGGATACGCAATTTCTCATGCAGGAGAACGTGAAGGCGGTGGTGGTGGCGTGCAATACGGCCTCCGCCTGGGCTATTCCCACATTGGAGCGCAGCTTTGATGTGCCGGTGTTTGGCGTGATCCTGCCGGGCTCGCGGGCGGCCTTGGAGACTACGAAGACCGGGCGCATCGGCATCATCGGCACGACTTCCACCATCCGCAGCCAGGCGTATGTGAAGGCGATTCTGTCACGAGATGACTCGGTACGAGTTGTCGCGCGCTCTTGCCCTCTGCTGGTGCCTTTGGTGGAAGAAGGATGGGTGCGGCACAAGGTCACTAAGGCCGTGCTGAAGGAGTACCTTGCCCCGTTGCTCAAGCAGCGCATCGATGTGCTGGTGCTGGGCTGCACGCATTACCCGTTGCTGAAACCGTTGATCGCGGAAGTGGTGGGCAAGCAGGTGAAGCTGGTGGATTCCGCCGAGGCTTGCGCGGAGCATGTACAGGAGCGGTTGGAGACTTTGAAGCTGCTGGCCATGAGGAGGCGGCGTGAGGGGGTGTTTCTGCCGTTTGTGACGGATGAGGTGGAGCGGTTCAATGAGTTGTCCGAGCGGTTTCTAGGGTTTTCAGCAGAGCGGGCGGTGCTGGTGACACTGGCACCGTGGGATCGCCGGCGGCGCGGGGAGCATTTGAGCGACTTTCTGATGCGCTAATCGACTGAAGGCCAGCGGCCGAGGAGTTGGATGTCGTCAATGAAGCACTCCAGCGGGCCGGCGCCGATGACTTCGAGGGACATCAGGTCCACTTCGCTGATGCTCAGTTTGGGGAAACGAACCAACTTCAGGTCCACGGCCTGCCATTGGGTGCCGATCACCGGTTCATCAGGGTAGAGGGAGATGGTCTGCTGCGGCGTGAAGGCATGGGACTGGAGCGTGCAGCGGAGCTTGGCCGTGCCACTGGCCAGCCGGACCCAGAGGCGGATGCCGCTGGCCACGTTCTGGTCCAGTTGCCAGCCACGGATGCGCGTGGTGGTCACGGTGGTGGAGCGTTTATCTGCCGGGATGATGAGGCGCAGGGCGGCTTTGCCATTCTTCGCGGACGTGCCGGTTTCGACCGGCGTGTAGCGCGGTTCGTCGGTCACCGTGCGCCAGCTCCAGAGTTCTTCCTCGAAGCCCTCCAGGAACGGCCAGAAGATGCGGCTGGGTTCTTCCAGGCCGACCAGCCGGGGACGGCAGAGGCGCATGGCGGTGGTGTGCTTTTGCGCGGACTGGGCTTCCACAAAGTAAACCATGGGCACATCCACGCTCTCGACGGGCAGGGCAGTTTCCCAACGTTCACCACGCTTTTCCATCGGGAGAGATTGCCAGTCGCGGGCGCGCCAGCGGCCAGGAGCATCGGCGCTGGACCAGAGGCGGGCGGACTTCACTTCCGTTCCGGCTGGTGGGTGCCAATAGACTTTGAGTTTGCCGACGAGGGCTTCATTGGTCAGCGTGCCGGACTGGGTGACGGACCAGCGGTTGGTGGTGAGGAAATCCGGGTGAGTGCCCTCCGGCAGCCAGGCATCGGGGACGGGTTTGGGGACGGGCTGGGCATTTAGAGCTGCCAAGTCCACGCCCAGCAGATAGAGCAGGAAAACCATCAGAATGTGTCCGTGAACTTTCATTTGCCGTGGGGAAGGTGCGAGAGAAAAGGGCGCGAGTCAATGAGCCGACTAAAGCGAAACTCTAACAGAATTAGATTCGCGGCGGAAATGCTTTGGCGTATCTTGTTCGCATGGATTCATCGTTGGAAGAACGGTTGCTGCGGTTGGAGACGAATGTCACGCATTTGGAGCACTTGTGCGAACAATTGAACCAGGTGGTGACGGACCAGAGCAAGACGATCGCACGGTTGCAAGCCGTGCAGCAGCAGCTCTCGCAGTCCATGGAGAGCCAGGAGCTGGACCGCATCAAGGGGACGAATGCGAAGCCGCCGCATTATAGCGTTTAGCGCCGCACTGGTGTATGACGAATCCTGACCCGCCCGCAGGCGCGAGTTTGCACGATTGTCCAAAAGAGGCCCGGCGCGGGGAAGCCTGTTTTCAGGTGCATCGGTAAAAACTTTCGAGGAAAAGAGCATGAACGTCGTCCAACCTTCGAAATGGTGCAGAGTAGCAGCCATAAAACCGAAAGCTCAACCGCATGAAGAAAAAGAAAGCAAACGCCAGGAAACCAGCTCCGGGAGTGACAATAGCTTCGCAACTAAAAGTCAACAGAGTCCTGGCAACGACGGACTTCTCCAAGGAGTCGCTGGTGGGAGTTAAGAAAGCGTTGGCTTTGGCGGAGAAGATCAACGCCGCCGTCATGCTGCTGCATGTCATTGAGCCGCCCTCCCGCCTGGCTGGACTGGAATCCTTGCTCCTAGTCCGGGATGAAGCGGGAGTGGTGGCGCAAGCCAGGTCAAAGCTGGCCGCATTGGCCGAAAGCGCGCGGGAAGGCCGAGGGACAGTCTCCTCCGCAGTCCGGACCGGAAAGCCATTCCATCGGATCAGCACTGCAGCCACTGAATTGGAGGCGGATATGATCGTCATGGCCACGCAGGGCCATACCGGGGCCAAGCGCGTGCTGCTCGGCAGCACCGCCGAACGGGTTGTTCGCCATGCTCCCTGTCCAGTGCTTACCATTCCAACCCGGAACACTCATGAAAAGCGGGGCAAGGCATCCGGTTTCAACCTCAAGAAGGTGCTGGTGCCGGTGGATTTCTCCGAGATATCCGGCAAGGCCCTGCCGTGGGCTGCCTATCTGGCCGCCCAGTTTGATGCGGAGCTTATCCTGCTCTATGTGGTTGATCGATCGACGATCTCTTACCTGCTCGGAGGTGAACTGATGAGCCATGCAGTGATGCCTTTCCTGAAGCAGGCAGAGGCGGATCTGGAGCACATGGCGCGGACATTGAGCGACTCATCGGCGGTGAAAGTCTCCACTGCCGTGCTGGAGGGGACGCCGTATGATGAGATTTGCCGCGCCGCCGGGTCTTGTGGGGCGGATCTTATCGTACTCACTACCCATGGCTACTCCGGCTTGAAGCATGCGTGGATGGGCAGCACGGCTGAGCGCGTGGTGCGGCAGGCCGATTGTGCGGTGCTAACCGTCCGGTAGCTGATGCAGATTACGGGCGGGAAGCGCCGCAGTCCCAAACAAAGCAGAGACTTCTTACGTCGGTGCTGCGTAGAGGGATTGCGAAAATATCGTCTGGGAACCCCGACTAAAGTGCGCGGGGCCATCAGGGGTGGAAAACTCGTTTATTGCATGCTGGTGGTTGACGGGAAGGAGGTCCGGCCTAATATGGCGCGCATTCCGTTTATCTTTTATGAGCAAATCTGAAAAGCCGACGAGCATCACGTCCGTGATGACGGAGGAACGCGTTTTCCAGCCGTCCAAGCAATTTGCCGCCAAGGCGCACATCAAGTCGCTGGCGCAGTATCGCAAGATCTATAACGAATCCATCAAGGCACCGGAGAAGTTCTGGGGCAAGCAGGCGAAGCAGGAGCTGGTGTGGTTCAAGCCGTGGAAGAAGGTGCTGCAGTGGAAGGCCCCGAACGCGAAGTGGTTCGTGGGCGGCAAGCTGAACGTCAGCCATAACTGCCTGGACAAGTGGCTGGGCACGCCGTACGCGAACAAGGCGGCGATCATCTGGGAGGGGGAACCGGCCAGCCCCGGCAAACCGGGCGAGGAGCGGACGATCACTTATAAGCAGTTGCACCGGGAGGTGTGCATGTTCGCGAATGTTCTGAAGCGGAACGGGGTGAAGAAGGGTGACCGGGTGCTGATCTATCTGCCGATGATCCCGGAGGCGGCGGTGGCGATGCTGGCGTGCACGCGTATCGGGGCGATCCATTCGGTGGTGTTCGGCGGTTTCAGCGCGCAATCAGTGGCGGATCGGATCTTTGATTGCCAGGCGAAGGTGGTCATCACGTCGGACGGTGGTTTCCGCCGCGGTTCGGTGGTGCAACTCAAGAAGAACGTGGACGATGCGCTGGAGATCAAGGGAGCGGACGGCAAATCGCTGACGAAGACGATCGAGAAGGTGATTGTGGTGCGGCGCTCGGACAACGAGGTGCACATCAAGGAAGGGCGCGACGTCTGGTGGCATCGCGAAATGGAATACGTGGACGCAGATTGTCCGGCGGCGGAGATGGATTCCGAAGCGCCGTTGTTCATCCTTTACACGTCGGGTTCCACGGGCAAGCCGAAGGGCATCCTGCACACGACGGGCGGTTACTTGCTCGGCGCGAAGATGACGTCCAAGTATGTCTTCGACCTGCGGGATGAGGATGTTTACTGGTGCACGGCGGATATCGGCTGGGTGACGGGCCACAGCTATGTGGTCTATGGACCGCTGGCGAATGGCGCGACAAGCCTGATGTATGAAGGCGCGCCGAACTGGCCGGAGCCGGACCGTTTCTGGCGCATCATCGCCAAGTATGGCGTGACGATCCTCTACACGGCACCGACAGCGATCCGCGCCTTCATGAAGTGGGGCGATGAATGGGTGAAGAAGCATGATCTGAGTTCGTTGCGATTGCTCGGGTCCGTGGGCGAGCCGATCAATCCGGAAGCGTGGATGTGGTATCACACGGTGGTGGGTGGCGGGCGTTGCCCGATCGTGGACACATGGTGGCAGACGGAGACGGGTGCGATCATGATCACACCGCTGCCGGGTGCGACTCCGCTCAAGCCGGGCACGGCGACGTTGCCGTTCTTTGGCATCCTGCCGGAACTGGTGGATGACAAGGGCAAGGCAGTACCGAAGAATTCCGGCGGCAAGCTGGTGGTGCGGAAGCCGTGGCCGAGCATGCTGCGCGGCATCTGGGGCGATCCGAAGCGCTTCAAGGAAACGTACTGGAGCGAGGTGAAGGGGAGCTACTTCACGGGTGACGGTTGCCGTCAGGACCAGGATGGATATTTCTGGATCGTGGGCCGGATCGATGACGTGTTGAACGTCGCCGGTCACCGCATCGGCACGGCGGAAGTGGAGAGCGCGCTGGTGAGCCATCCGTCAGTGGCGGAAGCCGCCGTGGTGGGACGTCCGGATGAGTTGAAAGGTCAGGCGCTGGTGGTGTTCGTGACGTTGAAACAGGGCTTCAAGCCGCATCCGGAGTTGAAGAACGAGCTGCGCGCGCACGTGGGCAAGGAGATCGGGCCGGTGGCGAAGCCGGACGATGTGCGCTTCGCCGAGGCGCTGCCGAAGACGCGCTCGGGCAAGATCATGCGCCGGGTGCTGAAGCAGATCGCCGCCGGTGAGGAGATCAAGGGCGACGTGACGACGATGGAGGATTACAACGTCATCGCGAAGCTGATCCGGAACGAAGACTAAGGTCCGTTGCACGGACAGGCCAATAAGTTCAGAATTCGAGCGGGCCGGTTCTTGGGAGCCGGCCTGTTTTTTTCTGCTTTAGAAAAGGGTAGCCTGCTTTTGCTGATGAACGTTACCTTCCCCCTCATCCTCAATCCTTCTCCCTTGGGGAGAAGGAGGCAGCATTTCCCGTGTTCTGAGCTTATGTCAGCGCCCGGCCAGCGGTTGTTTTATGCTCTCTGATTTCATGACAGATTGTGGGCAGAGGCGGATTAGCGTGGCTGTTTGGTCGAAGTGGTGCCGTTTGAGTTCGTGTTTGATGCGTTGGGTGACGAAGCCGAGGTCGCTGCGCCGGATGTCACGGATGGTGAAGCTGGTGGTGGAGGCATCGATCTCGTCGATGCTTACGGAGCAGTTGTCATGCAAGGCGCGGTAAACATCCTCGCCGAAATTGTGGAAGCGATGGATGACTTCGGAGGTGGGGGCATCGGAGATGGTGATTTTCAGACTATTGCCCATTCATCGAAAAATTCTCTTCAACCCGCTTTCTTCATATCTCGCACGCCGGCTTTCTCGAAGGCGGGGGCCAGTTTGGCGTAGCAGTGCTTGGCGGCGGCGATGGGGTCGTATTCTTTCTTGTTCCACACCTGGCCGCTGACCTCGATGGTCACGGGGTCGCGATAGCCGTGGCTCTTCAGCAGGGTGAGGTATTCCACGTAATCCGTTTTACCGTCGCCGGGGAGGATGAACTGGAATTTCTCAGCGTTGCCGCCGTTGGTGTCCTTGATGTGGATGAAGCGCGTCTGGCCGATCATCTGTGCCATGGAATCGGAGAGCTTGTAGCCGCGCAGTTCGAAGTGGCTGAAATCGTAGGTGAGCTTGATCCAAGGGCTGTTCGCCTGCTTCACCAGCCAAGCGGCATCCTCGGGTGTGTGTAGGGCACCGCCGACATGGGCTTTGATGGCGATGACAGCTTTGGAAGATTTGCCGACCTCGGCCCAGGCGTTGAGGCGTTCGGCCATGGTGGCTTTGACTTCCTTCCACTGGCCGGGTTTGCCGCCGAGCGTGGTCTCGATGACGGGCATGCGCTTGGGCGCGAGGGCTTGAGCCAGTTCGGCGGCGTCCTTGAGGCGGTCGAGGTTACTGCGCAGGGTGTCATCGGGAGCGAGCAAGCTCAGGTTTTCCATCATGCCGTGGAGACGCAGGCCGAGGGAGTCGATAAGGGCGGCGAGGCGTTTGCGTTCGCTGTTGCCGATGTTCTTGGGTTCCGTGGGCCAGCCGGCGTTGCAGACCCATTCCACGGAGTCATAGCCGATCTCGGCGCAGGTGCGCAGGGCGACATCGATCTCCAGCGACTTCATGCCGTACAGGCTCATGCCCAAGGGGATCATGGGCCCGCCTTTGGCGGCGGCCAGCAGACTGGCGGGAGCCGCGGAAAGAGCCAGGGCGCCGGTCGTGCATTGGGCGAGAAAGACCCGGCGATTCAGGCGGGATGCAGGAGTGGCGGTGGATGGAAATGGCATAAAGCGATGGGTGCTGGGTGTTGTGCTGGTCAAATTTTGGCTTTTTGGCGGCTAAACGCAAGTTTCCGCATCAGGTTTTCATTGCCGCCTAGCATGGCTCCTGCTTATTTAGCTCCTATCTCACAACTGTGTGGCTCCACCGGGGTTATACCGGGTGGATTGATTGAAACGGGCGATGGGGACGATGAAGACAACAACGCTGGACCTGGGGGCCTATGAGCCCAAGCTGCTTTCGCCCGGATTGGGGGTCTGGCGTTATCAGAGGCCATTGCCGTTGACCACGGAGACGGGGAAGCTGCGCGTCATCGCGTTGGGGGTGGGCGGGGCGTTTTCGGCGAAGATGTTCCAGTCGAACTTCATCGTGGTGAAAGGCAAGACGGCGCTTTTCGTGGACCTGGGGTCCAAGGCGACGCACAAGATGAGCGAGTTCGGCCTGTCGGCGCACGCGGTGAAGAACCTGCTCGTCACGCATTCGCACGCGGATCATATCGGCTCGCTGGAGGAGCTGGCTTTGAAGCGGCGGTATGAAGCGCCGTTCATCGAGATGCCGAAGGGCGCGGATGAAGCTTTTCCAGCTTACCTCATGCGCTGTGCCAATGCGCGCGCCGAGGGACGGTTCCGGCCCAAGCTGTATATCCCGCCGCACTATGCCGAGATGTTGTGGGACTGGTCCTTGCGCGGCGGGCTCGCCTTCTCCGAGGTGACGGATGTGCAGGACCCGAAGGGCGAGCTGTTGATGGAGCATTATTTTGACGTGGTGACACCGCGGCATCTGCAAGAGGAGGCGGTGGACACGTGGGAATTCACGGTGAAGGGGGAGGTTCCGGAGGACGATCTGACGGTGCGTATCTTTGCGGCGAACCATATCCCTGACACGGCGGCGACGGTGGAGGAGAGTGTGTATACCACGGGGCTGGTGGTGGATGGGCGGGTGCTGATCTCCGGGGACACGAAGTTTGACATCGCCATGATCCAGCGGCTGGCGCCGCAGTGCGAAGTGATCTTCCATGATTGCCAGCATTTCCCGGGCGGGGTGCATGCGAATTATCAGCAGCTCAAGACGCTCGCGCCGGAGATCAAGGCGAAGATGACGCTGTACCATCTCTCGGATGGCATGCTGGACATCGACGTGAAAGCGGATGGGTTTGCAGGGCTGATGCAGCCGGCACCGGTGGTGTATGATTTTTAAAGTAGCAAGCAGAAGGCTTGCAAGAGAGTAGCCGGAGGTTGAGCGAAGCGACACCTCCGGTCAGGAGGAACCAATGACAGCACCCAGAATGGGTGCCAGACAAGGGGTAAGCATTGGATCAACCTTTTACAGTCTGCATTATCACGTGGTATTTAGCACAAAGGAGCGTCGTCCGTTCATCCGGGCAGATTGGATGCCTGCCCTGCACGAATATATGGGCGGAACAGTGCGTGGTATGGGCGGTGTGGCTGAAGCGGTTGGTGGAGTAGCCGACCATGTGCACCTTTTGCTAAGCCTTAAAACCATCCAAGCTCCGGCGGAGGTTGTGAGGGAGTTGAAGAAGGCTTCGTCGATTTGGATGGCTGAGAATCATGAGCCGGAGTTTTCGTGGCAGGAAGGGTATGCGATATTCAGCACAAGCTGGTCGCATGGTGAAGCTGTCCGCCGTTATATCAAGGGACAAGAAGAGCATCACCACAAAGTCGGATTTAGTGATGAATTGAAACGGTTGTTAGAGAAGAATGGGGTGAAGTATGATCCGAAGTATTTGGAGTGAGAGTGTGGCGTGTTCTGGCACCCATTCTGGGTGCTGAGATTTGAGGATGGGTTACCGGAGGTGTCGTCGCTGGCGCTCCTCAACCTCCGGCTACTTTCTGGCATCCATTCTGGATGGCGGGGAAGCAGGGACGCGTTCTCTTGTTTTTAACATAAGCGGTCATAGGTCTGCGCCACGATGGCAAATGCTTTTGCACCAAGACTTCAAGTTCGTCTTTCCAAATAGAGTGAGAGCGGGTAGGACGTGGGCATCAACATGAACCGGCGCGAATTTCTTTTTACTACGACGGCTGCCACGGTTGGTGGGGCGATCTTGTCCACG